>CALZKF010000257.1 GCA_945787955.1 uncultured Acidobacteriota bacterium | reverse complement strand
GGCTAAGTTGATCCCCTCCTCGGTTGGGTCACTTTCATGTTCAATGCGATTCGTTACCGCAGCACTGAACTGGCGCTTAAGGACAGGATGCTGGAGTTCATCGGAACGGTCATCCTGAACCGAGCGCTTCCTTACTGTGCCGCCCAGTACTCCTATCCGATGATGCTGTTCGGTGACGGAGGCGCAGAGCCGCCTCTTCAGGGGCACTGGCTTTTCTACGATTGGATTCCGCCGGACAACCTCTGGCGGGCCAAGGCCAGGAAATATTCCGGTGGAACGGTGGCTGAGGCATTCCTTGCCGCCCGCAGCAGATCCTTGAACGATGAGGAGAAGGATGTCCTCAGGGCGACAATCGGTACACCGGCCAGCTTTTACCGCGTCCTCGCCAGGAAGGAAGACCGCTGGATGGAACTGGAAGACCTGATTCTGGGATTGAGAGTCAGGGTTACGGAGCGTGATGTATCCGGGCCAGTGCAACCGAAACAGATCTTCTACGGAAGGGTTGTCTCCTTCCGGGCAACTTCGGTTTTGGCCGGGATAGGTCGAGCCTGGTTCAGCCCCGAGGCGGAAAAACCGATCCTGGAATTCAGAGGCGACATGGCCCGTGAAGGGAGCCCAATCACCATGGAACAGCTGATGGATCAACAGGACAAGCTGCGCGGGCTCTATTTCCGAATGAAAAGTCTAGGGTCCAGGGAAGAGGTTCCCTTTCCTGGTCCGCCGTAGGTCCCGGTTCCGCTTGTTGCGAAATAGGTGGAAAGCGTGAGCTAAAATCAATATTTGCATTGTAATATTGACATTAAGCGTTAGAAATACAATGCTAATATCACTATGAAACGATTCATCGCCACTCGGTTGAGGGCCTGGGCCGATTCACCCCGGCGGAAGCCGTTGATTGTCCGGGGAGCGCGGCAGGTGGGGAAAACACACTCCATCCGCGAATTGGGGGAAGACCGGTTCCAGGAACTGGCGGTTCTGGATCTTGAGCGGGACCGCGGCCGCCACCGTATTTTCGAGGACGACTCGGATCCGGGGCGGATCTTGTCCGAGTTGCGAGTGGTGCTGGACAAGCAACTGGTGCCGGGGAAGTCGCTGCTGTTCCTGGATGAGATCCAAAGCTGCCCCCGGGCGATCATGGCCCTTCGTTATCTATATGAGGAGGTGCCGGATCTGCATGTTGTGGCAGCCGGCTCCCTGCTGGACTTCGCGCTGGAGGAGATCTCGTTTCCGGTCGGCCGGGTCCAGTTCCTGGACATGGGCCCCCTGGTATTTGCGGAGTTTCTGCAGGCGGTTGGTAAAGAACGGTCTGCAGCGGTAGTGCTGGACGGACCGGCCCCTTTAGGGGACTCGATCCACAAGGCGCTGCTGGATGACCTGCGGGAGTACTTCTTCGTCGGCGGCATGCCGGAGGCGGTGTTGGCCTACGCCGGCAAGCGGTCGATCCGGGATTCCCGGGAGGTTCATCGCGAACTGTGCGATTCCTACCGGCAGGATTTCGCCAAGTATGCTCCTCGCACCGATCCATACTGTCTCGACGCCGTATTCGCCGGAACCGCCAGGAACGTTGGACGACAGGTCAAGTACACCAACCTGGCGGAGGGCTATACCGGCCCGAAGATCAAGCGGGCATTCGAGCTGCTGGAAAAGGCACGGGTGGTGAACCGTGTGCCGGCGGCAAACCCGTCGGGACTGCCGTTGGGGGCGTCGTCCTCACCCCGGCGGTTCAAGGCTTTGATGGTGGACATCGGCCTGATGCAACATCTTCGCGGGATACCGCTGGACCTGGAATACAGCCGAGCAAATCTCCTGAACATTCATGAAGGCGACATGGCGGAACAGTTCGTGGGGCAAGAGATGCTGTCCGCCCAGGGTTCGGGTCTGTTCTATTGGGCGCGGCAGGCGAAAAGCAGCGCGGCGGAGGTGGACTACCTGGCGGTAATCGACGGGGCGATCATCCCGGTGGAGGTCAAGAGCGGGCCTTCCGGCCGGTTGAGAAGCATGCACCGGTTGCTGAACAGTGACTCGAACTGTGAGAAAGGCTATGTGTTCAGCACCGCCCACTTCGCCGAACTGCCCGATGAGCGATTGACGTTCATCCCGCTGTACCATGCATTCCAAGCGACGCGGCCCACCGGCTAGAGAGCTCCCGCATCTCCTTCCCCGCCACCCAGACATCCCCGCCGACCTGCTGAAGCTCACCGTAGGCCCACTGCACTATCCGAATAGAGGCCGGTCGATCATGGGCCAGGCCCTGTTGGGCGAAGGCGGAGCTCAGATCCTCCCCGTGATCCCTGTTCCGTTCAGCCCAGTGTGACAGGTGTTCCTCGGCGGCGAGGAAGTCTGACTTCCTGCTGTTGCAGCGGGAGTGGGCCAGTACGAAGTTGTGGCCGAGGTCGTTAGGGTAGCGGGCCCAGGGGATGAAGTGGTCGACGTGGGGCTCTTTGGCGATCCGCTTCTCACAGTAGAAGCAGCGGGTGCCGTCGGATTGGAGAAGCACCTGGCGGTAGCCGTCCAGGTTGGCTCGTTCACTGCCGAACAGGAAACCGTGGAGTTCCAGGCTCTGGCGGATACCGTCGTTGTGCCGGCGGATGTAGCGGATCCAGGCTGAACGGACCAGCTCGATGATCAGGCCGTGGAAGGTGCGGAAGCAGGTCGCGACACCAGGGAGGAGAGTGATCTCGTTGGTTCCCGGATTGTTGCGGTACATGAACTCGATCGGTTTCTCCCCGATGGTCTGCAGTTTCCATAGCGGCATGACCTTGATGGTCCGGCGGACAGTACTGAGCGCTGATTTCCATGCTACCGGATCGCTCTTGAGCAGGGGCAGCCGGTGCCGGTAGTGTGGTTGTATATCCCGGAGTGTATTGATTACCGCCGCCTGCTTTCCGGTGTTCTGCTTCAGGACCAGATCTCTGCCGGCGCCTTTGAGGGGGAAGTTCTGGACCTGGCGCCAGTACAGGTCGATGAATTTGGCGGCCAGTTGATCCACCGTGAGGGTCAGACGGCCGTCCGGTTCGGTGTCTTTTTCGATGCAAAGGTCGGCGATGGAGTGCAGCAGGGCGAACTTGTAAGTGGCGACGAACCCGCCTTCTGCAAGGAGACGCTGGAGTTTGCGCAGGAAGTCGACCTGGAATTGCGGTTCCATCGGGAGAATCCTACCTCACCAGAGGCGAAAAGGTGCCTGACCCCTTTTCTCAGGGGCACCACTCGGCCGGGGTTCTCTCACCGCCGGTGGAGTCGGTGCCCAGGGAGGAGGCGCCGCCGCATCCGATGGAATTGACCAGGTACTCGTACAGGCCGTCGGCGCCGATGGTGCCGTCGTCGTCGAAACTGGTTGCCGCGATGCCGGTCTGGTAACAGGCCATGTCCGACATGTCCGGTCTTTCCCCGCGGTAGATGTCGAAGTACTCCGCTGCGATCTGGTCGGTCCAGGTCAGGGTGGCGACGGTGTCCAACGGCAGCTTGCTCAGTGTGAGAGAAGTGACCTCTCCCGGGTCGGGCATCGGATCGTACACGCAGGAGGACAGGCCGTTGCTGCAGGAATCGGCGGTGCATGGATCGGCGTCATCGCAGCTGGGAGGCGCTCCGCTGCTGCACGTTCCGCCGATACTGCAGGATTCGACACCGTTGCAGAACAGGCCATCCAGGCAGTTGGCGTCGACGTAGCACTCCTGCCAGTCGGTGTAGCGGTCGCCGAACCGGAAGCGGTATTCGTGGTTCGGGCTCTGGGTGGACGCCAGGGGAGGACCGAAACCGGGGCTGGCCGCCAGAAGCTCGTACCCGCGCCCGAAATCGTCCCCGTCGGAAGCTTCGTCCACCGGGTTGGAGGGAAAGTCCCGCCGGGTGTCCGGAAGGGCTCTGCCGTACCAGTCGTCGCCGCGTCCCGGAAAATCGAAGTCGGTGCGGTAACCGGTTCCGGCCATGGAAACCTGGACGGCCAGGAAGGTGATGAACCCCAGCCCGATAAGGATCTGCCGCATGGATGGAAAGCGCTTTTGCATGGACTACCCTTAAGGTGCGGTGGCCATATGTTCGTTGCCGTTCAACTCCCAGGTATAAGTGATGCGGCCATAGGAAAACCGGAGTCGTTCCGTGAC
>CALZKF010000256.1 GCA_945787955.1 uncultured Acidobacteriota bacterium | reverse complement strand
CGACGGTTCCGCCGTCTCCGGTGGCGCCCAGCAACAGCCGCACCTCTCGAAGCACCCGGTTGGCCGCTGCCGGGATCACCGGGCATGTTGCAACGTCCACCAGCCGTTCGGGATGATGGCGGTGGCGGAAGCCGACCAGGGTCCTGCCGCCATGGTCGGTTCCGATGCTCAGTTCCACCTTGCCCCGGTATGCCAGGTCCAGAGGCGAGGGCACCACCTGTTCCACCGGCGGGTCGGGGAGCCGGCCGATCCGCTCCAGGCTGTCCCGGACCACCTTGCCCTTCCACTCCCTCTGGCCGGCCTCATCCAGGACCATCCAGGGACAACCACCGCAGGATGCCTGCAGCGGGCAGGGCGGTTCCCGGCGTAGAGCCGACGGCTCCAGGATCCGGATGGTCCGGCCTTCAACCAGCCTGGGTCGCTCCCGGACCGGCTCGGCAAGAATCCGGTCCCCCGGGACGGCCCCTTCCACCATCCAGACCTTGCCGTCCCGGCGGGCCACCCCCCGGCCCCCGGCCGCCAGGGAGGTCACATCCAGTTCAACCGTATCCCGAATCTCGCTCATTTAGGCCTTCCACCGCTATATCATGGGGTCAGGAGCGTATCGTCCTCGATATATTGCAGTTTCCTCTTGACAGAACACAGGAATCGGCGATAGGGTCAACGCGCATACGGGTATAGTTCCATCTGGAGTTTGAACGGCTCGGCTATTTCGACGAGGGATCATTTGGGCAAGAAAACGGAAACGGGCTTTGCTCGCTCTCCCCGGGGTAATGCGGCTCGACCTCTTAGCTTCGGAACCGGCCTGAGGCCGGTTCATCCCTCCATGTGTCCCGTTCGTCCCTGCAAAGGGCCGGACACAGGGATCCTGCTTTTTCGGCCTACCGCTCAGTCTTGACCCGTGCCAGGGCTCATTTTCTCCGGGGAGAGCGAACAGCGCCCGTCTTTCGATATTACACCGATAACCTCGGTGGGCCTACTTTTTTCTTTAAAGAGGGCTAGAACGACCTCAATGCGTCCCGGTACGCAGCCTGGTTCCGGATCACCTCGGTCATGGAGTCCCCGCCGAACTTCCTCAGGCACTCCCCTGCCAGCACCAGGCCAACCATCGCCTCCCCCACGACTCCGGCAGCCACAATCGGGATGGTGTCGGTTCGCTCAACCGCCGCTCCGGAGCGTTCCTTGGTAGCCAGGTCTGTGGAGGGCAACGGCTTCGGCAGGGTGGACAGCGGTTTCAGGTATCCGGTCACCCGGATCATCTCACCGTTGCTTATCCCGCCTTCGATTCCACCGGCCCGGTTGGTCGGACGGGCAAACCGGCCTTCCGCTCCTATATAGTCGATCTGATCGTGGTGCCGGCTGCCCTGCCGGTACGATCCTTCCACCCCATCCCCGATGCTCACTGCCTTTACCGCCGGAATCGACATGACCGCCTGTCCCAGCATACCGTCCAGTTTCCGGTCCCAGTGCACATGGCTTCCGAGACCTACCGGCGCCGATCGCACCAGGACCTGGAACGCCCCACCGACAGAGTCCCTGTTCCTGCGGGCCTGCTCCACCGCAGCGGTCATGCGTTGTACGCAAGCCTCATCAAGGCAACGGAACGGGGCATCGTCGGGCAGTGCCAGCAGATCGTCGAACCGATCGTCGGGGATGATGCAGCCCGGATCTTCCCCCACTGCAACGGTGGCGCTGGTGATCTCTACACCCAGGGCGGCCAGGAACTGCCGTGCGAGGGCGCCGGCGGCGGTGCGAGCGGTGGTCTCCCTTGCGCTGGACCGTTCCAGGATGTCCCGTGCGTCGTGGGTGCCGTATTTCAGAGCTCCGGCCAGGTCGGCATGGCCGGGCCGGGGCGAAGTAACGCTCCGTTCCTCCGTCGGCTCCCCCTCCACCGCCATGACCGAGGTCCAGTTGGCGTGGTCCAGGTTCCGGATCACCATGGAGACCGGAGATCCCAGGGTCTTCCCGAACCGGATCCCTCCCAGAACCTCCACCGGGTCGGACTCGATCTTCATCCTGCCGCCTCGCCCGTATCCGCCCCGGCGGCGAAGAAGATCCCGTCGTACCTGATCGAAATCGACCGCCAATCCGGCAGGAAGGCCCTCGACAATAACGGTCAGGGCCGGGCCGTGGGATTCACCGGCTGTCAGAAATCGCAGCAGCATGATCAGTTCACCTCGCTTCGTGGGACTCGGGTCATGATACACGGGCCGGGCTCTTTCTTCGCTCCCGTCTCAGCCCGGAACGTGTAAAAATGACTCTCTCAACCTGGAGGCCGCGATGGAAATCCTCACCGGGAAACAGATGAAGGCTGTGGACCGCCACGCCATCGAGACGCTGGGGATTCCCGGCCTGGATCTGATGGAGGCGGCAGGACGCGGAGTAGCCGACGGGCTGTGGCAGGACTATCCGGATCTGGCCTCACGGCCGGTGCTGATCCTGTGCGGTAAGGGCAACAACGGCGGCGACGGGTTTGTCGTTGCGCGACATTTGCGGAAGGCCGGGCTGACCCCGGGAGTGATCCTGTTTGCCGCTCCGGAAGAGCTGGCCGGGGACGCCGCAATCAATTACGAAGCAGCCGGGAAGACCGGATTGCATATCGCAGCCATCACCGACCCGGAAAAACTGGACCGGCTGGCTCCGTACTTCGAAGCTGGCCCGTTGATCGTGGACTGCCTCATGGGCACCGGCATCAAGGGCGGGATTCGAGGGCTTCTGGCCGATGTTGTGAATCTGATCAACGCCAGCGGTTGTGAGATCGCGTCGGTGGACCTCCCTTCCGGCCTGGACGCCGACAGCCTTCAGGTTTCCGGAGAGCCGGTTCAGGCAGACCGGACCTACACGCTGTGCAGACCGAAGCTGCCGCTGGCATCTGCACCGACCGACGCCTTCGCCGGCGACTGGTCGGTGGTGGACATCGGGATCCCCTGCGAGTCGGTGGCCCATGTACAGCCGGACATGGAGTGGCTCGGTGCCACCGTCGCCGCCGGACTCCTGGCTCCCCGTCCGTCCGAAAGCCACAAAGGGACGTTCGGACACCTGCTGGCGGTGGCCGGCTCCCCCGGGAAAAGTGGCGCCGCCGTACTGGTAGGTCGTGCCGCCCTGCGAACCGGCGCCGGTCTGTGCACTCTGGCAGTACCCGAAGCGATACAGGCCGAAGTTGCAGTGCAACAGGCCGAGCTGATGACCGTGTCCGTTGACGGTCCGGAGGCGATCCTGGCCCTGGCCGGCGGCAAGGACGCACTGGCCCTTGGTCCTGGTATCGGTTCGCCTGAGAATATCAGGGAGGCTGTCACAGCAATCGTTTCCGGATGCGACCTGCCTGTGGCCATTGACGCCGACGGGCTCAATGCACTGGCCGCCTCGGAGGGTGGGTTGAACCTTCTCCGACGGCGGAACGGGGCGACGGTCCTGACCCCACACCCGAAGGAGGCGGCCCGGCTTCTCGGCGGCACCGTGGAACAGATCCAGACCGATCGGCTCAAGGCGGCCCGGGACCTGGCCGCAGGCGCCGGATCGGTTGTGATCCTCAAAGGCCATCGCACGGTTATAGCCAGACCGGACGGATTCGTTTCCTTCTACAGCACCGGAAACCCCGGGATGGCCACAGCCGGCACCGGAGACGTTCTCACCGGGATCGTCGGCGCGTTCCTGGCCGGTGGTTGCAATCCGTTCGACGCTGCCCGCCTGGGCGTATTCCTGCATGGGTTGGCCGGTGACCTGGCCGCCTGCGAAACCGGTATGGACAGCCTTATTGCTTCCGACCTCCTGGAGCAGTTGCCGGGTGCGATCCAGTGGCTGCGCACCGGCTCGGAAACAGGCTAGTATGGGCTCCATGAGCGCCAACAGCACCTTCAGCCTGAGTGAGCAGGAGACCTACGAACTCGGCATGCGCCTGGCCGGAACCCTCAAGGGCGGCGAGCTTGTCGTGCTGGAGGGCGATCTGGGCCTGGGGAAAACCGTCTTCGCCCGTGGCATCGCCGCCAGCCTGGGAGTGATTCCGGAGGACGTCACCTCCCCATCCTTCACACTGGTCCAGGAGTATTCGGGAGGGCGCCTTCCGATGTTCCACGTCGACCTGTACCGCCTGAACGACGAGCCCCAGGAGATCGAGTCCCTGGGCCTGGACGATCTTCTGGATTCCGGAGGCGTTGTGGTT
>CALZKF010000255.1 GCA_945787955.1 uncultured Acidobacteriota bacterium | reverse complement strand
CCTGGCGGTAGAAGTAATACAGCGCCGCCTGTCCCGGTTCGTTCAGCTCCGACCAGCGTTCCACACGGTCGTCTTCCTGCGCGATGTACTGGATCGTATCGGTATCCTGGGCGAAGGTGTGGTAGCTGTCCGCCGGCTTCTCTTCATACCCCAGGGAGCGGATCATCTCCCCGGCCTTGTCCTCAAGGGTCAGGATCGGCCGGTCCATGGGAACCTGGTCGATGAGGGATATCGGCTTCCGCAGGCCGGTAAGGAGGAACACACCCAGGACGGCGATGATCAGGCAGATCAGGGCGGTTCGGGGCCGCACGCCCCCCACCGCGCCGGCAGCCGCCACCATTTCCGGTGACGGGGTTTCCCCGGCCTCCAGCGCCGCCGCCAGCGGATCGCCGCCGGGGAGCGCTGCCGCCACCGCCAGTGCAGAGACGGGACGCATCTCCGGATCCTTCTCGATGCAGCGCAGGATGACACGCTCCATGGCCGGATCCATGTCCGGCACCAGGGTGGTGGGCGACGCAGGTGCAGACTCCTGCTGCATCTTGCTCAATTCAGCCAGGGTCGGTGCGGTGAACGCCGGTTTGCCGGTGCAAAGCTCGTACAACACCAGGCCCAGGGAATAGATATCGCTGCGGGCGGTCACTTCCTTGCCGGCCAACTGCTCCGGCGACATGTACGCCGGTGTGCCGACCCGGATCTCAGCGCCCTGGAACTGTTCGGCGATGCCGGCCAGTCCGAAATCGGTGACCCGGACCTTGCCCTCGCCGTCGATCATGATGTTGGCCGGCTTCAGGTCACGGTGGATCACACCTTTGGCGTGGGCCGCCGCCACACCGGCGCAGATCTGCCGGGACAGTTCCGCCGCCTTGTCCTGGGGGAGCCGCCCGATCCTGCGCAGCAGCGATCCCAGGTCCTCGCCGTCCACGAACTCCATGGAAAGATAGTGCTGGCCGCCGACCTCACCGATGTCGTACACCCGGCAGACGTTGGCATGGGAAACCTGCCGTGCGACGCGGACCTCGCCCAGGAAGCGCTCCAGGCGCCCGGAGTCATTCGCGAGAGACTCCGGCAGGAACTTCAGGGCGACCGGCTGGCCGAGCTTGACGTCATCGGCCCGGTAGACCTCCCCCATCCCCCCTCTCCCCAGCAGGCCGATGATGCGGTACCGCTCCGCCACCATGGCGCCGGGGAGGAAACGGCTGTGATCACCGGTCGTGGTGTGGAGAACACCGGCGGCGCCGTGATGGGTCACGCGGCTGCCTGCATGCCCGGGGGTTTCGTCCACCGGTGCGGAGGTCTGGGTCAGGTCACCCCGAAGGTCCCGGACCGGGGTTCCGCAGCTGCCGCAGAAGGCGCTGTCGTCACGGACCGGCTTGTTGCAGGACGGACAAACGGCCACGGGCAGCTCCTAGGGGTATACGATTTCGAGGTTTTCGGTATCACCCTGGATGTCGAACTTCAGCGTCGGCGGCGGGATCTCGAGGTCGTCCGATACCGCAACACCAGGCTGACTCAATCCCTGGAACTGCACGTCCTTCGGCAACCGCAATGCTGCACCGCCCATTGAAAAATGGATGTTGATCTCGGAATCGGTGACCCATCGGCCGCTGAGATCCATGTCCATACCACCCATCTGGGCGTCCAGGGTCAGCACCCGAGGGCTGGCGTTCCCCAGCCGGCTGAGGGCAAAACCACCCATGGAAGCGCTGGCGGACAATCGGTTCATGGGCGCCTGTGTCGGCTCACTGACCACCAGGGCCATTCCGCCCATCTGCATATCGATGTCTGCCTCGGTGAGCCACAGGCCACCCAGTTCAACTTCCGCACCCCCTTTGCTCAGCCGGAACTCAAGGGCGACCGGCCGGTCGGTGGGGAGATAGACGGTCACCTTCGGCTTCTTCTTGCTGAACATTTCGTTGATGGTGGCGAGCAGGCCGCCGCCGGCTTTCTTGAAGGTAAGGCGGTAGAGCCAGGGACCGCTGTCGGAGGTGGTCAGGCTCTCTTCGAAAACATAGATGTTTTTATCGTAGATCGCATCGACGTGGAGCGACTCTCCCTGGACTGCCGGTTTGATGTGGAATTCGGCGCCGGAAAGGTCCAGTTCGATGGTGCCGACCGCCGATACCGGCTCGGCCCCGGCGGTGACCGCATCGGAATCCGGCAGGTCGAACAGGGCCGGCGGGAGGTCCGGGCGGATCGCCTCCTCGGTTACCTCCGCCTTGCCGGCCTGAGTCTTGGCGATTCCGATGACAACGGCCAGGCTGACGGCGATAAGAACGATGATTCCGAGACATCCGAAGCATCCGTATTTGAACACAGTTTTTCCGCTGGCCATGAAGACCTCCCATCAGGAATCTGTACGTTATACCACCCTGCCCGGTTCCATTACGGGAAAGAAATGGGGACATTCCACATTAAATTTAAATTGTTATGGGGTGCTGCCTGATCCGGTTGACATGCATTCAGGTTTATCGAAAACTTGGCGAGCATCAAGGAGGACGAATGAACAACACACAAAATCAGAATCCTGCCGTCTTGTTCCTGATACCTGCCGCCCTGACTGCCGGGGTTGTGTTCTTTGTTGGTATGACCTTCCTGATGCAATCGGGTGAGGGCCGTGTTTCATCTGAAGGTCTCGAGCCCTCCAACCGTCTTTTATCGACTTTGAGCCTGATCCATGCGGCTTTTGCCGTAGTGATGATCGTGCTGTCGCAATTCATCTACTCGAACCTGATTGCGAAGATCCAGAAACCCGATTTTCAGGGTTATCTTAGAGCATTGATCATCAAGTTCGCGCTGCTGGAGGGCACCGCCTTGTTCGGTGTGATCGTCGTTTTCCTGGCAGGCGGCGAAGCTCTGGAAGCCACGCCGGCTTATTACCTGAACTACCTCAGCAGCGCCTACATGGTGTTCGAGTTCGTCCGGTTCATTCCGGTCATCAGGAAGATGCAGGCCTCGCTGGTTTAAAAACGTCGGCGTACAACTCTTCGTTGAAACCGACCAGCAGCGTCTTGCCCTTGCGGATGGTGGGGGCTCTCAGGTTCCCGGTGGGGCCAAGGATATGCTTGAGAAGCTCGTCCTTCCCAGGCGGGTCTTTCTTCATGTTGAAGGTGACGATCTTCCTGCCCCGGGCGACGTGGATGGTGGAGACCGCCCCGGCCAGCTTCAACGCCTCGTCGGCGCCCAGCTTGATCTTGTTGGCGATGACCGTTTCACGGGCTTTCAGTTCTTTAGGCGCAAGGAACCCCTGCGCCTTGGTGCAGGACGTTCAGCCGTTGCGGTGGTAGATCCAGTCGAACTTCATCTCATCTCCTAAAGTCCTAAAGGGGTCAGGCACCTTTTCGCTGCCACATCTACGGGGCGGCGAAAAGGTGCCTGACCCCTTTTACTTACTCGCAGGTGTTCCCGTCGGCATTGCAGCGCGGGTCGGTGCAGGGTACCGGGTTGTCGCCGCCACCGGCGCCGCAGCAGTAACGATTGCCGGGGTTGCCGCCCTGTACGCCGTTGCAATCAAGGTCACAGGTGATGCAGTCTTCCCCGGCGACCGAGTCACAGATCGTGTCGCCGCAGACCACGGTCCGACAGCTCGAAGTGTCGAATCCCGAGCAATCGCCTGCGCACACCAGTGTGCCCGCGTCGAACCCTTGGGTCTGACAGCTTTCACCGTCCAGGTCGGTTCCGTCGCAGAGTTCGTCCCCTTCCCGGAGATTGTTGCCGCAAAATGCGATGCTGTCGTTGTACCAGTAAGCGACCAGGGCGACGCTCCATGAGCCGTTCAGGGGAGTGACGTTGTAGCCCACATCGTAGGTTCCGCCGGGAGCCAGGTCCAGGGTCATGTCCAGGTCCTGGTCGCAAGGCGCATCGTGGTGGCACGCGACGTATCCGGGGCACCAGCCGGCCCGGGAGAATGTGCATGACGGGAAGCCGCACGAATTCCACTCGGTGCAGCCGGTGAGCCCGGGAGAACAATCGTCCCGCCAGGGCACCGCCGACCAGATCGGCGAGCCGTCAGCCAGGATCGTGTTGGTTCGGTGGCAGAACTCGTCGCAGTTCTGGCAGGAACCGCCGGTGCAGCCGGTGGAGCAGGCTTCACCATCATTGATGCCGCCGTCGCACGCCTGGTTGCCGCCATGGCCGGTTGTGAACAGCCGGGTGAACACCTGGACCGCTTCGACGGGAACG
>CALZKF010000254.1 GCA_945787955.1 uncultured Acidobacteriota bacterium | reverse complement strand
AGGCCTGGTGCTGCTGGGGAGCCGCGGGTTCATCACCTTCACCGAGAAACTTAACTACACCCTCTACAAGGATTTCAGCGAACTGAACGCCCTGGATCACGAAGGCAAGTACAGGCTGACCGTTCCCTTCGGCGATTACGGCCTGTTCGTCAGCACCGAACTCAGGCGCCTGCATGAACGGCCCATCGATCTGCAGGATGTCCGGGCGATCGGCCGGTCCCGGAAGTTCGGATTGGGGGCGATCGCCCGGTTCGGTTGGCGAACCACCCTGGAACTGGAATACTCCGATACCGATTTCAGATACACCGACGAGGATTTCGGCGGCGTAGGAAGCGACATCGCCGATATCAAGGACCGCTCCGAGCAATCAGGTGAACTGCGCTTGCGGTACAAGCTGTTCGGCCGAACCAACCTCACCGTTGAAATGACCCGCAAGGACCTGTCCTTCGACAATCCGTTCCTCGGCTCCCTGCCGGACGTCACACGGAACCTGGACCGGACCACCGTCCTGCCCGGCGTCGATTTCGGCATCGGCGGCGCCCTCAGCGGAACCGTTCGGATCGGGTATACGAAGCTGAACTATGTCGACCCGGTCCTCGAGGACTACACCGGTCCGGCCGGCAACGCTTCCCTGACCTACCGCTTCAACAGCGCGACCCGGGTGACCCTGAACGCCGAACGCCGCGTCGACTTCTCGGTCTGGGAAAACAACAGCTATTTCATCGAAGACTCCCGGGGGCTGAAGCTTACCCGGTTTCTGAACCGTTTCCTCGGTGTCGAAGGTGGTTACAACACCGGGCACCTGGAAGTGCCGCAGCCGATCGGCGGGAGGACACGCTTCGACGACATCCGTCGCTACACCGCCGGCCTGATTTTCAGGATGTTCGAAAGCGAACTGGGAAGAAGGATGGAGTACACCCTTCGATTCACGGACTACCGGCGAGAATCGTCCATTCCGTCTTTGAGCCTGGACAGGAATACCCTTTCCCTCTCGGCAGACGTCGGTTTCTGATATCGTGTTTTTCTCCGGAAGGATTATTGAAATGCGCCGAACCCTTATCCCCGTCATGATGCTGGCCATGGCCATCCCGTGTTTCGCACAGGAAGGTCCGGACAACAGCGGCGATGACGACAAGCCGCTGGTCCTGACCGCGGTTCCGGTTGAGCGCGGCAGCTCCGGCTTTGTACCCCCACCGGCCGTAAACAATGCCGGTTCGGATTATCGCATCGGCCGGCAGGACCTGTTGGAAATCAGTGTTTTCGACCTGGAAGAACTGGACCAGACGGTCCGGGTCTCCGAGGACGGCTCCATCACGATGCCGCTCCTGGGGCGGATGCAGATCGCCGGGCTCACAAAAATCGAACTTGAAGAGTTGATCGCCAGGCTCCTGGGCGAGAAGTACGTCAGAGATCCCCAGGTCACCGTCTTCATTCGAGAATATGAATCCAAGCGGGTGGCGGTAACCGGAGCGGTCAAAAAGCCGGGGACCTACGAAATGCTCGGGAGCAAGACTATCCTCGAGATGCTGTCTCTCGCAGGAGGACTGGATTCCGAACTCGGCAAGGAAATCGTGATTTTCAGGGAAGCCGAAAACGGAATCACCACCAGGATCCCCGTCGATCTTGAAGGGCTCGTTTATGCCGCCGATCCGGCCCTGAATTTCGAGGTCAGCGCCGGCGACATCATTTACGTCCCGGCGGTTGAGAAAGTCCGGATCTTCGTCACCGGCGCGGTGAGGGAACCGGACCTGTACGAGGTGCCTCGCTCCGAGCCGATCACCGTCCTGGAGGCGATCACACTGGCGGGAGGGACTACCGACCGGGCCGCCGAGAAGAAGGTCGTAGTCTACAGGTACGGCAAAGACGGCGTGCGCCGCTCGTTCCCGGTCAACCTCCGCCTTATCAAAAAGGGAAAAGCGGAAGACCTGCCTCTGGAGAAGGGTGACATGGTGCTTGTCCCCGAGGCGTTCTTCTAGCGTTAAAACATGAAGAAACTCTCAATCATCATCCCGGTGTACAACGAGGCGGAACTCGTAGGCAGCCTGATAGAGACGGTCCTGGCCGCTCCCCTGCCCGAAGGCCTGGAACGAGAACTGGTGATCGTCAATGACGCCTCAACCGACGGCACCGCCGCGGTGCTGGATTCGTTCGGAGACGACCCCCGGGTCCGGCTGTTCCACCAGCCGGTGAACCGGGGCAAAGGGGCGGCTCTCCGGCGGGGCTTCGCGGAGGCCCGGGGCGACCTGCTCCTGGTCCAGGACGCCGATCTGGAATACGACCCGCGGGAATACCCCAAGCTGCTGACCCCGATCCTGGACGGTCGGGCCGATGTGGTCTACGGCTCCCGGTTCGCAGGCAGCGATGCCCACCGGGTTCTGTTCTTCTGGCATATGATCGGCAACCGCCTGATCACCTTGCTGTCCAACATGGCGACCAACCTGAACTTCACCGACATCGAAACCTGCTACAAGGTGTTCCGGGCCGATGCGTTGTCCGGTATCCGCCTGGAAGAGAACCGCTTCGGCATCGAGCCGGAAATGACCGCCAAACTGGCCCGGAAAAAGCTGCGGATGTACGAAGTCGGTATCGGTTATTCCGGCAGGACTTACGAGGAGGGCAAGAAGATCAACTGGCGGGACGGCTTCAGCGCCCTGCGATGCATCGTCAAGTACGGCCTGCTCCGGATGTAGAGGCGTTGATCAACGGTTCACCGACTCGCGGTACGATTTGGCCCCCAGAACGCCGCCCACCGCCGCAAACAGGGCCCCGGCCGCCAGGAGGCCGATAGCGGCGCCGTCACGGGGAATCCGGACATTGCTGAGGCTGAGCGCCAGGGCAAGGAACCCGGCACCCAGCACAAAACCCCATAACGCGGTCGCCACGAAAAAACCGATGCGGATAGACCCGTGTCGGCTCCTTTTGGCCGGAATCGAGCGACTTCTTCTGCGGCTAAGCGGCGTGGAAGCGGGGATCGATTCCCCGGATGAATGTGATTTCAACATAGTTCTCCCCTCTGCCGCCCTCGCAATTCACCGTCCGGGCTGCTAACCTGTTATGAGAATTTTACATTGTTGGACTTTTAGGGGTCAATATTAAAATGTCAAATAGACCGCTTATCCGCCGGATTGCTACGTTCAGCCTGATCGCCCTGGTTTCCGGGTTGGTCCCGGCCATGGGCCAGGGAACGGCCGGAAACGGCAACTCCATGGGAAACAACGGTCGGATCGAGGCCAAAATCCAGATCCGCGGTGAAGGGGGTTCCCCCGAGGGGACGATCCTCAACGCCTACCACATCGATACCCAGCAGGTTTTCCGCTCCGAACCGGCCAGAAACAAAGGCGCCGTGACCATTGAGGGCATCCCTTACGGCTACTTCGACCTGGCGGTGGAGATGGATGGCAAACTGTATGTTGCCAGCCAGGTGGTGGTCGTCCCGCCGTCAGGCAAGGTGGTAATCAGCCTGGTGCTGGAGCCGTACGAGGAAGACGGCAGTTCCGCCGTGCGCGGGTTCCAGGGCAGTGATTCCCCGGTGGAAGGGGTAGCGCGGCTGTCCCGAAAGGCCGTGGGCAAGGAGTTCTGGCGAGGCCCTGCAGGAATCGCAATCATCACCGGGATCTCCGGGGCCGGCCTGCTGGCCATCGCATCCGGCTCGGATCCTGCGCCGATTTCACCGATCGTCCCTTAGCGAACCGAGGCTTTCCAACGGATCCTGCTGCAGTGCGGCTGCAGAAGTGTGGAATGCGGGCTTGACTTCCGTGCAGCCTGACGGGACAATTCGGCCGCCGGTGGGCGGTTGCCGCCCTCCTGATGACGCGGACAATATTTGGAGGTTTCCATACATGTACAACAATCGAACTCGTCGTACCCTCGGGACCATGCTCATTGTCACACTGATCCTGGTGTCCGTGCCCTCAACGACCCTGGCCGGTACGGCCGTGTTCCAGGGCCGGGTGGTGGCGGAAGACGGCATAACACCACTGGAAGGGATTGTGGTACGAATCGGGATGGAAGAAACCGGTACGGTTTACGACTCGAACCCTACGGGATCGGATGGCGCTTTCCGCGTGGATTCGGCGCCGGCAGGCAGCTATGCGGTCCTGGCACAGCGTGGGGAGGTCGGCTTCCTGGCCTCGGAGAACGTCAACCTGGAAACCGGCGAGAACCCCCCTGTCTCCATCCTGATCGACACCACCACCCGGTTGGCGCCGGCCTCGACCACCGCCAGTG
>CALZKF010000253.1 GCA_945787955.1 uncultured Acidobacteriota bacterium | reverse complement strand
CCCTGCACCGCATCGCCGCCATCGTGCTGTTCGTGGTGTTCTTCCTGCACCTGCGTCAGGTCGACCGTCACCGCCGCCGGAACAAGCTGTCCTGGATCGGCCTGATCTTCGGCAAGACCTCCATGCTGTTCAACCGCAAGGACCTGGACGACTTCATCGGCTCCATGAAATGGTTCCTGGGCGTTGGGCCGCGGCCGCGGTACGGCCGGTTCACCTACTGGGAAAAGTTCGACTATTTCGCCGTGTTCTGGGGGGTGTTCATCATCGGCTCCACCGGCCTGCTGCTGTGGTTCCCGGAGTTCTTCACCCAGCTCCTGCCCGGCTGGTCGGTGAACGTGGCCACCATCATCCACAGCGATGAAGCGCTGCTGGCGGTGGCGTTCATCTTCACGGTGCACTTCTTCAACACCCATTTCCGGCCGGACAAGTTCCCCATGGATCCGGTGATTTTCACCGGCCGGGTCCCGATCGAGGAGTTCAAGGCGGACAAGCCGGCGGAGTACGAGGAGCTGGTGGCCAGCGGCAAGCTGGAAGAGCATTTGTTCGAGCGCTTCCCCGAACCGGTGGAACGCTTCTTCCGGTTCTTCGGATTCGCCGCCCTGGCGGTGGGGCTGATCCTGATCGTCCTGATCGTGTACAGCATGCTGTTCGGGTACCAGTAGAGCCGGATCGGAGCTACAATCCGGCCATGAAGAGAATCCTCGTTCTCGGAGCCGGCCAGAGTTCACCCTACCTGATCCGGTACCTGTTGGATGGCGCCCATGCAAACGACTGGTTCGTCACCGTCGGCGACCGGGACATCCGGCTGGCCAAGTCCCGGGTCGGCGACCACGCCTGGGGCGAGGCGATCCGGCTTGACATCAACGACACCCACATGGTCAGCGCCCAGATCAAGGCTGCCGACGTGGTGGTGAACTTCCTGCCGGCCAACTACCTCTCGCTGGTCGGCCGTGACTGCGTTCACCACGAGACTTCGATGGTCTCGGTTTCCTACCGCAACGCCGACCTGCGGGCGATGCACCGGGACGCGAGGCGCCAGGGGGTTCTGCTGCTGTGCGAGATGGGGCTGGACCCGGGCCTGGATCTGATGTCGGCCATGACCCTGATCCACCGGGTGCAGCACGACGGCGGCGTCATCGAGAGTTTCGAATCGTACGGCGGCGGCGTGGCGGCGCCTGACGGCGACGACAACCCGCTGCGGTATGTCATCACCTGGAACCCGCGGAACGTCGTTATGTCCGGGGAAGGCGGCGCCCAGTTCCTCCACGACGGCAAGATCAAGATCGTGCCCTGGCATCACGTTTTCGACCGCACCTGGATGATCGACGTCGATGGTGTCGGCCTGATGGAGGGCTACCCGAACCGGGACTCCATCTCCTACCGGGAAACATTCGGCCTCGAAGACGTCAAGACCCTGATAAGGGGCACCCTGCGCTACCCGGGCTGGTCCGAAACCTGGCAGCAGATCGTCCATCTCGGCCTGCCCAACGAGCATATGCGGATCCCGGGCCTGAAAGACCGCACCTGGAAGGAAATCGTGGCGATGTTCCTTCCCAGGGACGCGGCGGCCCAGGCCCGGATCGAACAGCGTGTCGCCAACTACCTCAACATCAACCCGACCGGCTCCATCATCCGGAACCTGACCTGGCTCGGTCTGTTTTCCGACGAACCTACCGGCTGCGACGGGGAGACGGTCGCCGACGCCCTGATCCACCTCCTGGAAGACAAGCTGAAGCTGCTGGAAGATTCCCGGGACCTGGTGGTGCTGTACCACCGCATCCAAGCCCGTTATCCGAAAGAATACGACCGCGCCGAGATCATCACCTCCACCTTCACCCTGGAAGGCGAGCCGGGCGGCCTGACCGCCATGGCACGGACCGTGGGCCAGCCGGCGGCGGTGGCGGTCAAACTGCTCCTGGGCGGCGAGTTCCCCCTGACCGGATGCCACATCCCGACCCACCCGGCGATCTACAAACCGATCCTGCGGGAACTGGAGAAGGACGGACTGGAATTCAGGGAGACAGTGCTGGTAACGCCGCCGGAGAACGGACCATTCCACACGTCCGAACCGAAAGGATAACCGATGTACATGCCGAAGCCTGCACCGGGCCACCTCCGCCTCGAGAAGCTGGCCGGCTCCTGGGTGGGAGAGGAAACGATGTATCCGTCCCAGTGGGACCCGAAAGGGGGAACGGCGACCGGCAGGAATGACCACAAACTCATCCTCGGCGGCTTCTGCCTGCAGGTGGACTACGAACAGGAGCGGGACGGTGCGATCACCTTCCGGGGCCACGGCATCTACACGTACGACCCGAAGGAAGATCTCTACACCTTGCACTGGTTCGACGGCATCGGCTCGCCTCCGGAACTGTTCACCGGAACGTTCGAAGGCGATGTCCTCACCCTCGGCCACGGCGGGCCGGGAATGCACGCCTGCATGACCTACGACTTCTCCACCCCCGACACCATGAAGGGGAAGATGGAGATGTCACCGGACGGAAACGACTGGAAGCTGTTGTTCGAGGCGTTGTACGAGCGAGTCTGACTACCAGTCCCTACTTCGCCCGCTCCGGATAGCCTTCTTCCCACGACTTTTTGCCGGCTCTAGACGGATGTTCAGAGGGATACGTATGTCTGGATGAATACCGACGAGCAAGGCGGGACCCTCGTAACCAAGGAGTTACACATGAACAACACTCACGGCCGTATCCAGATTCTGGCGTTGCTCGGGTTTGTATTTTCCACGGTGCTTTACTCCGCTCCAGCCGCGGCTCAGGAACCGTTCGTGATCACCGCTCCACCGGCAGGGTCCATTGTCCAGGCCGGGCAACCGGTCACGATCCGATGGACAGGCGGAGATCCCTCATGGCTGGTGGATGTATCCCTGATCGAATTGACTCCAGGGTTCCCTTTCGCCGCCGTCGCAGCGCCGGCATCGCTGGTTCCCAATAGCGGCGTCGTAGCCGACTGGCCGTTCCCGTCGAACATCGGCTACGGTTCGCTGCGCTACGACACGTGTGGGCACACCTATCAGTTCTACGTCCAGGAGGTCGATCAGATCACCTGGACTTACGGGCCCCATTTCACCGTCGCCTGCGCGATCCCGGTGGACATCGACATCAAGCCGGGCAGCACTCCGAACAGCATCAATCCGAAAAGCCGCGGAAGAATCCCTGTGGCGATTCTCTCCAGTGCGGAATTCGATGCAACTACCCAGATAGTGCAGAACTCTTTGACGTTCGGCAGCACAGGCAGCGAGATGAGCCTAACCTCCTGCCATCCGGAGGACGTCAACGGCGACTGGCTCAACGATCTGGTGTGCCATTTCTTTACACAACAGACCGGGTTCATGTCCGGCGATACCGCGGGCGAACTGAACGGCCTGACACCTGACGGGACGCCCATTACCGGAACCGACTCGGTTCGCATCGTGCGTTAACCGGTCCTGTTCCTACTTCGCCCGCTCCGGTGAGATCTGGTGCAGCATGATCCCGTTGCCCTCGGGGTCCTTGATGATCGCCATCTTGCAGACCTTGTTGTCCCGGACGTCCATAAGGACTTCAACCCCGGCCTGCTTCAAACGACCGACCTCGGCCTCAATATTGTCCGTCTCCAACGACAAATAGGGCGGAGTCCCTTCAGGCGAAAACGTATCCAGCGCGATCGTCTTCCCCTCCGGCGTATCGAACTCGCACCACTTGCCCTCGTACTCGGCGGTCTTGTCCAGACCGAGCAGTTCCCCGTAGAACTTCTTGGCCCGATCCATGTCCTTCACGTGATGTCCGATGAAAGCAACTTTCTTGATCATGGCATTTCTCCTTCCCCTGATCTCCACATGATATCCCGATCCACCTCTGAGTTCGTTCAGCATAAAGACACTGGACCAATCCGGTGCACTTACTCTCAAGCTTCGCAGTATAATCTGTTCAGATTACGGAACCTGCGAAGCAGATTATCCCTGCGAACAAGTTGCGCCTTAACATTAAAACAGTTGGTGTCAGATGATTCCGTCTAATCAGATTTCAAATGGACAAACCGGGCAGGGCCAATCTCCTGTTTCGCAAGCCCAACTGACTGCACGTTGGCCGCAATAGGGACTCCGAGAAAACATGTCAAAGATTCTGATCATGGGCGGCACAGGCCATACCGGCAGATTGATAGCGCGGCAACTGTTGGAGCATTCTGAGGCTGCCGTTACCATTGCAACACGGCATATCGACAAAGCCGAAGCGTTCGCCAGCGAGTT
>CALZKF010000252.1 GCA_945787955.1 uncultured Acidobacteriota bacterium | reverse complement strand
TCCGAAATATTTCGACGCCTGTTCCCGTATTTCGCCGCGTGGCGTGACTTGGGGTACTCTCGATTTCAGGCGAAAGTATGGTTTATAGGGGCTATACTTGGTTTTCTCATATTTTCTTACCGCGGCCTCGACCGGCGGCCAGATCGTGATCTGATCACCATACTGGTCAAAAATCTTGCCGTGATTCTTTTGGGATTCTTCGACCTCGACATTGACAATGTCCAAGTCGTTATAGTTAAGCTCACCCGAATCACTACTCCGCCGAAGAGTTATTTTGTCTTCTAACACTGATCGCAATCCTTTGCTACCGTCCTCATTACGATCGAATACGGCAGTCAACTCACCAGTAGACCCATCAACATTAGCAATATAATACGGATTACAGATAGTAATCTGGTCGTCTTTAGCTATTAGTCGTACTTGATCAGGATTTATTGGACCACAAGGACTTTGACCTAATGAACCAAGAGCACTACATTCACTGGTGACGAATAAAAGAAAAACGACAGAAGTTAGCTTTCTAAATAAATACTTTTGAATGTTCATATATGAAATATCTTCTGGCAGATGCGAAAGTAAATTTTACTAGACACCTCATTTTTTACCGCCAAACGTGAATCAAACACCAAGCAATTGCTGCTCACGATTCCGTTCGTTTAAACTGGTAATTCACCACGAACAGTAAGTTCTTGATAACATCGAGATCGAACCCAGGGTTAGGATCGGGTTCCAGACGCATGTAAGGCACTGCTGCTGTCGGCTCATCGAGACCATCCCACTCATCCTGGCGTGAGCCATCGAAAGTATCGAAGAAGAGCACACCAGTTGGATTGCCACGCCGATCAATACGCTGAATGAGCAAGTCGTCGAACAGCATGTCGGTGTTTCCATCAATCTGAAGCTGGAAGGGGCCGCAGCGTTTTGCCTGCACCAACTCCACTTGACCTTCCCAGATAATCTGCTTGTCCAATACCACGCGTACGAAGGTCTTATCCGGATCGTCCTCCTTGACTCGTGACAGGCACTCCAGCAGGTACCATTCCTCCTTTGCCAGGTTAATCGGCACCGGATTGTTCCAGTCGAAGCTTTGCGCAGCCGTGTATGCGCTACCCTCGAATGCACCGACTTCAATCCCGCGATTCTCTACAATCCGCACAAACAGCCCTTTATCGCCATCGATGCGCCAGCGCAACGTAGCCTGACCCGAACGCAGCAAGAACTTCAGTTCGACCGAGTAGTTATCCCAGCGCGACAGGGCATTCTGCTGCACCTTAAGATCAATCGCCTCCGTGCGACTACCGCTGCATTTGGCGTGGAGCACTTCGGGCGCCGTGCTATTCGTCGGCAGCCCGCGCGTATTCAGATATGTGCCCGCCAGATCTTCCTGCCAGTAGTCCTGCGGGTTAAGCTCAGGCACAAGCTTGATAGACCAGTGCTTCTCGATGTCAGTATTGTGCATGAAGAGTTGATTGAGCGTTCGAACTGGCGGCGGCGAAGACACATTCGAGTAATCGAGCAGGCCCTGGATCTCTTCCATCTGCCCTGGGTGAGACGGATCTTCTAACGTATTCTCAAATTGCGAGATCACACTGGGGAACGCGACCTGTGTCGAGGTAACTCGCTGTCTACCCGTACTGAGCCGCCAGACCATCTTAGGAACCTTGGCTGCGGTCTGAACGTACAGGTAGATGTCTTCAATCTGCTGATCCCGTTCGTTAGGGCCCAGCTGCTCCGACCTGGTATCGAAGCTGAGAATACGAAGGTCTCGGAACCCTTCATACGGCTGCGCAGGATTATGTAACGCATAGAATTGCTCAGTAAAATCACTGTCACGGAACGAGAACAGTCGGGTGCGGGCCGGATAGGTCGGCAGCCGTAAGTAGCCCCCATCCGTGCCGCGCGCCTTCTGGTGTTCCTCGTAGCCGCGGCTGTACTGGGCGCTATAGTGAACGAGCAGTTGTACGTCGAAGATGCGATCGAAATCGATACGATTGGCAATGGGATTGAGTTCCAGTTCCCAGGCCGTATCCAACCCGATGGTCTCAAAAGGCTTCAAAGCACCCGCGGTGAACTCGTGAGTATAGATAGTCGCCGTGTCCTCGCCCATATACCGACTGAAAGCGATGCGCTGATAGGGTCGCTTCAGCATAACCGGTTTGTACGCCCCACCCTCCTCGATCATCACCACCGAGGTGCCGAAGTTGGCCAGATCAAGCTTAAGATCTTCGTTCGGGCCGACCAGCCCGAGCAGGCGCAACTCAACTGACTCGATTCGTTGCTGCAGGAATCCGAAATGATCCGGATCCTGCCAGTGCCCCCGGTACACCAGGTGGTCAATCCGGGCTGGCGCATTACGTGCATCCACCGGCACCACAGCGCCACTGGCATCCACTGTCTCGGTGATCAGATAATCCGCCGTCGTGCGAAAGACGATGCGCCCTGTGCTCAGGAACTTCGCAAAGAGAATGGGAAAGCTCTCACGCAGCGAGAAGGTCTTCGTCACCCGGATCCGATTCGCCTCGGAGAGTTCACGCTGGTAGTTAAGCTCCTCAATGTCTTTTTGCAGCGTCTCCGCGGCTAACAAACCCTGGCGCTTGCTATGGTAGTAATCAAAACGGATCGTATTGATCTCCACGCCCCGCAAGAACTCAAGCTGCCGTTCCGCCAACCACGCCAGCCGAATGGCCATATCGACATACGCCCTGTACATGCGCTGTACCTTGCGGTACATGTACCGCCACGTCTCGGCGCCCAGAATACCGCTGTACAACAGCTGCAGATAATGACTGTCCATCATCAAATCGAGTTGGGCGATCCGCCGCTGGGCCTCGGCGATCTCCACCCGCATCGCCGCCAGTTCCATACCCTGCGACGCGACCGACCGGTCGTAACCGGCCAGCGCCACCTGGTGCTCCATCATGTCCGCCTCGTGTCCCCAACTCGCAAATCCTGTGAACAACGACACACCAGCGGCAGCGACGCCGACATACGGATTTGCAGTGGCTGCGCCGACCGAGACACCTGTGGCGGCGGCCTGCCCCCCGACCCCCAGCACCTTCTGTGCGATCCCCAACGGACTGTTGGCAAAATCCTGCTGCGCCTGATACATAGCCTCAGCTTCCACAGCCCGATCGTGCTGTAGCATCGCCAAATCCTCACCCAGATGCGCTTCCTCGACCAGCAGGCTCCCCAACGCAATCTGCGCCCGATCCTTTAAGACTGACTGCAGGGATCGCAGCCGCTCGCGCTGCTCACGCTGAAACCGCTCCACGTGAGCGATGTAGTCCTTCTCCATCGCGAGCGCGAGACCAAGGTAATGCCGGCTCTTCGCCAACAGTTCCCGGTAGCTGTAGATACTAAGATCATCGTTGCGATAACCGAGGAAGTTACGGCATTGCTCAATGTAGCCAAGGTACTGACATGCCGTATCGACCAACGAGACGATCCGTGGGTTCGGATATACACACAGATCGAATTGGACCGTCGTCTCGATGATCGCTGGCGTCGTATCCTCCGGTGCCTCAAATCCGAGTTCCTCCAGCCACGTGGCCAGTTCCTCTCGCGTCAGCCCAACTCGGGCCAGCAGCGACTCTATCTGCCGATCTGACCAACCCAGGCCCCTTAGCATCGCCTCCAAATCCTCGACGGTCGCACCCGACGAAATTAGCTCTTCAATCTGTGCCGGCGATAAGCCGGCACGCTTGAGCAGTTCCCGAAACTCTGCTTCCGAGAGCCCAAACCTGCCTGGAAAAGCGCCAAAATCGGCACCCTTATCATCCTTACCCGCTACCCGCGTCTCACGCGCCGCCCGGCCCCATAGCGGCACCAGGACCTCTGCCTCGTGCGCTTCTCTGCGCACCGTAAATGTCCGTGCTTGCTCGAGGTTCCGGTGAAAGCTCCGCAACGGCACCAGCGCCTTGCGTTGTCCCATCACGAAAGTGCTCAACGCAGTCTCGCGCCGTTCGCGCGTGTCTTGCTGCAATACATCGCGTAGGCTCGCTTCAACCTCCGGCTGATAACGCACAGACCGCGGGCTCTCCCTCATCAGTGTCACGAGTGCTCGCTTGTGTTCAAGACCAATATCACTGCGCAACACCTCAACCACTGCTTCACGCATGGCTTCGTTCCCTGCCATTTGACAACAAGCGCCCTCTGGAAATAGCGTGAGAACCTTCCCGTAAAGCTCACGCGCCTGTTGCACACTCGCATAGTCCCCTCGACGAAACAAATACTCCGCCCAGTCCACCCAGATCTCTCCAAGAAGGAGCTTGATTGC
>CALZKF010000251.1 GCA_945787955.1 uncultured Acidobacteriota bacterium | reverse complement strand
GTCACGGCGGTAGGATACCAACAGCTTCCTGGTGCACTCACTCTTGATCGTGCGCATCAGTCTTTCGATGACGGCGATGCTTCCATACTTCCCAATCGCTCCAAAACGCTGTTTGATTCCTTTTCGTTCGGACCATGCCTTGAAGCTGTCGTCGGTAAACTGCTTTCCCTGGTCGGTGATCAAGTGCTTCGGAACTGCTGTTGCCGCCTTTATCGCTCTGCCCAGGAACGTTCTGACCTCCGCCGAAGTCGGCTGTTGCCGGTAGACGGCTGTTCCCATCAGACGTCTTGAATAGTGATCGATTGCCACGGCGACCCACCAGCAGAATGGCCAGCGTTGGGGCAGGGCAAACGGCAGGGCCGATGTCCAGAACCCCAGGGATGTGGGGACCGTTGTGAGGTCGCAGTGCCAGATATGGCAGGGTCGTTTGGAATGGACCCGGCGCGTCGACGGTTCCCGCTTCTTCTTCGGCCGTCGCTGAGGGGGGCATTTCAGAAAGCGTCCCACGGTGGCCGGCCCCAGGTGCAGACCGGCCCGGCACAGCGTCTGGGCGATCTTGACCCGGCCCATGGAAGGGCACAGCACCTTCAGCCGCTGAACGATGTAGGCGACGAATTCGGGGAAGCGGTTCACCGGTACCCGGGTCTGGACCAGGTCCCGTTCGCCCTCCTCGTCCAGGCGGTGCATCCACGCGGCGACTGTGGGGGTGGTGACCAGGAGCTTGTGGGCGGTCTGGTTCAACGACCAGGCCCGGGCGGCCCGGAGCTCCAGGATCGCCAGCCGCTCGATCGGAGGGTAATAGGGCCTGCGATGGGCCGGGATCTGGAGCATCCGGGAGTCCTTGATCCGCATTTTTTCATTAAGGAGTGCGATCTCGTGCCGGAGGCGGTCGTTGTCGGCCTTGAGCCGGACCCTTGCGTTCCAACTGTTGGCCGCCCAGCTTCGGGTAGAGGTCAAGGAAAAGTGTGCCAGGGAGATGGCGTGGATGATCCCGGAGCGCACCCGCCTGGGCCAGCCGGTGGGGAGGGGGATCCGGGGAGGGGATGTGTAGCCTGGCATGGAATCCTCAATTGGATAAAATGCTGCGCAAAAAGGACATAATAACGCAAGCGGGAGTAATGGAGTTACCAACTAAATGCGTAACTTGACAAATTGTTAAGTCAAGCGTATTAATGAGACAGGGAGTGATCCGGAATGACCGAAGGCGACGGCCGACACAGTCCGGTTGATTATAGTGCGGCCCGGCTTCGGATGAAGTGGATCTGGAATGAGGGAGTGGTCCGGTGGGGACCCCACGCCCAGACCCACATGGTGGATGAGGGCATCGATGACCTGGACGTCCATCATGTGATCAAGTTCGGGAAGTTCGCCGGACACGAAGAGAGCGAGTATGCAGGGTATCGGACCCGCTACACGCTGAAAGGGAAGTCCGCGGACGGTTTCGGTTTACGTGTCGTGATTGACATCAATGGATCGATGATGATCGTCACATGCTTTGTCGGATGAAGGGATTTCAAATGGCCAGGAAAAGAGAATGCGAGATTTGCGGAGGCCCGGTGTTCACTCGAACGGCGACCGCCCGAAAGCCCTATCATTATAAGTTGAGCGGCCTCCATCGGGTCTTTCTGATCGGCATCGAAGTGGAATCCTGCCGGGAGTGTGGGGCGGAGTCACCCAGCATTCCGAAGCTGGGTGAGTTGCACCGAATGCTTGCACACTATCTCGTCAACAAGAAAGACCGTCTTTCCGGGGAGGAGTTGCGCTTCCTTCGGAAACTGCCTGGTCTGCCGGCCAGGAAGTTCGCCGAACTGCTGTGCATCACACCCGAACATCTCTCCGGTGCGGAGAACGGAAGAAGGGAGCTCGGCCCGTCGGTGGACAAGCTGGCTCGAGCCGTAGTCGTGGAAGCGATCAAGTCGGATGAAACGCGCTCGATCCTTCTTCAGTATCCTACCGAGATCGGGGAGCAACTGGCTCAGCTGAGGTTCGCATACGACGACCATTGGACCAGGGCGGCCTGAGGAAGAGGGAACGCCAGAACTGCGGGTTCTCCAAGTTATGATTTGCTTGTCTCTTGGGGAGCCAGTGCGCCGGCACAAACCGGCAGGGTGTAGTGGATGAAAGAACCATACGGTGAAGGAGTAGCGATCCACACCGACCCCGAGTCATGCGCCGTTGTTCGTAAGGTGTAAGTGCTTAGCGACCTTTAACACCATCGAGAATCAGCAGTTCCTGCCGTTAGTTAACGCTATCCGTGCAGAAAACGAGTCCCTGGACTGTTTGTTGGAGGTGAAAGCGATCGGAGGATCGTTGCGGTGGACAAGATTCAGCAGTCTGAACAAACCGGCAGAAACGACAGACAGCTCACGCTTCAGTCTGAATTAGGAAGCCTTTTTCAATTCGACAATTGGAAGATGCTTCCGCCCTGCCATGTGGCGGACCTTCATCTCCACCTGAGCCCCGCACCGGCCTTTGACACGAGCACGCGGCGCTGCGCAGGGTGATCCTCGAGGCCACTTCCTGCGCGGCTCGAATCTCGGCGTCGATCCTGCGGGTTCCTTTTTGAAGTAGATCTCATCCGGAGTGCATCCGTCGAGTCCAGCGTGTGGCCGGTGCTGGTTGTACCACTTCGTGAAATGACTCAGTTCCCTGCGTATGTCTTCCCGGCGGTAAGAGACCAATAGCTTCCTGGTGCACTCGCTCTTGATGGTCCGCATTAACCTCTCGATGACGGCAATGCTGCCGTACTTGCCAATGGCCCCGAAACGCTGTCGGATTCCTTTTCGTCCGGACCATGCCTTGAAGCTGTCGTCGGCAAACTGCTTTCCCTGGTCGGTGATGAGATGTTTCGGTGTTGACCGGGCCGATTTCATGGCTCTACCCAGAAACGTTCTGACCTCCGCCGAGGTCGGTTGCTGCTTGTAGACGGCGGTTCCCATGAGTCGTCTTGAATAGTGATCCACTGCGACGGCCACCCACCAGCAAAATGGCCAGCGTTTTGGCAGGGCGAACGGCAGCGCCGATGTCCAGAAGCCCAGGGAGGCCGAAACCGTGGTGAGATCACAGTGCCATATGTGGCAGGGCCGTTTGGAGCGGACCTTACGGGTCGATGGTTCTCTCTTCCTTTTCGGCCTTCGCTGTGGAGGGCTCTTCAAAAACCGCCCTACCGTGGCCGGCCCCAGGTGCAGGCCTGCCCGGCACAGCGTCTGGGCGATCCGGACCCTCCCCATGGATGGACACAGCACCTTCAGGCGCTGGACCATGTAGGCGACGAACTCCGGGAAGCGATTCACAGGGGTTCGTGTCTGAACCAGATCCCGTGGGCCCTCTTCGTCCAACCGGTGCATCCAGGCGGCGACGGTGGGGGTGGTGACCAGCAGATTGTGTGCTGTCTGGTTCAGCGACCATGCCCGGGCAGCTCTCAGTTCCAGGATCGCCAGCCGCTGGATTGGCGGGTAGTGCGGCCTGCGATGGGCCGGGACCTGGAGCATTCGGGAGTCCTTGATCCGCATCTCTTCGTTGAGAAGGGCGATTTCGTGCCTGAGGCGGTCGTTGTCGGCCTTGAGTCGGATCCTGGCGTTCCAGCTGTTGGCCGCCCAACTCCTTGTGGAGGTCAGGGAGAAATGGGCCAGGGAGATGGCGTGGATGATCCCCGATCGCACCCGCCTGGGCCAGCCGGTGGGGAGGGGGATTCGGGGAGGGGAGGTGTAGCCGGGCATGGAAGGCTCCTGATTGGAGTGAGGCAAAACGTGAATCCAGTCTATTCTAAGTTATTGATAAATAGGGCCTAAGGTCCTGTCTGGCGAATACTGGTCGTTTTTCGATTTGGCTGTGGAATAAAATGTAGCCATATATTAATATTTGGCTGCGTAATTATCCATGGTGGTGACGATGCCGACAGCAACTGAAAAGGCGATTGAGATCATCTCAGCGAGAGGCGGGACCATTCGGACCCGCGACGCGCTGACAGCAGGGATCCACCCGCGCACACTCTATGGCCTGCGGGACGAGGGTGTCCTGGAACGACTTTCGCGAGGCCTGTACCGCCTGGCCGATCTGCCGCGGGTGGGGGACCCGGACCTGGCTCTGGTGGCGGGGCGCATTCCAAAAGGCGTGGTCTGCCTGATCTCGGCTCTGTCCATCCACGACCTGACTACCCAGATCCCGCACAAGGTTCATCTGGCCCTTCCCAGATCGTCCCGGTATCCGGTCTACTACGACATTCCGATGGCGGTGTATCGCTACTCTCAGGCGTCGTATGCTGCAGGGATCACCGAGCGGGATATCGGAG
>CALZKF010000250.1 GCA_945787955.1 uncultured Acidobacteriota bacterium | reverse complement strand
AACCCGGTGGTGACCACCATCGGAGCTCCGGAACTCAACGAGGTTTATGTCCGGCTCGGCGTCGCCGCCGAGAGCGGAGAAGAGGGTGATCTGACCAGCCAGGTCATGGGCGCCCTGCATACCGCCCAGGACAAGGCCAACCACGACAGCGGCATGATCAACCTGAATGAGACCAACGAGGAGGCGCTGCATGCCAAACTTCAGGCGTCGCCGGATATCGGCGAGGAGGACGCCGATGCCCTGGCCGCCTCGATTTCCGAATATCGCCGGGAAAACGCAGTCATCAAGTCCTATGAAGACCTGGCCGGCCTGGCCGGCATGACCCCCGGGGCGATGGAGTATCTGCGGAACCAGATGTTCATCGGGAAGTTCGCCCTGCGGTCGCAATCCTTCATAGGTCCGGCTATCGGCGCCGAGCTGCTGGAAAAGGCGATGTGGGCGATCCTGGGCTCCCTGGCCGGTGTGCTGATCTACATCGGGATCCGGTTCCAGTTCCAGTGGGGCGTAGCCGCCCTGGCAGCCCTGTTCCACGATACGGTTATCACACTGGGCCTGTTCTCGCTGTTCAACCAGCAGATGACCCTGCCGGTGGTGGCCGCATTTCTCACCCTGATCGGCTACTCGGTGAACGACACGGTTGTGGTGTTCGACCGCATCAGGGAAAACGTGCGGTTGCGCGGCAACCAGAAGTTGGTCGATGTGGTCAACAAATCGATCAACCAGACCCTGAGCAGGACGGTGATCACCTCCGGTTCCACCTGGTTCGTGGTGGTCGGTCTCTGGATCCTGGGCGGGGAAGCCCTGAGGCCGTTCGCATTCGTCCTCACCATCGGGGTGATCGTCGGAACCTACTCCTCCATCTGCATCGCGAGCCCGGTTCTCGTCTTGTGGAAGGAGGCGACGCTTCGCAGGAAGGGCGGGGGTTCCGTCCGGCAGTCCTGATTGAAGATCCCGAGATCCACGTTCCGCTGTTGACTCCGGCCCCTCCCGGTGCCAACCTTCCTCAACCATCATGAGGACTGGCAGTGGTGCGTCGTTTCGAAGACATCCTGGAGCGCCTGGAGGATTACAACCCTGGGGCTGATTTCGACCTCCTGAGGCGGGCGTATATCTTTTCCGCCCGTGAGCACCGCAACCAGGTCCGGCGCTCCGGTGAGCCGTACCTGGTCCATCCCCTGGAGGTGGCCTGGATCCTGGCCGAGCTCAAGCTGGACACCGCCAGTATTATCGCAGGCCTGCTCCACGACGTGGTGGAAGATACGCTGACAACGCTGGAGACGGTTGAGGGTTACTTCGGTGCGGACGTAGCTCACATCGTCGCCGGGGTGACCAAGATTTCCCGTCTGAAGTACAGCACCCAGGAGCAGGCCCAGGGCGAAAACCTGCGCAAAATGATTCTGGCCATGGTGGATGACTTGCGGGTCATCCTGGTCAAACTGGCCGACCGGCTGCACAATATGAGAACCCTGGAGCACCTTGCCCCCGAAAAGCAGATCCGTATCGCCCGGGAGACGTTCGAGATCTACGCGCCGATTGCCAACCGGCTGGGCATGGGCCGGTTCAAAGCGGCGCTTGAGGACCTCTCGTTCCAGTACCTCGAACCCGAATCCCATCTCGCCCTGTCCCAGACCTTGAAGAAACGCCGCAAGATTTCCGGAGAGTTCATCGAGGAGATGCAGGCCAAGCTTGAAGAGGTTCTGGGGGAGCAGGGCATCGAAGCCCGGATCTCCGGCAGGATCAAGAGCGTCTATTCCATCTACCGCAAAATGAAGGCGCAGCAGATCGATGTGGATCAGGTCTATGACTACGTGGCGTTCCGTGTTCTGACCGGGTCGGTGAAGGACTGTTACGCCGCTCTTGGCACGGTGCACTCGGTATGGCGGCCGGTGCCGGGAAGGATCAAGGATTACATCGCCATGCCGAAACCGAATATGTACCAGTCGTTGCATACGTCGGTGATGACCGGCCGCGGCCAGCCGTTCGAGGTCCAGATCCGGACCGACGAGATGCACAACATCGCCGAGGAAGGGATCGCGGCCCATTGGCAGTACAAGGAAGGCAGGCCGCTGCAAACCGGCGACGCCGAGAAGGTGGCATGGCTGCGTCGAATCCTCGACTGGCAGCAGGATCTGAAGGATCCACGGGACTTCCTGGAACTGGTCAAGGTCGATCTGTACCCGGAGGAAGTCTACACCTTCACCCCCAAGGGCAAGGTGCTGTCCTTCCCCCGGGGGGCGACCCCGCTGGATTTCGCCTATGCGATCCATACCGAGGTCGGCCACCATTGCACCGGAGCCAAGGTCAACGGCAAGATCGTCCCGCTGAAGTATGTTCTCCAGAACGGCGATATCGTCGAGATCCTGACCCAGGCGGGCAAAGTTCCAAGCCGGGACTGGCTGTCCCTTACCAGGACCTCTCGGGCCAGGAGCAAGATCCGGTCGTGGCTCAATGCTACCGAGCGAACCAAGTCGGTCTCCCTGGGACGGGAACTGGCCGAAAAGGAGTTGAGAAAATACAAGCTGTCGCCGGCTCTACTCCAGAACGAGGATAAAACCGCAGCGATCCTGAAAAAACTCGGCCTTGCGGAAATGGATGATTTTTTTGCAGCGGTCGGCTACGGCAAAATCACCGCCCACTCCTTCGTGACCGCTCTGGTGCCGACCGCAGAACTCGAGGAGATCAAACCCGACGGCCGGGTCGCACGGGTATTCAAGAGGGCTCTGGGGCTGGGTCACAAGGCGGTCAAGGTCCGGGGATTCGACGACGACATCATGATCGCCTTGGGGCGGTGCTGCAACCCGGTCCGGGGTGAAGCGATAATCGGTTACATCACCCGGGGGAAAGGGGTGACGGTGCACTCCACCCAGTGCCCCAACGTCGGCCGCCTGATGTACGACCCGGAACGGCGGATCGAAGTGGAATGGGATACCCGCATAGACGGCACCGCGGTGTTCGACGTCAAGCTGGTGCTTACGGTGCAGGACCGCCAGGGCCTCCTCGCGAAGATCGTTTCAACCATCGCCGACCTGAAGGCGAACATCAAGAATGTCGAAGCGACCACGGCGGAAGCGAGCAATGCCCATATCCGGGTCATCATGACGGTGAAGGATGAGGTCCACATGAATCGGGTCATTTCAGGTATTTCACGTATCCAGGGCGTGCTGGATGTGATTCGGGCCAGGCGGTAGAGCCCGGCCGGGGGAGGTGCAGCAATGGAGCGACGTATCATCGGGACGGCGGCGGCCCCGGGAGCGGTGGGACCGTACTCCCAGGCGGTGGCCTGCGGCGGGTGGCTGTATGTGTCGGGGCAGATCCCTCTGGATCCTGAAACGGGGGAGATGGTGGAGGGCGACATAGCCGCCCAGGCGGATCGTGTCCTGACGAGCCTGGAGGCGATTCTGGAGGAGGCTGGAGCCGGTTTTGCCGACGTTGTAAAGGCTCAGGTATACCTGACGGATATGAACGATTTCCAGCAAGTGAACGAGGTCTACGCCCGGTTTTTCGGTGAAAATCGACCTGCCCGGGCCTGTGTGGCGGTTGCAGGCCTCCCCAGGGGCGCCCAGGTGGAAATCGACCTGGTGGCGAGAGTGGCTAGCTGACCGCCTTCTTGATCGCTCCGGACCGGATGCATCGGGTGCAGACCTTCATCCGCCGGCTCCCGCCCCGCTCACCCTGGACCCTGATCTTCTGGAGATTCGGCTTCCATGACCGGTTGGTCACGTTATGGGCGTGGGACACGTTGTGCCCGAAAATCGTTTTCTTTCCGCAAACTTCGCAGACTCGAGCCATAACGAATCGTCCATGGGCGCGTCTTTCCGACGCAACCGCGCCTCGGGGAAACAGCCCCGGAAAGAGGGCATCCTAGAGGAGAGGCCCCGGCATGTCAAGGAATCGGAGCTTCCTGCAGAAAAATCCGGCAGTCGAATTCGGCTGAAGTCCTTGCCAGGTGCGGCATTCGCTTATCCCTACCCGATTCGGGGCCGGACGCCTATTTGCCTTCCTCGATCCAATCCATATATTAGACCTTGTCAGAAAACCCGGAAGATGGAGATAACAACAATAGGCCCGATTCCGGGATAATGTTCACTAGGTGTGAAATGGCGGCAATCGACAACCAGCAGGAATTTCAATTCGTCTGAAGATCCAGGAGACGGGTGGGAGATTAGCCACGGTTATTTCCGCTTGACTTCCGTTGGGGCAGTCCTTAGCTTGGCAATTGTTGAACAAATTGCCTCTTGGCGGCCCAACAAATGCGCTTTGCGCGGGAGAGAGCATGTTTTTCGGAGGTAGTCGGAATCTGGTCGGCCTGGATATCGGCGACAGTTCCATCAAGGTTGTG
>CALZKF010000249.1 GCA_945787955.1 uncultured Acidobacteriota bacterium | reverse complement strand
ACGACAACCTCGCCGCCGCCACCGGCGGTGTTGCCCTGTTCAAGAAGGACCCGGCGGGCCTTCTGGACGACATGATCAGCAGCTCGGACGGGGTTTATACGGTTTCCTACTATCCGAGCAACCGGTCGATCAAACGGCGCAAAATCCGCCTCGATGTCGACCGGCCGAAAGTGAAGCTGCACTACAAGAAAAAGTACAAGCCGGCGGCGGTCAACGCCACCCGACTCGGCGGCGAACTGACCGTGGACACGGAGAAGTACGAACCGGCTACCGGCCTTCTGACGGCGCGCCTGTCGGTTGCCGCCAACCGATTGTCGATCGCGCCTGAATCCAATCCACCGGTTACCGTGGCGTCCATGTATTTCTCGATGTTGGACAGCCGGGGCAGGTTGATTACCGATCTGTTCGAGATCATCGTCCTGCCGAGGGCCGAGCAGGAAACCGGCGGGGAGGCCCGGTTCGAACGACCGTTTGCCGTTCGGGTTCCGCCTGGAACCTATGCCCTGCGGGCTGAAATCCGTGACTCCCACGGGCCGGTGTTCGGCTCGTACTCCAGAACTTTCTCCGTCGGGGCTGCAGCCCTGCCGGACGAAGGAACAAAGTGAAGGAGACAGATGATGCACAAATCGATGTGGCGGAAGTTCGTACTGGCCTCTACCGTCGTCGTTCTGACGGTGGCAGCCGGCTGTATCGCCGGCTCCAGAGGCACCGGATCGTCCAAGAGCCGGTCCCAGGCCAGCCCCACACTGGCGCCGTATATCCACTTTGAAGAGGGTGATCTGGCCTTTTTTGCAGTTAATACCCAACTGGCGCGGTTGAGTCTGGAGGAAGACCTGCTCCCGCTAGAGGTCGCGATCGCCAACAAATCGTTGGAGCTGTTGACGGTTGCCCCGGAACTGATCACCTTGCGAGATGCCGCGGGAAACCTCTGGCCGGTGGCAAGCGCCAAGGAATCGGCCGGTAAATCGCTGCAGTCGAGGTTCGCCAGAAACCTGCAGCCGGTCCCTTTCCCGGACGTGGTCAGGCTCCGGTTTTCGACCTATCAGGCTTTGCCTGCAACCTATGGATTCCGCCCGGGGGACTATACGATGGCCCGCACCGTGGAAATGAGAAAGAGGACCTGGATCTACGCACAGATCTGGTTCCCGAATCCGGGCGGCGATTTAAAGGGCAAGGAGTTTGAGGTCTGGTTGAATTCACCCGAGCTGCCCGATCCGATATTCACCACTATCCATTTCTAGGGCCTGGAGCCGTATCCGATACGCATTGTGAAGGGTTGATCATGAAGAAGATTCAATTGGTTGTCGTCACCTTGACGGTCCTGCTGTTCGCTTCTGCGGCCCTGGCCCGCGGGACCGTCTCCGGAAACGTAGTCGACAGGGAGGGCAATCTCCTCACCGGAATCGAGGTGATCTTATCTCCTGTGGCGGACGAGTCCCTTCGCACATACCGCTTGAAAACCAACAAGAAGGGTGTGTACACCTTCATGCCCGACAACGGTGAGTACATCGTTACGGTATCCGACGAAACCTGGGAGCTGGACAAGATGAAAATCTTTGCCATCAACCAGAACCGGGAAACGATTTTCGAGTGGGCCGGCCGCATCTCACCGGGGCAGGATCCGATCGTGCTTCGGGTGTCGTCCGGTGACCGCATCACAACCGACCTGGCGTTGGCCGACAAGGCGGTCCTGAAGCGGGAAAGCGGGATGATCCTGTTGGCGATGGTGGTGCAGGCACTGGAGTCGGGGGATCAGGAAAAGGCCGCCAGCACGGTCCGGGAACTGCTCGCGGAATCGCCGGATGACGCGATCGGCCTCACCCTGGAAGCTTATCTGCTGGCGGAAAAGGGTGATCTGGCGGCGGCGGAAGCTTCCCTGAATCACGCGCTGGAGGTCGATCCGGACCTCCCCGATGCCCAGTTCCAACTCGGTGCAATCTATCTCGACACGGACCGCCGGGACGAGGCACACGGCATGTTCGCGAAGGTGACTGCCGGGAGCGGCCCCGATGATCTCAAGGCCAGGGCATGGGTGCAGCTGGGTGAGATCCAGAGGAACGCCGGAGAGGTGGAGCCGGCGATCCAATCGTTTTCCACTGCGGCCGAGATGTCGCCGGAGCTGTCCCAGGTTCTTGCCGCCGAGATCGCCAGCCTGTATACCCGTGTAGGTCAGGAGGACCAGGCCGAAGCGTGGTTGGCAAAGTCCGGCGCCGAAGCCAGTGGGGATCCCGCGATCCTATACAACATCGCGGTTGCCCGCTTCAACGAAAAGGAATGGGAACCTGCCGCCGAAGGATTTCGCAAGGTCATCGCCGCCGATGCCGACTTTGCCGATGCTTACCGTAATCTCGGATACTGTCTTCTGAATCTGGACAGCCGCCCTGAAGCTGCCGCCAATCTCAAGCAATACCTGGAACTGGTGCCGGATGCGTCGGATGCGGCCCAGATTGAAGGCCTGGTGAAGGCCCTGGAGCAATGAATTGTTCCGGCGCGCAGCGCTTCTGATACCAACCCTGGCCTGGGTGGCGGTTGCCGGAGCCGCGGAAATCGAGCCGCCGGTGCGGAACCTGCCGGTCCTGTTGGTAACCATCGACACACTGCGTGCCGATCGCCTGGAGAGCGAAGCAGTAATGCCGCATCTGCGTCGCCTGGCGTCGAAAGGCGTTAGTTTCTCCAATGCCCGCGCAGTGACTCCGCTGACCCTGCCGTCCCATACAACCATCCTTACCGGACTCGGTGTTTCCCGACACGGAGTCAGGGACAATATCGGTTACCGGGTTCCCGAAGATCTGCCGTTCCTGGCCGGTCTATTCCAGGAGGCCGGTTTCGCAACAGGCGCTTTTATCGGCGGATACCCGCTGGTATCCGAATTCGGCTTGGACTCCGGTTTCGAACGATACGACGATTACCTGGATTCCTCACCCCTGGGCGGGAGTGCGGGGCATACCGAGCGCAGAGCGGAAGATGTTGTGGACGCGGCGCTGGGCTGGGTGCGGGACACGGCCGGCCGGCCCTGGTTCTTGTGGGTCCACCTGTATGATCCTCATGAGCCCTATGGGGCGCCGGATGCGTTTGAGCATCCCGCCAGGCATCCGTATGACCGGGAGGTTGCGTACACCGATGCAGCCCTGGGGCGGCTGCTGGCCGGACTGGAAAGCGCAACCGCCGGCCGGATGATCGCCCTGGTCACCGCGGATCACGGTGAGATGCTGGGAGAGCACGGCGAGGCGACACACGGCGTGTTCCTCTACGAGGGCGCACTCAAGGTACCTCTGGTGCTGGCATATCCAGGCGCACCTGCCGGGCATGTGGATTCCCGGCCGGCGACACTGGCCGATATTGCTCCGACCCTGGCGGAGTCAGCCGGCCTGCAGGCGGTCCCCGGGCTGGACGGGCGGTCCCTGCTGAAGCTTCCGAAGGACCGGGCGGCATATATCGAATCGATCCACGGTCGCCGTCGGTACGGCTGGGCGCCTCTGTACGGATACATCGACTGGCCGCTGAAATACATCGCGGCGCCTGCCCCGGAACTCTACGACCTCGTAAAGGATCCGGATGAAAGGCGTAACCTGATCACTAAGCGGAACCGTCAGCGCTACGCGTCCAAATCGCGACGCATGCAGTCCGGCATGAGGGCACCGTCCGATACCGCGGAGATCGCCGGTGACCTGGAGAAACTAGCGGGACTGGGCTACACAGGGGGCGGTGTGGCCGCTGCCGACACGGAGGTCCTGGACGACAGGCCGAGACCGGATCCCAAAACCCGCATCCAGGCGTTGCCTGCAGTGGCGGCCGGGTTGAAACTCATGGCAAGCGGAGATGATCAGGGCGCCATACGGGAATTGCTGAAAGGCCGAAGGTTCGATCCCGATAATCTGGTTGTGCTGAACAACCTCGGCATCCTGTCACTGCGGGGAGGGGATGGAGAAGCGGCGGTCGGTTATTTCAAGCAAGGACTGCGCAGGGACCCGTCCGCCGACAACATCGCCTCCAACCTGGGGCTGGCCCTATCCAGACTCGGCCGGCACGAGGAGGCTGTCGCCGCTTTCCGTACCGCCCTGGAAGTCAACCCTCGATTTCTGGCGGCGCGGTTCAATCTCGCGGTCGCCCTGCACCGTATGGGAGGTGACGTGGCGGCGCGGCGCGAGTTGGAAGCGATCCGGAGGGAGGACGCGGAGTTCCCGGGTCTGGACGAAATGATGAAAATCCTGGTGGCGGGGGAGGGTTCGGACCCGGTTCAATGACCCGCTTGCGCAGCCGTAGCGATCTCCTCCAGGATCATATCCCGGCGCCGCAGAATCGACTTCATTTCCGGCCGCGTCAGTACACCGCTGAGCCGGTCCCGGAGTTGTTCCATGTC
>CALZKF010000248.1 GCA_945787955.1 uncultured Acidobacteriota bacterium | reverse complement strand
CGCCGCCGAGTCTTCCACGTAGTCCAGGTCCAGCACCGGCTCCCCTTCCACCACGCCGACGGAGATCGCCGCCACGGCGCCGGTGAGCATCGGGAGTTTCGTCTTGGGCCGCTCCGACAGTTTCTCCAGCGCCATCGCCATAGCAACGAAGGCGCCGGTGATCGACGCGGTGCGGGTGCCGCCGTCGGCCTGCAGCACGTCGCAGTCGACCCAGATCGTCCGCTCGCCCATGGACTTGCGATCGACTACGGCCCTAAGTGCGCGGCCTACCAGGCGCTGAATCTCCATGGTGCGGCCGGACTGCCTTCCTCTTATCACTTCCCGCTGCATGCGGCGGTCGGTGGAGGCGGGCAGCATGGCGTATTCCGCCGTGATCCAGCCCTCGCCGCTGCCGTTGAGGAAGTGCGGGACCTTGTCTTCAATCGATGCGTTGCACAGCACCCGGGTCTCGCCCATATGGATCAACACCGACCCTGCCGGGTGTTTGATAAAGCCGGTTTCAAGCCGGACGTTCCGGAGGGCGTCCACCGCCCTGCCGTCATGTCTCGCCGTGGTGGTGCTCATACTTCCCCTTTTAAACGGAATCCCGTGCCGTCAACGAACCATTCTAGCAGGCTTATTCGCCGGCGATCTCCGCCAGCTCCAGATGGTCCAGGGAGCGGCCCAGAAAGCGCTTCGCCGCGTCGTGGAACGGCTCCGGCCCGTCGGTAACGTAGAAGCGGTGCCGGGGCACCGCGTCGTCCCGGGACGCCAGCAGTATCTTCGTGGTGGTCAGAACCTTCCGGACTTCGGCGGAAACCGCCTCGGCCGAGTCCACCAGGTCCACACCGTCACCGGCCACATCCCCGATGACCTTTTTCAGCAGCGGGTAATGGGTGCAGCCCAGCACCAGGGTATCGATGCCGGCTTCAAGGAGCGGGCGGAGGTAGGTCTCCGCCGTTTCCCGGGCGACCCGGTTGTCGGTCCAGCCCTCTTCCGCCAGCGGCACGAACAGCGGGCACGGCTGGGCCAATACGTCGAGGTCCGGGTTCGCGGCGTGGATCGCACGCGTGTACGCCGAGCTGCGGATCGTTGCCCGTGTGCCGATGACGCCGATCTTTCCGGTTCGGGTCCGGGCCGCCGCCTGCCTTGCCCCCGGCTCGATGACGCCCAGGACCGGGACGCCGGCCTCCCGCTCCAGGTCGGCCAGTGCAACGGATGATGCGGTGTTGCAGGCCACCACCACCATCTTGACGTCGTGGGACCGGAAGAAGTGCGCCGCCTCGATGGAGTAGCGCACCACCGTTTCCGGCGAGCGGATGCCGTACGGCACCCGGGCGGTATCGCCCAGGTACAGCAGCGACTCGTGGGGCAGGCTCGCCTCCAGTTCCTTGAACACGGTCAGGCCGCCGACGCCGGAGTCGAACACCCCTACCGGACGGCGGTCCATCAGCGCATCAGCCCGCGGTTGGCCGGCAGCGGCCGGCGGAGGTCCATGTGGCCGGAGAGGGTTTCACACTCCTCGCCCTCTATCAGGATGCCGACCTTGCGGATCTCCTCGATGTTCAACGCCAGCGAGTTGACGATGGAGTACACCGTCAGGATCTCGTCCATGCTGCCGCCGCCGATGGCGAGCTTCAGATCAGAGGAGAAGTCGGCGAAGGCGACGCCGGCGGCTGTGACGTAGACCTGCCGCAACCGTACGCCCCGGGGCACCGCCCTCATGGCGCCGCCGCTGTTGGGACCTTCCAGCAGGTCGGACAGGATCTGCTTGGCCCGGTCCCCCGGTGACGGTGTGTCGAAGATCTGCCGGGACTCGGCGGTCAGATTGTCCGAGGAAGCCGACGGGAAATACAGCCTGATCTTGCGATGGCCGAGGGGCTGGTCGGCTTCCCCTTCCAGCGGCTGGTCCTCCGCTTCGGTTCCGATTTCCGGTTCGCCTTCCGCAGGGGCCGGTTCCCCCTCGCCCCCGCCGCAACCTGCCAGCATCGCCGCCGTTATAAGGAGGACTGCGATCAGTGTGACGGGGCGGATCACGGCCGACCCGAACCGGGAGATTGATAAGTATCCAGGCCGGTCAGGAACTCCTGCACCGCCCGGGTCAGTGCGTAGACGATACGATCCAGGTACCCGTCCTGCCGCAGCATCCGTTCCTCGTCGGTGTTGGTGACGAAACCGACCTCCGCCAGGATCGCCGGCATGGTCGCCCCCATCAAAACACGGAACGGCGCCTGGCGCACACCCCGGTCCCGTGTGCCGGTGAGCTGATTCATCTCGCGCTGCACCGCTTCCGCCAGAGCGCTGCTCTCGGCCATGTACTGGTTCTGGGCCAGGTCCCACAGGATCAGGTCCAGGCCCCGTTCCTTGTAGTCCGGCATCGCCCCTTTGAGTTCGGCTTGTTCACCGCCGCTGGCGTTCTCCTGGCCGGCCAGGATCCGGGCCTCGTCGTCGGTGGCCTCGGCGGACAGAAAGTAAGTCTCCGCTCCGAAAGCCGTTTTCCGGCGGGAGGCGTTGAGATGGATGGAGATGAACAGGTCGGCCCGGTTGTGGTTGGCGATGGCGGTGCGCTCATCCAGCGGGAGGAAAAGGTCTCTGTCCCTCGTCAGAACCACGCTGACAGTCGGGTCGTTCTGAAGCCGGGCTCTCAGTTTCCTGGCCAGGACCAGGGTGACGTCTTTTTCAATCAGGCCGGATGGGCCGACGGCGCCCCGCTCCTTGCCGCCGTGCCCCGGATCGATGACGATCACGGTGCGGTCCACCTCGACCCGCTCCTCCACAGGCGCCGGGCCCCCTTCGGGTTGCCGTTCCCCCAGCAGGTCCAGGATCAACCGGGAAGGGTTCCGAAGCTGGAAGCTCTCGTACTTGCGATAGCCGGGGCCGGTGGTCAGCACCAGGCGGCGGTCGTCCACCAGTGTCCAACCGGCCAGGATCGGACCGTTGATCACCCGGGACGCCGGCTTCACCACCACCGGATCGGCGAAGATGATATCCACATGGTCTTCATACTCGGTGATGGCATGGAGGACCGGACCGATCTTGGTCACCACCAGGCGTGTGGACGGGCCCGAGCTGTCCACGGTGACCAGGATTTCGGCCCGGTCACGCTCTTGGGCGTAGAGCAGGGAAGCCGCCAGCAAGGCAAGTAGCGGCACCGCAATCAGGGATGTCAGGCGACGCACCGGGGGGACCTCCTTACCGGGCTTCCGGCCCGACATGGAAATTGTGTCACACGGCCGGTGAAGGCTCAACCGGACCTGTGCCACGGGACAGGAGTACCATAACCGGTGATGAAACGGAGAGCATTCCTGAAAACCGGCGCCGCGGTATTGGGCGGACTGGCGTTGTTGCGGCTGGGAATACCCTGGTGGTTGCGGCCGGGCCCGATCCGTCCATTATCCGAGCCGGCCCGGCAACTGGTGGATACCGCCCTCTCCGGCCTGGACATGGGATCGGTCTGGGACGGCCACGTCCACCTGATCGGGGTGGAGGAAGGGGGGAACGGCTGTGCGGTGAACCAGGCGATGCGCAGCCACCTGCACCCGCAACTCCGCTTTCAGTTCGATGCATTCAAGGCCGGGTCCGGCATCCGGAACCTAGACACCGCCGACCGGGACTACCTGGAGCGGCTGCTGGCGCTGCATCGGGACGCCAACCCGGAGGGACGGCTGGTCCTGCTTGGATTCGACCACCAGGTAGACCGGAACGGAACGGAGCAGCCGGGACGGTCTTCCTTCTACGTTCCCAATACATACGTGCTGGAGCTGGCGGCGCGGCACCGGTCGATCGAGGCGTGTGTTTCCATCCATCCTTACAGGAAGGACGGGGTGGAGCGTCTGGACCGGGCGGTGGAGCAGGGCGCGGTCGGGGTGAAGTGGCTTCCCAACGCCCAGGGCATTGATCCGGGCGACAGCATGTGCGACCGTTTCTACCGGAGGATGGCTGAGCTGGGCATCCCCCTTCTGACCCATGCCGGCCATGAGCTGTCGGTGGATTCGGATTTCCAAACCCTGGGCAGTCCGTTGAGGCTGGAGCGGGCGCTGGATCACGGCGTCCGTGTGATCGTGGCCCACTGCGCCAGCTTCGGGAAGGAGGACGGAACCCCGACCTTCGACCTGTTCATGGAGTTGTTTCGCCAGCCCCGTTATGACGGGCTTTTGTACGGCGACCTGGCCGCCGCCACTCTGGTGAACCGGGCCGGGCGACCGTTGCGGGAACTGCTGGCCGCCTCCGAGATGCACAACCGACTGGTGAACGGGAGCGACTACCCGCTTGCGGCGTTTGGGGTATTGATCCGGACCGGCCGGATGAGACGGCACGGCCTGATCAGCGGGGAGCAGGCGAAACTGGTGGATGAAATCCAGCGCTCCAACCCGCTCCTGGCC
>CALZKF010000247.1 GCA_945787955.1 uncultured Acidobacteriota bacterium | reverse complement strand
TTCTGGCTGCTGGCCCGGCGCCGCTCGACGCGAGACGCCCGGTTGGGGCTCCCGGCATCAGGGCAACTCGGCTCCGTGGGGCAAAGTTTCTGGGTACACATGGCAGCGGCTCTGCCGTGGTTGCGCGGTGCGACACTGGTTCTGGTCGTCCTGGCGCTGGCGCGCCCCCAGGCCGGCAGCACGACCGAGATCGTCTCGACCCACGGCGTGGATATCGTACTCGCCATGGACATCTCCTACTCGATGCTGGCGCAGGATTTCGAGCCGCTGAACCGCCTGGAAGTCGCCCGTGCCACAGTAGCCGAGTTCATCAAGGGTCGACCGACCGACCGGATCGGTCTGGTGGTGTTCGGCTCTCTGGCCGCCACACGGGGTCCGCTGACCCTGGACCACGACATGCTTCTCCAACTCCTTGAAGATGTCCGCGTGGCCCCGCCGGAAAGATCCTCCACCGCCATGGGGATGGGGCTGGCCACGGCGGTGAACCGATTGAGGCACTCGGACGCCCGCAGCCGTGTAGCGGTGCTGATCACCGACGGCCGGAACAACGCGGGGCAGATCGGCCCCCTGGCTGCCGCAGAGGCTGCCAGGGCTCTGGGCATCCGTGTCTACACGGTTGGTGTCGGGACGGAAGGTGAAGCGCCGATTCCGGTGGACGGCGCCATGCGCTATTTACGGATCGACCTTGATGAGGACTTGTTGCGAACCGTTGCAGCCACCACCGACGGGCGATATTTCCGAGTCACCGACGCAGGCGGTATGCGGGATACCTTCCAGGTCATCGACGGGCTGGAGAAATCCAGGATCGAGAGCACGGTCCGGGTCCAGTACGCCGAGTTGTTTCCGGTCCTCCTGGCGACCGCCGCTCTCCTTATGATGCTGGAATGGCTGCTGGCCAATACCAGGCTCAGGAGGATCCCCTGATGCGGTTCGCAGCACCGGAATGGCTTTGGCTCCTGCCGGCGATGCCGGTCCTGGTGGCAGCCGGTATGTTTTTCGCCTCACGCCGCAAGGCGGCCCTGAGGGAATTCGCCGGAGGCAACAGGCATTACGGCCTGTTCGCCGCCGGTATCGGCCGCAACCGCCGTGCCCTCAAGGCGGTGCTGTTGTTCAGTATGGTTTTCTTCGCCATCCTGGCGGCGGCGAGACCCCTGTGGGGCGGCCGGCAGGAGCCGGTCACCCGGTCCGGCAACGACGTGATCCTGGTCCTGGATACCTCCCTGAGCATGGCCTGTGAAGATGCGTCTCCCGATCGGTTTCGCCGGGCCATGCTGGCTGCCGAGAGCCTGATCAGCCGCCTTCCCGGCGACCGCATCGGACTGGTCACCTTCAGCGGCGCAGCTGTTTTGAACTGCCCCCTGACTCTGGACCACGGTGCCGTCAACATGTTCATGGATGCGGTGGACATCCGGTCCGACCTGGTACCCGGCACCGCTCTGGCCGACGCCCTGACCGTCGCGCTCCAGGGTTTCTCCCGTCAGGACACTGCAGGTCGGGGGAAATCAATCGTCCTGTTTACCGACGGGGAGGATCACGAAGCCGGCCTGGACGATTTCATAGCCGATGCCGGCAAACGCAACCTGGCAGTACATGCCATCGGCGTCGGAAGCCTCAAGGGCGCTCCGATCCCGGTCACCGGCGAGGGCGGAGGGATTTCCGGATTCAAAACCGACCGGGACGACCGGGTGGTTACTACCCGGCTGGATGAGAAACTGCTGGAAGACCTGGCCCGGCGGACCGGCGGCGTCTACCGCCGTTCCACCGCCGGGGGTGAGGAGATCGAGGACCTGGCGGACCGGATCAGAGGGGAAGAAGGAGGCGAGTTGGGCACGGTACTCAGGATCCGGTACGAGGAACGTTTCCAGCTCCCGCTGGTCCTGGCGTTCCTGGCCCTGCTGATCGAAATCCTCATTCCGGATAATGCCGCCGGTCGACGCCGGAAGACCGGCAAGGTGACGGAGGGCGTATCATGAGTGCGCCGGGAAAGATGGTGCTTGCCTTGTTTCTGGCAGGCGCCCTGGGTCCGTTCGGCGGGACGGCATATCGCCGCACCGAGGAAGGCAACCAGCATTACGTGGACCAGGCCTATGAGGACGCGCTCAGGGCATACACCGAGGCCCAGGTGGAACTTCCCGAAGCTCCGGAACTGTTCTACGACATCGGCAACGTACTCTATCGTCAGGGCGATCTGGCAGGGGCCGAGGAGGCATGGACCAGGGCGATGGCCTCAGCCGACCAGGACCTGCTGGCCGATATCGCCCATAACCTGGGTAACGCCCGCTACCAGCGCCAGGCATACCAGGAAGCGGTCCAGGCCTATAGCCAGGCCCTGGGCGCCAGGCCGGATGACCGGGAAACCAAGCGCAACCTGGAACTCGCCCTTCGAGAACTGCAGGCTCAGCAGCAACAGCAGCAGGACGAATCGCAGGAAGAACAGGACCAGCAAGACCAGGACCAGGCTCCAGGCAGCCCTCCGCCGGATCCCGGGAAGCCGCCGGAGAACCGGCAGGACAGTCCACCGCAGCCGAAGGAAGAGGCAAGAGGTGACCCGGAACAGTCGGAGGGCGGCATGACCCCGGAGGAGGCCGAAAGGCTTCTGGACAGTCTCGAAGCACAGGAAAAAGACAACCTGAAGGAAGAAGAAGCGCGAAGGAAGGCACAGGCCGGAACCCGGCGGGAGAAAGACTGGTGAAGCGGAAGACTTTCTGCCGTTCTGCGCGAGGCCTGGTCCTGGTTGCCTGGCTGTGGGGATCCGTTTCATTCGCGGTCTCGGCCGACCCGGTGATCCGGACTTACCTCCTTCCGGATACCGGTATCACCGATACCCAGGTGTTGCAGTTTACGGTCCAGGTGGAAAACGCGGATCAGGACGTGCGTGCCGATCGCCTGCCCGACCTCAGGAATCTGGGCGCGTTGGCGGGCCCTTCCGTCGGGCGCAGCACCCAGATGCAGGTCGGTCCTACGGGTACGGTCTCCTCCACGACTTTTACCTTTACCTGGAGCCTGCGAGCCCTGGGGCCGGGGGAGGCGGAAATCCCGCCGGTGGAGGTTCGGGTAGGGGATCGCACATTCCGAACCAGGCCGGTTCGCTTCCAGGTTGCCGCCGGCAGCTCGGCGCCTCCGTCTTCCGGCAGCCCTGCTCCCTCACCCCAGGAACCGGCGGCGCAGGTGTTCCTCAAATCGGAGCTTTCGAAGCGGGAGGTATACGTCGGAGAGCCGGTGCTCCTGACCCTGACGCTCCTGGCCCGTCCCCAGGTCGGTGATCTGCAGTGGGTTGAGCGGCCCGAGTTTGAGAGGTTCTGGGTGGAACAGGTCCCGACCGATCCCGATAGTGAGAGGTACGTCACCGATGTGGCCGGAGTTCAGTATTCCGCTTATCCGCTGGAACGGCGGATGCTGGTTCCCACCAGCCAGGGATCGTTTACCGTCGATCCGTACGGTCTCCAGCTTCAGGTCAGCTCCCGAAGCCGGGACATGTTCGAGAATTTCTTCAGCCGCAACCGGGGGAGCAGGATCATCCGTAAGACGGAGAGGCTGGAGTTGACGGTCAGGCCGCTGCCGTCCGGGAAGCCTGCCTCGTACAGTGGCGCCGTAGGCGAGTTCCTGATGTCGGCGGAACTGGACCGCGACGAGGCCACGGTGAACGATGCGGTCGCCCTGAGGGTAACCGTGGAGGGAGAGGGCTTCCTCAAGCCTGTGCAGCCGCCGACCCTTGATCCTCCCCCCGGCCTCAGGATTCAGGAGCCCAAATCGGAGGAGTCCACTACCACTCGATCCGGGAAAATGATCTCCCGCAAAACCTGGGAATGGCTGCTGGTTCCGGCCTCTACCGGACAAGTTGCCATACCCGAGGTTCGCTTTGCATGGTTCGACCCGAAATCCGGCCGTTACCGGGAGCAGGTTGAAGGCGGCCTGATCCTCCAGGTTGTAAAAGGCGATGGAGAGCCGGCCGGTTCCCTCCCCGGGGGCCGCCTCGTGCAGCAGGGAGCGGATATCCAGTACATCAAGCTGGTCGAGGGCGATCTTGAACTCGGCTCACGGCGCCTGCACCGCGAAGGCTGGTTCCAGTTCCTGGTTCTGGCGCCGATCCTGCTGCTGCCCGCCTGCGTTCTGGCCGGGCGGTGGTACGCTCGGCGAACCGGCGATCTGGGAAGAGTACGTTCCCGGAAGGCCAGGTCGCAGGCGCGCAAGCGGCTGGGCATTGCCGGGAAACTGCTGCAGAGCGGACTAGGCACCGAATTCCACGAGGAAGTGGCCCGTGCTCTTGTGGAATACGTCGCCGACCGTTTTGATCGGTCTTCCTCCGGACTGACCTATGACGACGTGGAACGGCTCCTGGTATCCCGTGCCGTGGCGGCGGATTCGGTCCGCCG
>CALZKF010000246.1 GCA_945787955.1 uncultured Acidobacteriota bacterium | reverse complement strand
CCGATGGCACCGGGACCTGGCCGCCCTGGCCGGACTCACCGGCAGGGACCGGCGGCGGATCGTGGACTTTCCGGCCATGGACGCCGATCCCTACGATGACATCGCCCCTCACCCCGAAGTGGTCCGGGAGCGGGTGGTCGCCCTGCAGCGCATCGTGGCCGGTGATCTGGATTTCGTCCTGGCGCCGGCCCGGGCCCTGTTCGGACGATTGCCTTCCAGGCTGGAGTGGGAGCGGCTGGTACTCCGGATCCGGGCCGGGGACGACCTTCCTCCGGACCGCTTCATCCTGTCCATGATCGGCTACGGCTACCGCCGGGTGGAAACGGTCAGCGCACCGGGAGAGATCTCACGCCGGGGCGGAATCATCGACCTGTACCCGTCTGGATCCCACGAACCGGTACGGATCGAACTGTTCGGCGATGCGGTGGATTCCCTCCGGACCTTCGATACCGATCACCAGCGCTCCACCGGGAAAATCGAGACCCTGACCGTCGGTCCGGCCGTGGAATCTCCGCCCACCGACGAAGCGGTGGCCCGTGTGGCGAAATACCTGGAGGAGGCCGGAGAGGGCAGGCCGTTCCGGCGCAAACTGGAGGCTCTGTCCGAAGGGGGTTACTTCCCCGGCTTCGAAGCCCTGTCCGGTCTGACCGCCCGGGAGCCGGTGGATCTGTTCGACTACACCGGCCGGATGATGACGGTGGTGGACGAACCGGAGCAGGTGCAGGAGGAGATCATCCGGGCCGATTACGACAATCGAAAATGCTGGCAGGACAGCGGCAACCGCACCCTGCCGCCGCCGCAAAGTTTGTACGTGGAACCGAGGGTGGTGCAGGACCGCCTGGAGACCGGCCGCCTGGCCCTCCGTGAACTGATCGGGGAACAGCCGGCCGATGGCGGCAAGGCGGTCCATGTCGTGTCCCGAACACCTCGCTCCTACGCCGGCCGGGTCCAGGAACTGGCCGCCGATCTCAAGGCGGCAGGCGCCGCCGGCTCCCGCACGCTGTGTGTCATGCGTTCACAGGGCAGCTCCCAAAGGCTGCAGGAGATCTTGAACGAGTACGGCCTCATGATCGGGGACGACCTGATCCTGCAGGAAGGGCGTCTCCGGGCCGGGTTCGAGCTCCCGGCCGTCGGCCTGACGGTGCTGACCGAAACCGAAATCTTCGGCGAACAGAAAAAACTCTCCACACGGAAGTCACGTGGCAAGGCAGCTTTCCTGTCCGATTTCCGGGACCTGAAGGAAGGTGATCTGGTGGTCCATGTGGACCACGGCATCGCCTCGTACGCCGGCCTGGGGAGGCCGAAGGGGGGCAGCCTGAACCGGGATTTCATGGTCCTGGTGTTCTCCCACGGCGACCGGCTGTTCGTTCCGGTGGACCGGCTGGACCTGGTGCAGAAATACTCCGGCGTTGCCGGGAAGAAGCCGGTGCTGGACCGGTTGGGCGGTCCCGGCTGGGCCCGGGTCAAAGCCAAGGCGAAAAAGGCCGTGGAGTCCATGGCCAAAGAACTGCTGACGCTTTACGCCCGGCGCAAGGCGATCAAGGGGCACCGTTTCCCGGAAGACACCCCCTGGCAGCGGGAGATGGAAGACGCCTTCGCCTGGGAGGAAACTCCGGATCAGCAACGGGCGATCGAGGAAGTCAAGCGTGACATGGAATCGGATCTTCCGATGGACCGGCTCCTGGTGGGCGATGTCGGGTTCGGAAAAACCGAGGTGGCGGTCCGGGCGGCGTTCAAGGCGGTGATGGAAGGGAAACAGGCTGCGATCCTGGCTCCCACAACCGTACTGGCGTTCCAGCACTACAAAACTTTCCGGCAGCGCTACGCCCCGTTCCCGGTCAATGTGGAACTGGTTTCCAGGTTCCGCACTACCGCCGAAGTCCGCAAGGTCCTGGACCAGGTCAGCACCGGCGAGGTCGATGTGCTCATCGGCACCCACCGCATGCTGTCCAAGGACGTCCGGTTCCGGGATCTGGGCCTGCTGGTCATCGACGAGGAACAGCGTTTCGGCGTGGCCCACAAGGAGAAGCTCAAGGCGATCTCCATCGGTGTGGACGTGCTCTCCATGACCGCCACGCCGATCCCGAGAACGCTGCAGATGTCACTGGCCGGGGTCCGGGATCTTTCCATGATCGAAACGCCGCCGCCGGGCCGCATGGCGATCCAGACCCGGATCATCCCGTGGCGGACCGGGGTGCTGGCCCAGGCGATCCGCCAGGAACTCCGCAGAAACGGCCAGATCTTCCTGGTGCACAATCGCATTGAGACTTTGCCGGCCCTGGTTCGCGCAGTGCGCGAAATGGTGCCGGAGGCCGGTGTGGTCATGGCCCATGGCCGGATGCGGGAACACGGGCTTGAGAAAGTGATGCTGCAGTTCGTGAACCACGAGGTCGATATCCTGGTGACCACAACCATCATCGAGAACGGCCTGGACATACCCCGGGCCAACACCATCATCGTCAACCGGGCCGATCGCTTCGGACTGGCCCAGCTGTACCAGCTGCGAGGGAGGGTCGGCCGTTCGGAAAAACATGCCTACGCCTATTTCCTGGTTCCGGGCCGGGAGTCCCTCACCGAGATCGCACGAAAACGTCTGCGGGCGCTGCAGGAGTTCAGCGAGCTTGGAGCCGGCTTCCGTCTGGCCGCCGCCGATCTGGAGATCCGGGGCGCCGGCGAACTGCTGGGGGCGAAGCAGCACGGCCATATCGCGTCCCTGGGATTCGACCTGTACTGCCAGATGCTGGAGCGGGCAGTAGCTGAGCTGGAAGGGCAGCCGGTTCCGGTGCGGGAGGCGGCGACACTGCACCTGGGGGTCGACATCAGGATCCCCGACAGTTACATGACCGACGCAGGAGAGCGCCTCGCACTATACAAGCGGCTGGCCGGCATGGCGGACGAGGAGGAGGTCGGCCGCCTGCAGGCGGAGACCGAGGATCGCAACGGCCGGTTGCCGGCCCAGGGCAGGAACCTGTTCGACGTGGCCCGGCTGCGCCTGCTGATGGAGACCGTCGGCGCCAGGAGGGTCGACGCGGTGGAGGGCAAGCTGCAGATCCGGTTCCAGCCCGACGCCGACCTGGATCCGGAGCGGATCGTGGCACTGTTCCGGAAGGATCGGGGCAGCCTGACCCCTTCCGGCCTCCTGATTGTTGAGGCGCCGTCCCGGGCAACTGACAGGATCGAAGCGGTTCAGGATATATTGAAGAGGGTAATGACCACCGTCGAGGGCAGGGCATGAACCGTTGCACCCAATGGCTGTTGCCGGCGCTGCTGCTGCTGGGGAGCTGTTCCGGCGGGGACCAACCGCTGGACGAGGGCGTGGTGGCCTCCCTGAACGGGGATCCGGTGACGCTGGATCAGTTCCTGGAGTACCTGGACGAGTCCCACTCCCCGGAGGACGAACCGGATGTCGCCCTCACCGGCACCGACACGGAGCAACTGGACCGGGTCAGGAGCCGACTGTTCGACATCTTCGTCGATGAGCGTCTTCTGGCTGGGGAGGCGCGGCGGCGGTACGGCAAGGGGCCGGATGCCTTCGACCGGTTGTTCGCCGAGCTGGCTGCAGAGGCGGGTGAGCCGGACCCGGCGATGGTGGACGCCATGGTGTTGGAGCGATCGGCGGATTTCCGGGAAGATCGAACCCTGGTTCTCCGGGCCCTGATGTTCCAGGACCAGGCGGTAGCGGACAAGGTCTACGATCAGATCCGGCGGAAACGGATGACCTTCCCCGAGGCGGTTGCGGCCCACGAAGCGACTCCGGGGCAGGGCGCACCGATGGAAACCAGCCTGGGATCATTACCTGACGAGGTTCGTGGAGCCATCGAACAGCTGGTGGCCGGCCGGGTCAGCCGACCGGTGGAAGTCCACGGCATCTTCTACCTTTTCCAGGTGGAAGCGTGGCGGGACGCCGCAGGACTGGCGGACGACAGTGAACTCCGGGAAGAGGCCCTGGCGGAGCTGCGCAGCAGAATGATCCAGGTTGCCACCGACCGGCTGTTGCAGGAATTGAAGAATCACCCCAAGGTCTGGATCGAAACCTCAAGGCTGCCGTTTCGGTACGTGCCGGAAACGGCGGTTCAGGTAGAATAGAACCATGAACTTGAAACCAGTCTTGATCGGGATCACTCTGGCCTGTCTGTCCTCAGCCGTACCTGCCGAGGTCATCGAGGAGATCGTGGCGATTGTCGATGACGAGATCATCACCCGCTCCGAATTCGAGGAAGAAGAACAGGCGATGCTGGCAAACGCTTACAGCAAGTACACCGGGGCCGAGTTGGACAAACAGTGTTCGAGGATATGCTCCTCGACCAGTTCAAGAAAGCGAACAACATCGAATCGGACGCCGAACTGGAACAGCTGCTGGCCCAGGAAGGGATGAGGGTTGCGGACATCCGCCGCCGGCTGATCGAGCAGGAGGCGCCCCGGGAGATCATCAGTGTCGAGGTGGGTAATCGGCTTGCCTGCAGCGACGCCGAGATCGAGGAGTACTACGAAAACAACCAAGACCAGTTCAAGATCACCGCCGAGTACACCCTGGGTGAGATCGTGATCCTGGCAGAAGACGACAACCGCGAAGAGCAGAGGGAGCTGGCGGCCCGGATCCTTGAACAGGCCAGGGCGGTCGACGCTGATTTTGCCGCTCTGGCCAAGGAGCACTCCCAGGCCGGCACCGCCGGGAACGGCGGCGAACTGGGCACCTTGAAGGCCGGTGACCTGAACGCAACCCTGGAAAAAGCGGCCCTCCAGACACCGATCGGTTCGGTGAGCGATCTCCTCGAAATGGATTACGGCTTCCACATTATCCGGGTTGCGGACCGCAGGGAGGCCGGCCTGCAGGAACTGGAGGCTGTCCGGGAGGAGATACGAAACTATCTCGAGGAAACCCAGTATGTCGAGAAGCTCACGGTTTTCCTCAAAAAAGCCAGGAGTGAAGCGAATATTCAGGTTCGGCCAGGCTATGAGGACCGCTATATCCAAGCCGACTGAAGCCTGCACCCATAAGAGCCCAAAAGCGGCAAATATAGATCAATTGAAACCTGGATAGCCTCGAATACTTACAAATCAGTATAATAAATGATATAAATTCACTTGTATCGTTTTGCATTTGCCTGCATCTTTGCTAAAGTGAACTCACGAGCTACCCGCCTAACCGTCATATGCATTCGTAACAAGGCTCCGGAACCGGCTTGAATTGGAGAACCGGGAATGGTCAACAGGAAACTTATCCGGCCGAACCTGCAGCAGATCAAGGAAAAGTTCAACGGCACCACCATGCTTCAGGAAGCACCGGAGCCGATGAGGGAACCGGTGCGTGAATCGAACCGGGAGCAGCGCGGTCCGTCCCGCCCCCGCGGCCGTGACAACAACAGTCAATCCCAGGCCGGCGCCCGTCGGCGCGCCGTGCCACCGGAGAGCACCAACGCCGAGGCGTTCTACTACCTCAAGCAGATGAACACACAGACGCCGATGGTGGTGGAGCTGGACAACGGCGAGAAGATCCGCGGCTGCATCGAGTGGTACGACCGCGGCTGTCTGAAGGTCAACCGTACCGACGGCCCGAACCTGCTGCTGTTCAAGCACGCCATCCGCTTCCTCTACAAACAGGAAGAAGAAGACAACTAGGCGTCAGTCGGCAAGGTGCTCCCGCACCACACCCAGCATCCTGGTTTGAACCGCCGGCCCGCCGGCGACGATCTCTCCATCACCTAAAAAATCGCCGCCTCCCCTGAAGTCGGTCACGACCCCTCCGGCCTCCCGGACCAGCAGAGCTCCGGCTGCCATGTCCCAGGGCGACAGGCCGGTCTCCCAGAACCCGTCGTACCGGCCGCAAGCGGTGTACGCCAGGTCCATGGCGGCGGATCCGGCCCGGCGGATACCGGAGGTCGCCTCCATGAAATTGCGGAACACCTTGAGGTAGCTGTCCGCCTTGTGGAAATACCGGAACGGGAATCCGGTACACAGCAAGGCGTCGTCGAACCGGAGCGGTGCGCTGCAACGGATCGGGTTGTCGTTCAGCCGTGCGCCGCAGCCCCGGGAGCCATGGAACATCTCATCATGGACCGGGTCGTAAATCGCTCCGGCCAGCAACCCGTCCCGGTCTTCCAGTGCAACGGAGACAGCGAACATCGGGATGCCGTGGATGAAATTGGTGGTGCCGTCCAGGGGATCGATGATCCAGCGGTACCCGACGCGCGGTTCCTCCGGCGATCCTTCCTCGGCCATGATGGCGTGATCGGGGAAGCGGCCGGCGATATACCCGGTGAGCGCATCCTCCGAGGCCCGATCGACTTCGGTGACGAAATCGTGGACCGCTTTCTCCCGGATATCAAGATGCCGTTCGGAGCGGAACCGCTCCTTCACCAGCTTTCCGGCCAGCCGCGCTCCTTCCACCGCCGCCTGTTCCATGTCCCGGTGATCGCTCAACTCGGTTCCTTCTTTCGCATCGCCCGGGGGTGGGCCTTGTCATAGACCTGCATCAACGAGTCCGGCGTGACATGGGTGTAGCGCTGGGTTGTGGATAGAGAGGCATGACCGAGGAGTTCCTGGATCGCCCGGAGATCGGCGCCGGCTCCCAGGAGGTGGGTGGCGAAGGAGTGCCGGATGGCGTGGGGCGACACCTTCAGGAACAGGGCGGCATCCAGTATCCGCCGGTTCAGGATACGCCGCACCGAGCGATCGGTCAGGCGCCCGCCCCTGAGGTTCAGGAACAGCGCCTCCGGCTCGGCGGCATGATCCCGGCGGTTCTGCGATACCTTCAACCAGGCCCGCACCGCCTCATTGGCCTTGCCGCCGAACGGAACCATCCGTTCCTTCCGCCCTTTGCCCAGCACACGGACGACACCTGCCGCCAGATCGATATCGTGCAGGTCCAGGGAGACCAGTTCCCCGACCCGAAGCCCGGTGGCGTACAGGAACTCCAGGATCGCCCGGTCCCTCAGGTCGGCCGGCTGCTGGCCGACGATATGGTCCAGAAGGGCGAAGACCTCATCTACGGTCATGTTCCGGGGCAGCTTTTTGGGAAGTTTGGGCGCCGGTATCGACTCGGCAGGATTGGCCTCCAGGTCGCCCTGGCGTACGGCATGGCGCAGCATCGAACGCACCGCCGTGGCGTACGGCATGGCGCAGCATCGAACGCACCGCCGACAACCGCCGGGCGATGGATGAACGTTCCAGCCCCGAGCGGCTGAGTCCGGCCACGAACCCACGGATCGCCACCGCCTTGATTCGATCCGGAGCTGCGACAAGCTCCGGCATGGCCTCCTCGAGATACGCCTGGAAGACCGCCAGGTCCGACGCGTAGGCCCGCACCGTTTCCGGTGAGGCATGTTTCTGGTCGGTGAGGTATTCCAGGTACCGGGCGATCCAGTGCACGATGGTTTGGGAGCGGCTCATGTCCCGACCTCCTCCAGCCATGCGTCCAGGGATTTCAGCGCACGTTCCGAACGGGCCTTTTTCCTGTCCGCCTTCTTGCGCACCCCGGCGGGAGCCGGCGGCAGCAGGCCGAAGGCGGAGTTGGTCGGCTGGTATCCTTTTGGGTCGGCAGTACTGATGTACCGCAGCAGGGAGCCGATCATGGTCTCCTCCGGCAACACCACCGGTTCCTCTCCGGCCGCAATCCGGGCGGCGTTGAGCCCGGCCACCAGCCCGCCGGCGGTGGACTCGGTATAGCCTTCCACCCCGGAGATCTGTCCGGCGAACAGCAGTGTCGGCCGGCTCCTGGCCTGCAGGGTCGGCAACAGCACGGTCGGGGAATTGATGTAGCAGTTGCGGTGGATCTGACCGAGCCTGACAAAGGAAGCTTTCTCGAGCCCGTAGTGCTCGGCGGCGATGTTGTCCTGACGCAACTGAACGACAGCGTGAGGCCGGCACCCGGTCCGGGGATCGGTGAGCCCGACCGGTTTCATCGGCCCGAACCGGATCGTATCCCTACCCCTGGAAGCCATGACCTCGATGGGAAGGCAACCTTCGAAGAACGGTGTTTTGTCCAGATCGTGAAGATCGGCTTTCTCCCCGGACAGCAGCGCGTCCAGGAAGCGGTCGTACTCTTCCGGATTCATCGGGCAGTTGAGGTAGTCGCTGCCGTCCCCTTTGTCATACCGGGAGGCGGCGAACACGATCTCCCGGTCGATGCTGTCGGTTTCGATGACCGGGGCGATGGCGTCATAGAAATACAGGTAGTCCTGGCCGGTGAACCGGGCGATGGCTGCGGCCATGGCAGGAGAGACCAGCGGGCCGACTGCCACGATGACGATGCCGTCTTCCGGAATCGCCTGGACTTCCTCCCGGATCACGGTGATGTTCGGATGGGACTGCAGCTCCCGGGTGACCGCCTGGGGAAAGGTATCCCGGTCCACTGCCAACGCCGCCCCGGCAGGGACCCGGGTCTCCCGGGCGCAGTTCAGGATCAGTGATCCGAAGCGGTCCATTTCCGCCTTGAGCAGACCATGGGCGTTGAGCGGATCCAGGGATTTGAACGAGTTGGAGCAGACCAGTTCGGCCAGGTCCCCGGTGCGGTGCACCGGTGTGCCGTTGACCGGCCTCATCTCGTACAGCCGAACCGCCGCCCCCCGTGAAGCGGCCTGCCAGGCGGCCTCGCTGCCGGCCAGGCCGCCGCCGATCACGGTGATAGGTTTTTCCTTCATCCCGCGCATTTTAGCCTATGGCAGGCAGGGGGACGGCCCCTGTTTACAATCGGTTGGACGGGTCTGGGGGCCACATGTATATTGATCGGCGATTATTTCACCTATTCACTGGAAGGACCTGCCATGCGTTTCGCCACTGTGACCCCCGTTCTGTTTCTGATTGCAGTTCTGTTGACTGTTTCCGGCTGTGCCACAGGCGAGGAGACGGCTACCGAAGAACCGGCGGTAACCGGCGAGATAGCCGCCTACCTGGACGGCGAACCGATCACCCTTGATGAGGTTGATGAGTTCATCAAGGGCGACCTGATCCAGATGAAGCAGCAGGTTTACGAAAAGCGCCGCGGTATCCTGGAACAGCTGGTATCGAAGAAGCTGGCGGAGAAAGAAGCAGAGGCCCGGGGGATCACCACCCAGGAGTACTACCAGCTGGAAGTCGTCTCCAAGGTGGCCGAACCGACCTCGGGTGACGGCCTGGCGTTCTATGAGCAGAACAAGGCCCGTTATAAAGATTTCCAGACCAAGTCGTACGAAGAGCTGGCGGAGCCGATCAAGCAGAACCTGATGCAGATCAGGGCCAACGAACTCCAGCGGACCCTGATCGCCGGCCTGAAGGAAAAAGCCGGGTTCCGCCTTGTGCTGGATGCTCCCCGTGTGGAAGTTACGATCCCGGCCGGCGAACCGGAGATGGGCGCAGGGGCAGGCGCCCCGATAACGATTGTCGAATTCTCCGATTACCAGTGCCCGTACTGCAAGCGGGCCTTCCCGGAGATCGACAAGCTGATGGCAGAGTACGGCGACCGGGTGCGGCTGGTTTACCGGGACTACCCCCTGGAGAACCACGACAAGGCCCGGCCGGCCGCAGTGGCGGCCCGGTGCGCCGGTGACCAGGGCAAATACTGGGAATACCACGAGAACATGATGACCACCGCAGGCAGCCTGGACCGTTCCGACCTCCTCACCCGAGGTGAGAAAGTCGGATTGGACGCGACTGCGTTCACCCTCTGCCTTGACTCGGGCACCCACGACGCTGCAGTGGAGACCGCGTTCACCGACGGCGCCGCAATGGGCGTCTCCGGCACCCCGACCCTGTTCGTCAACGGCCGCATGATGGTCGGCGTCGTCCCGTACGCAACGCTCAAGGCGATCGTGGACGAGGAACTGGAACGAGCCGAACCTACTCCAGCTTCCTGACTACCACTTCCGAATCCACATCCCTCTCCCCGGAAAGGCTGGGCACCAACCCACCGGGGAGAGGTGTGCTTACTGGGGGGGTAGCAGGGAAAAGGAAGGATACGGTACGTATGAGCTGTCGGAGGGGGGAGGTGCCGTTGGAGATTGGGTCGAGTCCGTCATGCATGCAGTTCATCGGGTACACCTGGCCAGAATCTGGAAGCGTAAGCCAGGCAGAGAGATCTTCACATTCTGAGCCAGCAGAAGGAATATCTACCTGCGCCGAGACTGGGAAAGATTCAGCACAGAAACCGATGCAAAAGAGAAGAACCA
>CALZKF010000245.1 GCA_945787955.1 uncultured Acidobacteriota bacterium | reverse complement strand
CCGCACGCCGGGCGTGCGCACCATCCAGAACGGCCGGGGCGCAGACAGGGCGTCCACCATCTCAGGGGTCACTTCCTGGAACGCGTTCAAAACCGGGCTGTAGAGGAACGTACGGCCGCCGCCCAGATCGCCCTGTCCCAGAACTGCAAAGACCAGGTCGACCTCCTGCGGGAAGTCGTCCGGTTTCCAGTGCTGCGGGTCCATGGCGCCCCGGTCAAGCGGAGAGGTTTCGCCTGCGACACGGCTGAACCGTGACGCGGCTAGGTCCAGGGCGGCGGGCCACCGATCGGCGCCGGCGAGGAACACCGTCGGCCGGGCTGATACGGTCATTTCAACCGGTTCACCGTCACGAGCCGTCACACGACTGTGGTGCACGCTGCGTCCGCCGGCTCTGAATTCCACGTCGCGTTCACCCGGGCAGAGGAACATGACCTCGGACTGCAGGTCGCCGATCTTGCCGCCGTCGACGAAGATCTCGGCAGCCGGGAAGTCAGCCTTGACCCGCAGTGGGATCCGAACCTGTTCCATCTCCAGCCGGGGCAACACCAACGGCGTCGGCTCCATGATGTCCACAGTCACCATCCGCTTGAGACGCTGAGGCAGATGGCAGTCCATGCGAAATTCAAACTGGTGTTCGCCCAGCGACATGTCGCGGATCACCAGAACGCCGTCCTGGGAATCCGCATAATCCCCGGCGCCGTCTCCGGAACGGTCGGTGAGGCCGGCTGCGACGCCGTCTACGAGAACCTCCACGCCGGGCAGCCAGGAACGGATGACCACATCGCGGGCATTGGGAAACAGCTGGCGCTGGAAGCCGAACTCCACACCTGCGGGCAGGTCCAGTTCCTCGTCCAGGGCATCGTAACCCCGCTTCTCCAGGCGTATCCTCCGGGAACCGGCCAGAACCGCCACGGTGCCGGCGGCGGTCGGCAGGATCTTCTCCCCGTCAACGATCAGAACGGCATCCGCAGGCTGGATATCCAGTCTCAGGGTGCTGATCATCTCGGCTCGCAGCTTGTTGAAACGCTTCTCGGCTTCGGGGGTCACCAGGCTGCTCTCCTGCCGGAAACCGGGGCGCAGGTTCAGGACTTCCCGGTAGTCCTCCATAGCCGCATCCAGATCCCCGAAAGCGACGTGCGCCCGGGAACGGAGGATCCAGGCTTCCGCCCTGTCCTGCCGCGTGAGGTCGGTCCGATCGAGAAGGATGTCCAGAGTGGACAGGGCCTGCTCGAGACGCAACTGGATCAGGTCGTCGCGCACCTGCGCCAGAATGTCAACGGCGGTTTCCGGCCCCGGATCCGGAACCTGGGCGAAGGACCATCCCGGAGCCAGGAACAATGCACCGAGGAAACAACAGCACAACAGCCTTCTCAAAACATCATTCTCCATGACCGGCCGCCGCTCAGCGGAACCTGTAGACTGTCGGTCCCGACGACCCGGTGATGCCGAACCCGCCTCCGGGGTACATCACCAATGCATCGGTCTTTGAAGGGCCGGTGTCGCCCAGGGCGTACCGGCCCAGCGCGGCGCCGTCGCTTCCGAACAGGGTGACCGTTCTCGTGCGGTCGTCCAGAACGGCGAATCGGCCAAGAAAGTCCGACGCCAGCGCGACCGGCTTTTCAAAGGTGCCGGAGGCAACGGTTCTCAGCTGGTTCTCCTCCAGGATCTCCACCACCCTGCGGCCCCGCGGGTCCAGGGCCAGCATGCGGCGGCCGTCCCAGGCGATGGCGGACAAGCGGTCTTCCCCCTGCCATACCGATTCCAGCTTCGTGCCTCCCGGCCGCAAACGGCCGAGCCTCGTTCCTTTTCGGTCCAGCAGCCAGATCGAACCGAGGGTATCGCAGGCAACGGCGCGAGGTGTGGCGAAAACTCCCGGATCGGCGACGGTTTCGACCACCCCGTTCCGGATCATAACCAGTCCGCCCTGCCCTGCAACCCAAATCCTGCCCAGGCGGTCCACCGTGACGGCGCCGGCCCCGGGGATCTCCCACTGGTTCTGATGTTTCCTTTGCTCGGCGAGCCCGGCGATGGACCGGATGCCGGCCGCTGCGAAGCTGTCCGCCGCCAGATTCCAGCTGCCGTCGCCGGCCAACCCCAAGAGGAAGGCCTGAACCCCTGCGGCGCGGACCGCCGCCCCGGCTGCACGACCGGCCTCAGGCATTCGGCCGGCAATAACCGGTCGGGCGAGCATCGCTTCATTTTCCTGCATCAGCGTGACCGCCCGGCCATGATCTCCGTCCTGGAGAATCATCTCCGCCAGACCGATCTTGGCCAACACAGCCTCCACCGTGGCCGGATAATCGATCCTGAGCCGCTCCAGACTGTCCCGGGCCCGCGATTCGTGGCCGGTCACCCGATCGATCCAGGTCGACACGTATCGGGATCTGGCGGCCCAGATCCCCGCTGAATAATCATTGGCCACCGTCAGGAGATCCAGCCGGGCCGCGGAAAGGTCCTGTCCGGCTAAAGGCTCCATCTTGAGCAAGGCGGCCCGGTAGCGGGCCTCATGGATGCGGTCGCCTCGGGGATGCTCTTCCGCTATGGTCCGCAGGATACCGGCGGCCTTGGCCATCCCGCTCCCTGTGAGGCTACCCAGCTCCGATGGCCATGCCGGTGCGCCGGCCAGAATCCCCTGCTCGAGGAGCGCATCGTCGGCCAGCGGCCCTTTGGGGTCCAACTCCACCACCTTCTGCAGGGCGGTCGCCGCGTCGGGTGATTTCTCCGCCGCCAGCCGGCGGGCGACGCGGTACTGTCTGGCGGCAGCCTGCTCATCGGCCGGGGCCGGGGTGGTCACCCATCCGGAAGCCAGGAGCGCTATCGCCAGCGGCAGGGCGGAAGAGGCTCGAACGTTCCGCATTACTTTCCTCCGAACGACACCCGCACCGGGGAGTTGGCGCCGGCCTTGAGCCGGATGTCCTGTTCTCGCACATCACCGGTAGAAACCAGTTCCACACGGAGATGATAGTCTCCGGCGGCGATCTTGTACCCGTTGAGCGGAGTATTTTTCAAAAACTTCCAGTTATCACCGATCCTCTTCCGCAGCAGGACACGGCAATTGGGCGGATAGGCCAGGACGCTCAGTTCGGCCAGCCCCGGAAGAGAGCGAATCGGGCGGTTCGATTCTCCGGCCTTGATTTCAACCCGGACGGTTTGGTCGACCCAGTAACGGTCGTTGGTGACTCGTACAAGGTGTTCGCCTGCCTCGATCTCAATCCTGTCGCCGGCCGGCTCCCGGCGTTTGCCGTCGATCAGCACTTCCAGGGGGTACCCCGGCTCAGGCAGCAGCAGGGTGCCGGTGGGAATCCGTTCCATGGAGAGCGAAGCCACGACGGTCCTGGCCTCCAGCGGCGTCGCGGCGGAAGGTATTACCACCTCCAGGGGATAGTACCCTGGCGCCACGAACTCAATCCGGTTCTCCCGACACAGGTCCAGTTCGATTTCACCGGGAACGGCTCTCAGCACCTCCCCGTTCAGCTTCAGCCCGGCTCCTTCCACCGGCTCCATCAGGGGAAGGTGCAACCGCACCGGATCGAACACCAGGGTGACCTCCCCACCGGCGTCCAGCGCATCCAGGGGATGAACCAGTGAGCGGCACTCCAGTTCCGATGTCAGCGTCCCGAAGGGAGCGCTTGCCGGAAAACGGACCCGGTCTCCCTTCAGCGGCTCACCGTCCAGCAGAACCGGAAGTCCTGCAGGTTCGGTTCGGACGGTCGCTTCGTAAAACTCCGGCTCCCCGACAGCCTGCGCCTGCCTTGAGACGGACCAACCGTCCCAAAGCGCTTTCAAGTCCTCGCGATAGACCCATACGCTGACCGCCAGGGCCACGATCAGAATCGCAGCAATCATGCCGATCGGTTTTCCGCCGGAACGTTTTTTCTCTCTTCGAGCATGGATCGGCGGTGGGATGTCTACCGGCAACTCCTGTTCCGGCGACGGTTCCCCGTGCATCAGATCGTCGCCCTTCGCGACCGCTCCGGCTCCCCCTCCGCGAAACTGTTCGAGGCGAGCGGCGAACTCCCGCCCTGTAGACGGCCTCCCGGCAGGCTCCTTGGACAGGGCGCTCAGGATAAACGCAGCCAGACCGGGATCGACCCGGTCACCCAGGCCGGCCGGATCCGGCGGATCCTCGTGGACCACCCGGTAGACCACCGACGAGATGGAATCACCCTCAAACGGTTTGCTGCCGGTGAGCAGTTCGTAAAGCACGCATGCCAGTGAGAACAAATCGGAACGGGCGTCCACCAACCCGCCGCGGATCTGCTCCGGAGACATGTAACCGGGGGTCCCGAGCAGAGTACCGTCACTGGTGAGATGGGTAGCAGGCGCCTTGGCCAGGCCGAAGTCCATGATCTTGACGGTGGCTCCCCCTACCAGCATCAGGTTGGCCGGTTTGATGTCCCGGTGAACGATCCCGGCCTCATGGGCGAAACTCAGTGCAACCGCCGCCTGGGATATGATCTCCAGCACCAGGTCCACCGGCAAAAGTTCACCGGTTCGGCAGTGGTTGTCCAGAGGCGTGCCTTCCACATATTCCATCGCCAGGAAAGGGATTCCCCTGTGCTCACCGACGTCGAACAACGTGACAATACCGGGGTGCAGCAGCTGCCCGGCCGCCCTGGCCTCCCGGTTGAACCGCTCCCGGGCTTCTCCCCGCTCCGATTCCGGAAGGGAGGCGAACACCTGGATCGTCTTGATGGCGACCTTGCGCTGGATATCCGGGTCCAGAGCCAGGAACACCCGGCCCATGGCTCCACGGCCCAGTTCCTCCAATATCTGGTATCGCCCGAGAACCGGTGTTTTTGCCACTGGGTATCTACCTGCTCAAATCGTTCGAATGATTGAGTTTAGGTCCAGGACCAAAGTTAAACCCGGACCGGGATGAAGTCAATCCGCGACCAGTGCGGCTCGAAGAGCCGCTATCGGAACCGGAACGGTCGGATCCGGACCGGCTATCATTTCCCCAAGCCGGACCGGCAGGGCGCAACGGATCTCCCCGCGGCGGTTCTTCTTGTCCGCCCCGGCCGCCACGATGATCCGCTCCGGGTCGATACCGTCCGGCAGCCGTACCGGAAGTTCGGTCGTCTAGAGCAATGACTCGAGGCGGCGCAGATCCGCAGTCGGAAAGCCGGTGATCTCCGCCGCCAGCCTGCCCTCGACCAACATGCCGACAGCCACTGCTTCGCCGTGGTCGACGGCGTAACCGGCTGCCGCCTCCAGACCGTGGGCCACTGTATGCCCAAAATTCAGGATCGCCCGCCGTCCCGACTCCAGCGGATCTTCTTCCACCACCCTGGCCTTGACGCGAACACAGGCGGCCAGGAGGTCCGGCAGGATCCCGGGGTCGAGTTCCCGGATGGCCTGGAGGTGGTCCTCCAGAACGGTAAGTATCCCGGTGTCGGCGATGACGCCGTACTTGACCACCTCAGCCAGGCCGGAACGGAAACGATCCGGGGGCAGGGTCGCCAGGTAGGTCGGATCGATGTAAATCCCTGCCGGGGTATGGAACACACCGATCCTGTTTTTCGCCCCCGGGAGGTCCAGCGCGGTCTTGCCGCCGATGGCGGCGTCGGTCATGGCAAGCAGCGAGGTCGGAACCTGGTAGACCGGGATACCCCTGTTCCAGGTCGCCGCCAGGAAACCGGCCAGATCGCCGGTCACGCCGCCACCCAGAGCGACAACCGCTCCGTCCCGGCCGATGCAGAGGTCTGCCATGCGGTCTTCCAGTTCCGACTTGGTCTCCCGGGTCTTGAAGCGCTCACCGGCGGGGAAGGTCAGGAGGTCCAGCTGCACCCCCGCCCCGGCGGCGGTACTCCTCAGATTCTCGGCGTGTAACGGGGTGACGTTGGAATCGGAGACCAGGACCGTCCGACCATGTCCGGCCCGGACCAGATCCTGCACCAGACGGCCCGGGGCCTGCCGCCCCAGGTGGACCGGGCAGATGTTCTCAGCTTGGAGGCCGGTTCGTATTTCAATCGTACGCATGGTCTGCCCCCGGAAAGGACAGCAGAACTGGGCCGTGGCGAACCGCGGCCCCGTTCCGATTGTTGGACGGCTGACAGGCTCAGGACTGTCGGTTTGAACGCCGCTCCAGATCGGCCAGGTGGTCTTCCACCAGCTTTCTCTGGCTGGCGTCATCGACGTTCTTTTCCAGCAGCTTGGTGGCGGCCTGGATCGCAAGGTCCACGGCGAGGCCCTGCAGCTCCGCCCGGGCCTGCTTGAGGCCGATCTCCACCTGCTCCCTGGACTGGGCCAGCAGCTTCTCCCGCTGCTCCCTGGCCTCGTCCATGATGCCGCTTTTGAGCCGTTCGGCTTCCTGCTCCGCCCTGGAAAGGGCGTCAGCCCGTTCCCGATGGGCCTGAGCAATCAGGGCCTTGTGCTCAACCAGCAGTTTCTGAGCCTCGGCCCGTTCGTT
>CALZKF010000244.1 GCA_945787955.1 uncultured Acidobacteriota bacterium | reverse complement strand
CCCAGACAGAGGCCCAATCGGAACAAGACCTGGTGGACAGGAGGTCTATTACCAGGCGCTGAACGGTCCGGACAGCAACAGACTGCAACATGAAGATACAGGGAGAGGCTCGGCAAGAGCGACTCGAAGCGATGCCGTACCGGTTAGCTACAGGGGCTCAGTCCTTCCGCGGCGTGCCTTTCCCGCAGCTCTGGCAGTCGGACTGGGCGCAGTCGCAGGGGGCGCCGTCGCCCTGGGATTCCATGCAGGGGCCGAGAGGTTCTTTCTCCTCTGTTCTTTGCTTCTTGGATTCCTGCCCGGTTGATTTTTCGCTCATAGCCGTAAGGTTACCGGGGTTTGGGGCAGGACGGCAACGGACAGCGTGGACCCTATCGCTCCACTATCCCTGGAGCGGTTCCCGGGCCAGGCGGCGGTCCTCGATCCAGGCGGCGATCAGGATCAGCACATTCCAGATGTTCCACCACAGGATTGTCCGCCAGCTCGGGAAAAAGATCACGGCTAAGTAGTTGCACATCCCTACCAGGAGCATGGCGGTGACCAGGCTCTTGCCCTTCAGATCCGGCAGCTTGATCCGGCTGACCAGCAGCACCGACAGCACCAGCATCAGCGCGATGGCCCAGATCGGTTCGAAGCGGCCCCGCATCAGAACCGCCGCCATCAGGTAGCCGGCGCCGATCGGGCACGGCATACCGGTGGTCCGCCTGGCCTTGGCATGGGGGTCGGAGGCCAGGTTGAACCGGGCCAGGCGAAGTACAACCGCCAGAAGATAGACGGCCGCCGCCACGTAACCTAGCATCCCGAACGGTTCCAGCATCGCCCGCTGGATCAGGAACGCCGGGGCGGCGCCGAAACTCAGTGCATCGCTGAACGAGTCGAACTGCTTGCCGAATTCACTGGTGGCGTTCAGCAGCCGGGCCAGGCGGCCGTCCAGGATGTCCAGCAGGATCGCCACCACCAGGACGTATACCGCCAGATTGAACCGCCCCTCCGCCGCCAGGAACATGGAGGCGAAGCCGCAGCAGATGTTGGCTGCCGTTGCGGTTGCAGGTATCCAGATACGCGCCATCGATACGTTCCCTTCCCCTGACGGACTTTATGCCGGATCGAGGGCAGGCCGCAACACGCCGGTCAGGAAAGGCCGGGAATCAGTGATTTTCCCTGTAGTGGCAGCCCCGGTTCTCGGTGTTGTGAGCCGCCGCCATGGCGATCAGCCCGGCAGCCAGAACCGAGTTTCGCAGCCCGGCCAGGCTGTCGGACACACGGGCTTTGCGGTAGAAGTCCTCGATGGTGGAGCGCATGCTCCACATCTCCTTCAGCGCCCGGCGCAGACGGTGGTCGGAGCGGATCAGGCCGACGTGGTGCCACATCAACGAGCGTACGGTCTGCATATCGGCCTGGATCAGTGCCGGATCGGCGTCGTAGACCTGGCCGGAATCGTCCCAGTCAGGGACCTCTACCCCGGATGGTCCGGCGCCGGGTTCCTTCCGGATGGCGGCTGCGGCCCGGGCGCCCCATACCACTCCCTCAAGCAGGGAGGTGCTGGCCAGCCGGTTGGCGCCGTGGACGCCGGTGCAGGCGACCTCACCGACGGCGAACAGCTGCCGTAGTGAACTCCGGCCGTCCATGTCCACCATCACACCGCCGCAATGGTAGTGCGCAGCGGGAACCACCGGCACCGGCTGGCGGCTGATATCGCAGTTCTGCTCCAGGCAGAGCTCATGGATCCGCGGGAACCGGTCCCGGATGTAGGAAGCCTTTTTCTTCGATGCGATATCCAGGAGAACGTAGGAATAATCCCGGGAGAGCATCTCCAGGTAGATCGCCCGAGAGACCACGTCACGGGGCGCCAGTTCCTTTTCCTGAGGGGCGTAGCGCTCCATGAAAGGTTCGCCGTCCGGGTTCAGCAGAACGGCCCCTTCACCTCGCACCGCCTCGCTGATCAGCGCTTTGGTCGTGCCCGGCATGAACAGCGCGGTGGGATGGAACTGCATGTATTCGGCGTTGATCACCCGGGCGCCGGCGCGATACGCCATGGCCAGTCCGTCTCCCCTGGCTCCCGGCGGGTTGGTGGTGTTCAGAAAGATCTGCCCCAGGCCGCCGGTGGCCAGCACCGTACGATTGGCGATAACCGGGATGACCTTGCCGGTGCCCTGCTCCAGCACCCAGGCGCCGTGGCATATCGGTTCTTCGTACACAGCCAGCGGCGACGGTGCGTTGTGGGGAAAGGTCAGGAGGTCGATTGCGGTATGCCCGGTGAGCATGCGGACGTTGGACGCCTGATTCAGTCGCGCCAGGAGGGCGGCCATGATGGCGCGGCCGGTGAAATCCCCCACGTGCAGCACCCGCCGCCGGGAATGGGCCCCCTCCAGACCGAAATTCAATCGGCCGGATTCGTCCCGGTCGAACTCGATGCCGGCCGCTTCCATGAGGATCCGCCGGATCTGTTGCGGTCCTTCCGCCGCCAGGATCTTGAGCGCCACCGGATAGCTGATGCCGTCCCCGGCCTGTGCGATGTCGTTCTCCAGGAGTTCCGCCGTGTCGTCAACCCCGCGGTAGACGATGCCGCCCTGGGCGTAAACCGAGTTGGAGTCGTCGGTTTTCTCCGCCCGGGTCAGGACGACCACCTCGCGCTCACGGTCCGCCGCCAGTTCCAGGGCGGTGACCGCCCCGGCAACGCCGCATCCAAGGATCAATGTATCGGTTCTTATCAAGTGCGCGGCTCAGGCCTTAACGGCCAGCATGCGGTCGATGGAGCGCTTCGCCTTCACTCTCAGATCTTCCGGAACCTCGATGACATGTTGATTGTACCGCAGCGCGTCGATGACTTCCTGAAGTTTAACCTCGTTCATGTGGGGGCAACGCACACTGCACATCCGGATCATTTCCTTGTCCGGATTGGCCGCCGCGATGTTGTCTCCCATGGCGCACTCGGTGAGGAGCAGGTAACGGCCGCCCTCACTCTGCTCCACGAACCGGGCCATGGCCGATGTGCTGGAGGAAAAATCGGCGGCCTGCACCACTTCCGGGCTGCACTCCGGGTGGGCCAGGATGATCGCGTCGGGGATCTGCTTGCGGACGTTGGCGATATCTTCCACCGTGAACTGCTCGTGGACCTCGCACAGGGCGTTCCAGCCGACCATGCCGTAGTCCACTCCCGGCTCCCCCGGCGGCATGACTCCCAGCTCGGGAAAGACGATCTTGCGGCCTGTCTCCCGGGCGATATTGGCGGCCAGGTAGGCGTCGGGGATGCAGATCACCAGGTCCGCATCAAGGGACTGCACTACTGCGGCGGCGTTGCCGGAGGTGCAGCAGATGTCGGTTTCCGCTTTCACGTCGGCGTAGGTGTTGATGTAGGTCACCACCGGCGCCCCGGGGAACATCTTCTTCAGTTCCCGGACCTGCTGCGGTGTGATCCCTGAAGCCAGGGAACAGCCGCCCAGCTTCGAAGGCAGCAGCACCGTGCTGTCCGGGTTGAGGATCTTGGCGGTCTCGGCCATGAACCGCACACCGCAATAGACGATGACTTCGGCGTCGGTTTCGGCCGCCTTGCGGCTCAGTTCCAGGGAGTCGCCCCGGATGTCGGCCACCGCGTGGAACAGCACAGGATCCATATAGTTGTGGGCCAGGATCACGGCGGAACGCTCCGCCTTGAGCCGCCGGATCTCCAGCACCTGCTCGGCCTGTTCCCGCAACTCGAACTCTGGCACCATGTCGCTGAAACGGGTCTTGAGGTCGTCGAAAATCGCCTGAACCGTCATGGCAAAGCCTCCCGTACAGCTCCACGGTATTATCCTGCGGCGCACAGTGCAAACCAGGCACTGCTGGTCGTTGAAACATGCCGCAGGTTCCGGTGTATAACCGTCTGGAATCGAAAGGAGCCGCCATGAGCACGACCCGAAGACAGTTCCTCCAGATCACCGCAGCCGCCGGAACCAGCTTGGGCCTGGGAGGCCTGACCGCCGCCGCCGCCAAACCGCTCAAGATCCTGGTCCTGGGAGGGACCCAGCTTATCGGCCCGCCGCTGGTGGAATACGCCATGGAGCGGGGGCATGTAGTGACCCTGTTCAACCGCGGCAAGACCAACACGCACCTGTTCCCCTAAGTTGAACAACTCAAGGGGGATCGCAAAGACAACCTCGCCGCCCTTGAAGGCCGGAAATGGGATGTGGTCATCGACAATTCCGCTTCCGTGCCCCGCTGGGTGCGGGATTCCGCCGGGCTGCTGAAGGATGCCGCCGAGCTGTACCTGTTCACGTCCTCGATCTCGGTGTTCGCCGACTTCAAGAAGATCGGGATCAACGAAACCGACCAGGTGGCGAATCTGGAAGACCCGGCCACGGAAGAGATCACCGGCGAGACCTACGGCGGCATGAAGGCGCTGTGCGAGGAAGAGACCCGCAAGGCGTTCGGCGACAAGGCGGTG
>CALZKF010000243.1 GCA_945787955.1 uncultured Acidobacteriota bacterium | reverse complement strand
GAAGAGATGTGGATCGAGTCGATCTTCGTCGACGCAGGGTTCGAAGACTCGAAGGATCTGGTGCGGCAGTACTTCCAGGAGCGGGGACACTACACCGTGGATGTGTCGGTGGGAGCGGACGAGGACCCGGAGGGCGAAGCCGAAGGCAGGCGGACCGCCGTCTTCCGGATCGAACCAGGCCCCCGGGTGGAGGTCCGGTCCCTGAACTTCGAGGGCAACGCATCCATCGACGAAACCCGGCTGCGGAAACAGGTACTGACTTCCACCGGTTCGGCCTTCTCCAAAGATTACCTCCTTCCGAAAACCCTGGAGAGCGATTTGGGGGCGATCCGCAACCTTTACAGGGACAACGGCCATTTGCTGGTACGGACGCCGCCTCCCCGGATCCGCCTGCTGACCAGCGGCGATCAGGCTGATCTCCTGCTCCGGGTGGAGGAGGGCCCCCGGTTCACCGTCTCCGGAGTGGAGTTCCCTGAGGAAGGACCGTTCGACAGCGATCACATGGCCGGATGGGCGGCGCTCTCCGACGGGGATCTGTTCAGCCCCAGGGCGCTTCTGGAAGCTGAGAGCCGCCTGCGGGCCGCCCTGGACCGGGAAGGTTACCCGGACGCTCGGGTGGACGGTTCCGGCCTGCTTGAAGAGGACACGGTTGTGGTCCGCTTCAACGTAGCACCGGGCCCCCGGGCCGTGGTGGGGGATATCAGGATCGAGGGCAACAACCGGACCCAGGACAAAATCATCCGCCGGGAGCTGACATTGCGGCGGGGGGAACCGGTCTCACGTTCCAGCATTCTCAAAAGCCAGCACAACCTCTATCGCCTGGGGCTTTTCAGCCAGGTGCGCATCGATTACGAGCCGATACCCGACTCCGCCAATGACGAGTGCACCATGGTGGTCCGGGTGCGGGAGTCGCAGCCGCTCCGTCTGAGACTGGGCGCCGGCTACAGCAGCGAGTATGGACCCCGGGGCGAGGTTGTGCTGACCCACGAGAACGTGGGAGGGTACGATCGCAGCCTGACCTTCCACGCCAGGGCCAGCGGACAGGAACGATGGCTACAGGTGCTGATCGAGGAGCCGCGGCTGTTCACCCGCAAGTGGCCGGCGCTGATCAGCATTGTGCACGAGCGCCAGGAAGAGATCGGGTTCAGCTTCCGGCGGCGATCCGGTGCATTTCGTGTGGAGCATGAATTCCGCCCGAACTGGAAGCGGTTTTTCAGGTACAACCTGCAACGAGTCGACCTGTTCGACATCCAGCCCGGCAGCGAAGAGCTCATTCTGGAACAGAAGCTGGAAGCCCTGGACCTGGGAGACGTCGGTTTCGCCCTGGTGCGAGACACACGGGACGATCCTTTCCTGACACGGAAAGGGCAGTATCTCAGTTCGGACCTGCGCTTATGTGCCCCGGTCTTCGGTTCCGACGCCTCGTTCGGCAAGTTCTCCGCCAGGGGCTCATTCTCACGGACCTTCGCCGGAGGCGGCACCTTCGCCTCCGGCCTCCGTCTCGGCCTGGCGCAGACTTACGGACCGACTATCCGGGTACCGCTGTCCGAGCGGTTCTTCGCCGGCGGGGATCGCACCCATCGCGGGTTCGCACGAGATCAGCTCGGCCCACGGGGCAGCAACGGGGTGCCTTTGGGAGGGGAGGCGATGCTGCTGTTCACACAGGAGTGGCGCCAGCCGCTGTGGCGGATGCTTCGGGGAGTCGTGTTCTATGACGCAGGCAACGTCTATCTCACGGTTCCGGAATTCAGGCCGGCCGACCTGCGCCACGCCCTGGGACTTGGTCTCCATCTGGAGACCCCGATCGGTCCGATTCGGGTGGAATATGGCCACAAGCTGGACCGCAAGGACGGTGAATCCAGGGGCGAATACTTTCTCTCCATCGGCCAGATTTTCTGATCATAAAAAAATCCGGCGACCGTCGCGGGGGGGGATGGACGATCGCCGGACCTGCCGAACCAGGAGAGGAGTTTTCAGGCCAGGGAAAACTTCAGGTAGGCTTCGTGCTGCTGAAGAACCTGGCGCAGTTTCAGTTTCGCTTCACGTTCCAGCTGGCGTACCCGCTCTCGGCTCAGATTCAGGGTCCGGCCGATCTCTTCCAGGGTCAACTCGGCGCCACCCAGCAGGCCGAAACGATTTCGAATGATATGGCGTTCGCGATCGTCCAGGTCTGTGAGAGCCGACCTCACCAGGCCGGCGATCTCTTTCGTATACAGTTCATCAACCTGGCTTTCAGTATTCGCATCGGTCAGGAGGCTGGAAAGCCTGCATTCTCCCGAAGAATCTACAAAGTCATCAATGGATCGTTCTTTCTGCAGCAGTGGAATGAACATCCTCTTACCTCCTGTCGAGCCCCTCGATCGCCATAAAAAGCAACTCCCGTGCCGAAATTTCCCCGCAGCGATAAAAATCTATCTAAAACACTGTAAATGATAGATAATAAAAGAGATATTGTGGAGACCCGTAAATGCAGCGACCGCTTTACCGGCGTGGTGATGTCTGATCGATGCGCCTTCCTGGCATCCAGAGTGGTCATGTTGATGCAACAATGGCACTTTCTCTGATTCTTTTGAACCAGTGATAGAATCGACCGTGGACAATCTGTCCGGGATGTACGGCTTCAGGTGGGAATTTGGGCAAAATTCATCTTCTCGACGACCCGATAATCAACCGCATCGCAGCCGGCGAGGTGGTAGAAAGGCCGGCGTCGGTAGTCAAGGAACTGCTGGAGAACAGCCTGGATGCCGGGGCGACACGGATCGATATCCGTATCCAGGGCGGCGGAAAGCGGTTTATCCATGTCCGGGACGACGGCTGCGGCATGGACCGGGATGACGCCATCCTGAGCATCGAGCGCCATGCCACCAGCAAGCTTGAGGACGATGCCGCACTGGAAGATGTACGCACACTCGGCTTCAGGGGGGAAGCGCTTCCCAGCATTGCCGCGGTTTCAAGGTTTATCCTCCGAACAGCGGCTTTGGACGGCGAAGGTACCGAGATCGAAATTCATTCCGGCCGTGTCCATGAGATCCGGGAGGCAGGCCTCCCCCGGGGGACCACCATCGAGGTCGACCGGCTGTTCTACAACGTTCCGGCCAGGCGAAAATTCATGCGGACCGATGGAACCGAAACCGCCCATATCGTTCGGACCGTTTCGCGGTACGCCCTGGCCAGGCCGGATGTCCGGTTCAGCCTGGAACAGGCCGGCCGGAAACTGCTGGAAGCGCCGACCTCCGGGGATGCCGCAACCAGGGTCCGGCAAATCCTTGGGGCCGAGGCCGCCGAGCGTATGATCGCTTTCGACACCGGACCCGGCCAGGTCCGCGCCCACGGCTTCACCGGGCGTCCGGCCCACGCTCTTGCCGGCCGGGAGCGGCAGCATCTGTTCGTCAACGGCCGTTCCGTCAAAGACCGTGTCATGGCTCACGCCGTGGTTGAGGCATACGGCAATACCGTTCCCAGGGGACGGTTCCCGGCAGTAATCCTGTTCCTCGAAGTGGACGGTTCGATTGTAGACGTCAACGTCCACCCCCAGAAGACCGAGGTCAGGTATCAGCAGTCATCGCTGGTCCACGAATGCGTCCGTAGCGGCCTGCGTAACGCATTGTCGGACCAGGGTATGGTTCCGCGGCTGGACCAGCTCCGTCCGGCAGCCCCCCGGGAGGAACCGGTATCCAGTAGCCCATCTTCGCCATTTTCCGTCTTCGAGCCGGCAGCCGGTTTCCCTGATCCGCCGCCGGCGCAGCGGGAGATCATGCCTGGTCCGGAACCGGCACCGCCGCCGGTCGGCGCCCGGGCACTGGCCCAGTACAGAGACTCTTACATCGTTGCCCAGGACAAGGAAGGACTGCTGGTGGTGGATCAGCACGCCGCCCACGAACGGGTCATCTTCGAACGGTTCATGGCCGAGGCCGAGGCCGATCGCGTGCAGGTCCAGCGCCTGCTGTTTCCGCGCACGCTGGAACTTTCTCCCACGGAGTTCGTCACCCTGGAGTCGGAGTGGGAAGAGTTCCGCAGGCTCGGCTTCCTGATGGAACCTTTCGGTGGAACCACGGTGCGCCTCGATGCTGTACCGGCCCACGCGGCGGAGGCCGATCCCGAGGCTCTGGTCCACGAACTGCTGGGTGACGCTGCGGAGGCGCAATCAAGCGCCACCGCGGCGGAAGGGCTGCGCTACCGGCTCGTCACCACCGCGGCCTGCAGGGCCGCGATAAAAATCAACCACCCGCTGGACGGCACAGGCATGCAGGCGCTTCTAAATGACCTCTACCAGGTGGAAAACCTGACCACATGTCCCCACGGACGACCCGCCTTGTTCCGGCTGACATTGGATGAAATCGAAAAGGCGTTTCGACGGCGCTAACCCAACGTGTAGCGCAGAATGCGGATAGCCGGCCGTAACCACCTCACCCGGCAGGTCTTGCGGTTGAACGCCGTGCAGTACACCATCCGCCGGTGGACGCTACTGACTCAAAACCGGACGGACGAT
>CALZKF010000242.1 GCA_945787955.1 uncultured Acidobacteriota bacterium | reverse complement strand
GAACCACATCCCGACGTTCACGAAGATGACCACGAAGAACATGACCCAGGGCGAGGTCCGGATCTTGCGGAACCAGAACAGCTGCGGGGTGATCACGTTGCAGCTGACCATGATCCAGTACGCCCACCAGTACGGGCCCACGGCCCGGTTCAGGAAGGCGAAGCCCTCGAAAGAGTTCCCGCTGTACCAGGCGATGAAGAATTCCATGCCGTAGGCGTACCCGACCATGGAACCGGTGGCCAGGATGACCTTGTTCATGTTTTCAAGATGACGGAGGGTGATGACGTCCTTGAGGCCGAACCATTCCCGGGCGGGAACCGCCAGCATGACCACCATGGCGAACCCGCTGAAGATGGCGCCGGCCACGAAGTACGGCGGGAAGATCGTGGTGTGCCACCCCGGCAGCTGGGAGACGGCGAAGTCCATGGAAACCACCGAGTGCACCGAGAGCACCAGCGGCGTCGCCAGGGCCGCCAGCAGCAGGTAGGCCTTCTCGTAATGCTGCCAGTGCCGGTTGGCTCCCCGCCAGCCCAGGGCCAGGACGCCGTATACGATCTGGCGGATGCGGGTGGTCGCCCGGTCCCGGAGGCTGGCCAGGTCCGGGACCATGCCCAGGTACCAGAACAGCAGGGATACGGTGAAGTAGGTCGAAACGGCGAACACGTCCCACAGCAAGGGGCTGCGGAAGTTCGGCCACATGTCCATCTGGTTCGGCAGCGGGAACATCCAGTATGCGAACCAGACCCGGCCGACGTGGATGCCGGGGAATACGCCGGCGCAGATGACCGCGAAAATGGTCATCGCCTCGGCGAACCGGTTGATACTGGTCCGCCACTTCTGCCGGAACAGGAACAGGATCGCTGAAATCAGAGTCCCGGCGTGGCCGATCCCGACCCAGAACACGAAGTTGACGATGGCGAAGCCCCAGCCCACCGGGATCTGCAGGCCCCAGATGCCGGTTCCCACCAGGACCAGGTAGCCGATGAGGCCGAACAGCATCCCCATGAGCATGGCGGAAATACCGAGGGCGACATACCAGCCTTTGGGCGGCTTGGGCCGCTCCACGATGCCGCACACCTTCTCGGTGATGCTGGTAAAGTCGTTCCCCCCGACGATCAGGGGAGCCCTGCGCCGGGGATCCTCGACGGTGTTGTCGAGGCTCATCCTGTCTTCAACCGTTGAGACGCTCATCGCTTACGAATGCTCCCCCGATGTCGGGTCGTCCCCGTGACCCGAATTCCGCAACCGCGCCATGTAATTGACCCGGGGCTTGACCTTGAGATCGTCCAGCATGGTGTAGGAACGTTGGTCCGTGCGCCGGCGGACGACCTGGCTGCTCTCGTCGGTAAGATCGCCGAACCGGATGGCCGAGGCCGGACAGACCTGCTGACAGGCCGGCACGACGTCGCCGTCCTGCAGTTTCCTGCCTTCGTTCTTCGCCGTAATCTTGGCCTGGCTGATGCGCTGCAGGCAGAAGGTGCACTTCTCCATGACCCCCCGGGCCCGCACCGTGACCTCCGGGTTGTACGCCATTTTGGTGGTGGCGCTCTCGTTCTTGTGGAAGTTGAAGAAGTTGAACCTGCGGACCTTGAACGGGCAGTTGTTGGAGCAGTACCGCGTGCCGATGCAGCGGTTGTACACCATGACGTTCAGCCCTTCGTCGTCGTGGGTGGTGGCGGCCACCGGGCAGACCTGTTCGCAGGGCGCATTCTCGCAATGCTGGCAGGCCACCGGCTGGAACCGCACCTCGGGGTTCTCCGGCTCGCCGGTGAAGTAGCGGTCCACACGGATCCAGTGCATATCCCGGCCCCGGGCGACCTGGTCCTTGCCGACAACCGGAATATTGTTTTCTGCCTGGCAGGCGATGGTGCAGGCGGCGCAACCGACACAGCTGTTCAGGTCGATGCTCATGGCCCAGGCGTGAGCGCCGTTGTACTTCAGCGGCTCCCACAGGTCGGCGTCAGGCAGCTTGTGGCCGCCGTGCATGGCATGGGCCGGGTCGTGGAACCATTCCTCTGCTTCAACTTCCCGGATAAACTCTTCAGCTCGATCCTCTACTTCTCTGGCGCCACGGTCATCCATGGCATGGAAGTCCTGGGTGGACGACAGGGTGTATTTCCCACCGCACTTCGCCACGGTTCCCGCCGCAAAATGCATGGCTGTGCTTTTCCTCAACCGGTAAGTGTTGAATCCGACCTTGCTGGCGACCGCATGTTCGATGGTTCTGCCGTACCCGAGAGCCAGCATCGCCGTATCCACCGCCTGCCCGGGCATCTGGTACACCGGCATCTCAAGGTCGGCTCCCGACACGGAAATCTTCACCATGTCCCCGTCGGTAAGGCCGAGCCGGGCCGCCGTCACGGGGGACAACACGACGGCGTTGTCCCAGGTCAGCTTGGTCAGCGGGTCCGGCAGTTCCTGCAGCCAACCGTTCCCGGCGAAACGGCCGTCGTAGATCTTGGCATCGGCGGCGAAAGAGATCTCGATCGTTTCCGGGGCCGGTGCGGACAGCGCGGCCAGCCCGGCCAGGCGGCTGTCGGCCCAGGCGTTGCCGACCGCCGGGGTCTCCACCTCAGGAGCGCTGCCTTCCTGGATTCCGTCGTGGAGCGTCTTGCGCCACACGCTATCGGGGTAACCGGCTTTCACCAGTTCGTAGCCTGAGGCGGTGGCGCCTTCAAATGCGGCCATGATTTCGATGGCGCTGCGACCGGACCATAGCGGCGCGATTAAAGGCTGGACCACGCTGACGGTGCCGTCCCAAGCCCGGCCGTCTCCCCAGGATTCCAGGAAATGGGCCTGGGGAACATGCCAGGTGCAGGCCGCGGAGGTCTCGTCTTCATGGAGACCGAGCCGGATGCTGGTCGGTACGCCGGCCAGCGCACCTGCAAAGTCGATGTCGGCCGGTGCGTTGTACACCGGGTTGCCGCCCAGGATCACCACCGTCTCCACCTGGCCGGCCTTCATCGCCTCAACCAGCCGTCTGAAATCGCCCAAGGTGTTGGCGGGAGCGAGCCCTTCTTCCTTCACGTAGGTCACGGTCTGTCCTACGTTGCCTAGAACCTGGTTCATCAGGTGGCACAGGGCGTGAACAACTACAGCCTGGCGTGGCCCGGCGGTAACGTATCCGTGGCCGTGGTGGGCAGCCAGATCGGCAGCCATCGCCTTGATGAGACCGGCATGAACCGGATGGCCGGCAGCCTGCTCCAACTCCTGCCGGAGCCCGGCGAATCCGGCGGGGAGAGGCACTCCCCGGCGCAGAAACAGCTCGGCGGCCACTCCAAATGCGATGGCCCGGATATCCTCGGACCGAACCGCCATGCGGTGGTCGGCGCGGGCGCCGGTGAGGGACATGGCCGCCTCCGCCACGTACAGCCTGCTTACCTTCCCGCGTTCCGGATTCCTGCCGGCGGCGAAGCCGGCGATATTCTTGAGAGCGGCAGGATGATCCTGCAGAAGATCGTTCTCGAAGGAAACCACCACCTCGGCAGCCGCAAGATCCGGGATCGCCCGATAAGAGCCGCCGAACGCCATGAGGGCACCGGCACGTTCCTGCTCGCGGCTCAGCGGTTCATACTCCACCCACCGCATCTCCGGGTATTTCGCGGCCAGTCGCTCTCGGATGCGGTTCAGGGTCGGTGATCCGCTGGCCTCGGACAGTACGGCGAAGCCTTCTCCTGTTCCCAGCCCGGCTGCAATCTCGGCAACCAGCCGATCCAGCCCTTCCCAACTGCCCTCCCCGTCCCGCCGGGTCACTTTCCGGCTACGTTCCGGATCGTACAGTTCCAGCATGGCGCCCTGGGCCATGGCCGACGTGGCGCCGGCGCTGTAGGGGTGGAGCTTGTTGCCCTCGATCTTGATCGGCCGGCCGTCGTAACTGGTTACCAGCAGGCCGGTGGACACGCCGCCCAACTCCATGGCAGTGGCGTAATGGTTCGGAATCCCCGGTGTGCTCCCTTCAGGGCGGTGGGCGAACGGTACGATCTCCTCCACCGGCCAGCGGCAGGCGGTCAGTCCGGCCAGGGCCACGGAACCGCCCATCAGTTTCAGGAAACCGCGACGACTGCCTGGAGTCGCCAGTTCCTCCTCGAACCCGGGGAACTCGTTCCTTACGATCTCTTGGAAACGATCGGTGTCCGCCAGATCGTCCAGGCTGCGCCAGTAGGTCTTGCCGGTCTTCTTTTCCGTTATCGATGACATGTGCTGCAATCCGTTCTTGGGTTGATATTGTTCTCTTCCATCAGCCGGGCGCCCAGAGCCTCCCGGTCCTCCTCGGTAGTCCAGTCCAACCGGGTGACCAGTTCAGCCGGCCGCAGTCGTGGCGCCGGATGACGATGACAGTCAAGGCACCAGCCCATACTCAGTTCCTCGACCTGGTGCACCTGCTCCATCCGATCGACCCGGCCGTGGCACTCGACGCAGCTGACGCCGGCGGTGAGGTGGGCGCTGTGGTTGAAATACACGTAGTCCGGCAGGTCGTGGACCCTGATCCAGGGAACCGGCAT
>CALZKF010000241.1 GCA_945787955.1 uncultured Acidobacteriota bacterium | reverse complement strand
GGAGCCGATGCCGGAGACTGACGTTTACTTCGGTGCCGATATTCTGGCCCATGCCGTCGATCGTCTTCGTGGACAGGCCGTGGCCGACTGCAGCCTTCACCCTCCACTTGTTGGGCACGAGTTCCTTCGAAACGCTCAAGGAAGCCCGGGAGGTGCTGGATCTGATGGAGAAGTCACTATGAGGACCCGAATGAGGACCCTGGTGGTCGTCCTCCTGGTGGCAGCCGCTTTTCCAGCAGCCGCAGGTGAGCCGGAAACCCTGTTCCGCAAGGGCAATGAGGCCTATAGCAACGGCAGGTTCATGGAGGCTGCCGGGTACTACCAGGAGATTCTTCGATACGGCATCGCCGATCCCCGGGTGGAGTACAACCTGGGAAATGCGGCGTTCAAGCAGGGCCACCTGGGCGAGGCGATCCTGCATTACCGCCGGGCCGCTTTGCTGGACCCTACCGACGACGAGATCCGGGGCAACCTGGCGTTCGTGGAGTCCAGGAGGGCCGACCGTGTCTTTCGCCCCGAGAGCGCCGGAGTGGTCCGGTGGCTGGAACGGCTGCAGAACCGGATCGGTCCGGACCGGCAGGCCCTCGGGTCTCTGGCGATACTGTGGGCCGTTGTCCTGGTTCTGGCTGCCGGTCTGGCGCTCCCGGGCCGCTGGAAGGCCTGGCACGGGTGGACCACCGCCGGCCTCCTGGTTGCCGTCCTGGCGCTGTCATGCTCCTGGTGGTTCACCATGAGCCGGCTGCAACCGAACCGCACCGCCGTGGTCCTGGCGGCGGAGGTGGAAATCCTGACAGGTCCCGGTGAGAACAACGCCACCCTGGTTGTGGCGCACGAAGGCCTGGATCTCGCCATCCGCTCCATCCGGAACGACTGGATTCAGGTCACCCTGCCCGACGGCCTGACCGGATGGGTCCCGAGAGAAGCCGTAGCGATTGTCTGATGATCGATCGTCCCCCAGCACCTGAGGGTCCCGGCGGGGTCTACGTCCATATTCCGTTCTGTTCCCGGCGATGCACCTACTGTGACTTCGCAACGGTGGCGGGACGGGATGAAACGATGGAACCGTACCTTGCTGCGCTCCACCGGGAGATTGCCGGCTGCCAGGTGGGCGCTCCTCAGACCGTCGATACGATTTTTTTCGGCGGTGGGACTCCTTCCCGGCTGTCCGGAAAGCAGATCTCCGATCTGATCCAGTCGGTTCGCAACCGGTTCGATGTTCAGCCCGGGACGGAGATCACACTGGAATCGAACCCGGAAGACCTGACCCCCGAAACCCTCTCCAGGATCCGTGACGCCGGGGTCGGCCGGCTTACCATCGGCGTCCAGTCCCTGGACAGCCGTGTGCTGCAGGATGTCGGCCGGGGACATGACGGGGATCTGGCGCTTGAAGCGGTACGGCAAGCCCGGGGAGCCGGGATAGGGCAGATCGCAGTCGACCTGATCGCAGGACTTCCCGGTGAGGACTCCGGCCGGTGGACCGGGACGCTGAGGCGGCTGGCCGTTCTCAAGCCGGATCACTTCTCGGTCTATCTCCTTGAAACCGACAAGAACACACCATTGACCCGATCGATGCAGGCCGGAACAACCCCCCGACCGCAGGACGACGATCTGGCTGACGCATGGGAACAGACCACCGACTTTCTCGAGTCCGCCGGTTACAGCCAGTACGAGATCTCCAACTACGCACGGTCCGTCCCCGGGGAGCCGGACCGGGTCTCCCGGCACAATATGAAGTACTGGCAGGACCTGCCGTACGCCGGATTCGGACTGGGAGCCCACGCCTACTACCGGGGTGAACGGAGAGGCAATCGCAGCGACCTGGACGGCTACATTTCCGATCTTGCCACAGGAACGGATCCTGTGGCGTCACAGGACCCCTGGCATCCGGTTCGGCGGCTGGAGGAGGCTCTGTTTATGGGTCTGAGGCTCCGTGACGGCATCGATAGCGGCCGAATCGGCAGCCGTTACGGCCTGGACCTCCAGGAGGCCTACCGTACCGTCTGGGAGAGCGCAGAACGGCAGGGCCTTCTGGTCAGAACCGGCTCCCGAATCCGGCTGACCCGTGCCGGCCGGTTGCGATCCAACACGGTTTTCGGCGCTTTGCTCGGTCATCTCCCGGTAGAATGAACGATCAGGAGGTTGGCAATGGTTGATCTGCGCAGCGACACCCTGACCCGTCCATCCGAAGGGATGCGCAGGGCCATGGCCACGGCCGAGGTGGGCGACGACGTCTTCGGAGAAGACCCTACGGTTCGGAAACTGGAGGCGATGGCGGCGGATCGCCTCGGGTTTGAAGCGGCGTTGTTCGTACCTACCGGCACCATGGGGAACCAGATCGCCATTCACCTGCACACCTCTCCCGGCGACGATGTCCTGTTGGACCGCAGTTCACATATTTACAACTACGAGCTGGGAGCGATGGCGGCCTGGAGCGGAGTGGTGCCCCGCATATTGGACGGAGTGTCCGGCGCGCCGCTGCCGGAGCAGCTCAGGCAATCCATCGGTCCTGAAATTTATTACATGGCCAGGCCGACATTGCTGACCCTTGAGAACAGCGCCAATCATGCCGGTGGAACCGTACTGGATCCGGATCGCACCGCTGCGCTGCTGGATATCGCAGAGCGCCACAATGTCCGCACCCACCTGGACGGCGCAAGGGTTTTCAATGCCGCAGTCGCCTTGGACTGCGGCCCCGCCGATCTGGCCTCCCGGTTCGATACCGCCATGTTCTGCCTGTCCAAGGGACTGGGTGCGCCGGTCGGCTCATTGCTGTGCGGTAGTTCCGACCTGATTCGGGATGCCAGGGTGGTCCGCAAGCGGATGGGCGGCGGGATGCGACAGAGCGGCATCCTGGCAGCGGCCGGGTTGTATGCCCTGGATCACAATGTGGAACGACTCGTGCATGATCATGCCGGCGCCCGGAGTCTGGCGGTTGCCATGGCCAACCATCCGGCGTTCAAGATCGATCCGGAAACGGTTGTGACCAATATCGTCATTGCCGAGGTGGTGGAACCGTTTGAAGCCGGTTCCATCCTTTCCGCTCTGGCCGGCCGGCAGATCCTGGGGGTCGGCATGGGACCGGGGCGGATCCGGCTGGTGACCCACCTGGACGTCGGGGAGAATGAAATTCAGCAGGCGGTGGATACTCTCGCCGCACTCCCCAATGTGCCTGATATGTCATAATATTCAGCCGTTTCGAGGTTGGATCGATCCCGTTGATCAGGAGGCGCACCGTGGAATTCGGCTTTAGTGAGGATCAGGAGCTTCTACGCAGAACCGTACGGGAATTCGCAGAGGCGGAGATCCGCCCTACCATGATGGAGTTCGATGAATCCCAGGAGTTTCCGCATGAAATGCTGCGGAAGTGCGGGGAGCTGGGATTCCTGGGCGTGCTGTTCCCGGAGGAACTGGGTGGCGCCGGTATGGGTTACGCCGAATACGTCACCATCGTGGAGGAACTCTCCCGGGTGGACGGATCGATCGGGATATCGGTCGCGGCGCACAATTCCCTGTGCACGAACCATGTCTACCGACACGGCGACGACGAGCAACGGAGCAAATACATCCCCAAACTAGCCTCGGGAGAATGGATAGGAGCCTGGAGCCTGACCGAGCCGACTGCAGGCTCCGATGCGGCCGGCACCCGGACGGTGGCGGTTCAGGACGGGGACGACTGGATCCTGAACGGAGCCAAGACATTCACAACCCATGGCTCGGTTGCGGATCTGACGGTTGTGTTTGCCGTCACCGACGCCGCCAAGGGCAACAAGGGCATCTCCGCCTTCGCCATCGAAAAAGGGACTCCCGGTTTTCGTCCCGGCAAAAAGGAAAACAAGATGGGCCTGAGGGCCTCGGACACATCCGAGGTCATTATGGATGATTGCCGCGTGTCGTCCTCGCAGATGGTGGGTGACCGGGGCATGGGGTTTGTGGACGCCATGAAGATTCTGGACGGCGGCAGAATTTCCATCGCCGCCCTGGCCCTGGGTATGGGCTGGGGCGCCTTCGAGGCTGCACTTAAATACTCCAGGGAGCGGGAACAGTTCGGCCGGCCGGTGGGCGATTTCCAGGCCATCCGGTTCATGCTGGCCGACATGGCCACCCGCCTCGAAGCGGCCAGCCTGCTGACCTACAAGGCGGCCTGGATGAAGGATAACCGCATGCGGACCACACGACAGTCGGCTATGGCCAAGCTGTATGCATCCGAGGTCGGGGTCTGGGTCGCCGACCGCGCTCTGCAGATCTTCGGCGGTTACGGCTACGTCAAGGATTTCCCGGCGGAGAAATACTATCGCGACATGAAACTCTGCACCATCGGCGAGGGCACCAGCGAAATCCAGCGCATGGTCATCGCCCGGCAACTGATCGCCGACCTGGGCTGAGGGCGCTGTGGTGATCGATCCGACCGCAATGGTGGAATCCCTGCGCCGGGGGTCGGTCCGGGCTCTGGCCCGGAGTATCAGCATGGTGGAGGAAAACGCTCCCGGTGCGGTTGAGCTGCTCAAAACGGCGTTTCCCCATACCGGAAGGGCAACGGTTATCTGGGTGACCGGACCGCCG
>CALZKF010000240.1 GCA_945787955.1 uncultured Acidobacteriota bacterium | reverse complement strand
ACGAACGGCAGGAGATCATCTATCCGAAGGAATTGATCCACTCTTCCGCCTTCAACCGTTCCGAATCAAAATTGACCCTGGCCCTGGGGAAGGATATCGGCGGCGAAGTGTTCGTCACCGACCTGGACAAGATGCCCCACCTGCTTATCGCCGGCGCCACCGGCGCAGGTAAATCGGTCGGTCTGAACGGCATGATCGTCAGCATCCTCTACAAATCGACGCCCGATGATGTCCGCTTCATCATGATCGACACGAAGATGATCGAACTTGGGATCTACGCCGACATCCCGCACCTGCTGATCCCGGTTGTCACCGAGCCGAAAGCAGCCTCCACCGCCTTGAAGTGGGCGGTGAGGGAGATGGGCAAACGTTACAAACGCCTGGCTTCGGTGGGCGTTCGCAACATCAGCCAGTTCAACGAGTTGATCGCGAAGGAGCCGGGCCGGAGCATGCCCGACGAGCGAACCGGCGAGGAAATCCCGCTGCAGCACCTGCCCTACATCGTCATCATCATCGACGAAATGGCGGACCTGATGATGGTCGCCTCCGCCGACGTGGAAGAATCGGTCATGCGCCTGGCGCAAATGGCCAGAGCGGTGGGGATCCACCTGATCCTTGCCACCCAGCGTCCCTCGGTCGATGTGATCACCGGAACGATCAAGGCCAATTTCCCAAGCAGAATCGCGTTCCGTGTCTCCCAGCGGGTCGACTCCCGGACCATCATCGACCGCCAGGGCGCCGAGCACCTGCTGGGACGCGGAGACATGCTGTTCCTTCCTCCGGGGTCGGCGCGGCTGATCCGCCTCCACGGCGGCTTCATCACCGAGGCGGAACTGAACCGCATCACCACATTCCTCAAAAAGTCCGCCAAGCCCGAATACGACGCTGCAGTGCTTAAAGAGGCCTCGGAAGAACGGGGCCGGCCCGGCAACGAGGAGCGTGATGAATATTTCATCAAGGCGGTGGAAGTGGTGCTGCAGGAACGTCAGTGTTCCATCACCATGATCCAGCGCCGTCTGCGCCTTGGCTACGCCCGTGCGGCCCGGATCGTGGACGCCATGGAACAGGCCGGCATCGTCGGGCCTCCCGACGGCGCACGGCCCCGGGAACTTCTCGCCGGACCTGAGATCCTCGAACAGCTGGAGGCTTCCAACCGGTGAATCACGAGGATTCCGGCTCCGGTACCAGGATACGGTTCCTGCTGCTGCTGTTCGTACTCACCGTGGTGGCTTATTCTCCGGTCCGCCACGCCGATTACATCCAGGACGACCATTTGGCGGTGGAGGACAACCGGATCGTCCAACGGGGCGATCTGGTCGAGATCTTTTCCAGCGACTACTGGGCGGGAGCTTCCGGAGCCGACAAGAGCCTATACCGGCCGGTGACGATCCTGAGTTACGCCCTGGAACGCGCACTCACCGGCATACCGTCCTCCCCGGTCTCCCACGGCGTCAACCTTGGACTGCATATCCTGGCCGCCGTTCTCCTCGGCGTGGCGGCGGTTCGCACCGGATTCAGCCGATCGGCCGGGATGGTGGCCGCCTTGCTGTTCGCAGTCCACCCGATCCATACCGAATCGGTGGCCGGTGTGGTGGGGCGCGCCGAGATCCTGTCCGCGCTGTTCGCCTTCTTGACGATCTGGGCGTTTGCAGGGAGGACCCGGAAGGCGGTCTGGCTTGCCGCTCTGTTCCTTTTTCTTGCTCTTGGCAGCAAGGAATCGGCCATCGCCCTGGTGCCGCTTCTGATCTACCTGCAATGGCGTGCCGCAGACCGTTTCGTTGAGGCCGCCAACCGCTTCGCTCCCCTGGTCCTGTCTTTGATGCTGCACATCATGCTGCGGATCCAGGCCCTGGAGGCGCTGCTGGCGGTGCAATCGCCCCACCCCCTGGACAATCCGCTGGTGGCAGTTGAAGGATCCGTCCGGTTATTCACCGGGCTCGGCCTGCTGTCCCGGTACGTTTTTCTCCTGTTCGCCCCTTTCAGGTTGTCCGCCGATTATTCCGGGACGGTCATCCCGCCGGAGAACGGCATCATTTCCATCCTGCCGCTGGCAGGCTTGCTGCTCCTTGTTCTGCTGCTGGCCGGAGCCGTCCTGGCGCTGGTCCGGCGGGCACCGGCCGGCTCAGCCGCCGACTGCACCGCCGTCGCCTGTCTGATGTTCCTGCTGCCCTACCTGGTGATAGGCAACCTGCTGGTCCAGATCGGGACCGTGTTCGCCGAGCGCCTGCTGTACCTTCCTTCAGCCGGCTTCTGCCTCCTGGCCGGCCTGTTTCTCACCGAACTCCCGGGTTGGGGGCCTGCAGCTTCCGGGGTGAAGCTCCTGAAGAAGATCAATCCGGCCGGCGCCGTCATCCTTCTGTTGCTGGCAGGGTATGCAATAGGGACCTACGCCCGCTGCACGGTGTGGCGGAACGATGAATCCCTGTTCAATGCCGTCCTCGAGGTCTACCCGGACAGTCCCCGGGCCAACTTCATCGTGGCTAAAATTGAGGCCGACAGGGTATTCGAGAACAGTCGCGGCCTGTCCAGGGATCGACTCGCCGACAGCCTCAAGCGCCCGGTGGCGCTCCTGGATCACGCCGTGGAGGTCGTGCCGGAGTATTCGGTAGCCTGGAATGAAAAAGGGCTGATCCAGGCCCGCCTGGGCGACAATTATGAGGCGATCCGGTTGTTCCGGAAAACCCTGGAGATCAGCCCCCGGTTTCCCCGGGCCCGGCTTAACCTGGCGATCGCCCTCAGCCTGGCCGGCAAAAAGGAGGAAGCGATCCGGTCGGTCCGGATGGCGGCGCTGCAGGCGCCGGATGCCCACAAGCCCTGGGCCCAGCTGGGCCACCTGCTGGTCGGTACCGGACGGCCCCGGGAGGCTGCGGAGGCCTACCGTCGTGCCGTGCAACTGGGCCGGGACGACCTGATCCCCCGGTTGCAAAATCTGGAGCGAACACTAGACTGAGCACGATTCGTTCGTAATGCTTGCAAACGGGGCCATGGGGACCGAAATTCCGGACGATACCCGAAAGCGACCTGGAGATCACCAAGCCGATGATCGAATTCAACCTGACCCACCTGCAACAGCTTGAGGCTGAGAGTATCCATATTTTCCGGGAAGTAGCTGCGGAGTTCCAGCGCCCGGTGATGCTGTATTCGGTCGGTAAGGACTCGTCCGTGCTGGTCCGGCTTGCCCGCAAGGCTTTCCACCCCGGCCCGATTCCATTCCCGCTGCTCCATGTCGATACCGGGTTCAAATTCAGGGAGATGCTTGAATTCCGGGACAAGCTCACCCGCGATCTGAACGTGGAACTGCTGGTCCACCGTAACGAGGAGGCGATCGCAGCCGGCACCAACCCGTTCCGACTGGGCACCCCGAAATGTTGCGGGCTTCTGAAAACGGAGGCGCTCCTGCAAGGGCTGCGGGCCGGCAATTACGATGCGGCCGTCGGCGGCGCCAGGCGGGATGAAGACAAATCCCGGGCGAAAGAGAGGGTCTATTCGTTTCGGGACAGCATCGGCCAGTGGGACCCGAACGGCCCCCGGACACCGATGGAGTCCCCCGGCTTGAGTCTGGCCATGGCCCGCGTGACGGTCCCGACCTCCCGGACCGTATGCATCAGCGGGCCTTCAGTGACCGGATCGCCGCTGATCGATACCGGAATCTCCCCGACGCCGAAGATGTACAGCATGTTGAACTGTCCGGCGGAGAACGGCTCCGGTGCACCGCCGTCCGAGGGGTTCAGCTCCAGTGTGAACGTGTCGTGGTTATTCCTCCGGATCCGTTCCACGTTGTAGATTCGGGGGACCATCGGGTCCACACCGGCACGGGTCCGGTCGGTCCAATTAGTTGATCCGGGTTCTGGCGACATTTCTCCCCTCCTCCGGGTTGCCGTAAAGGTCCAGCAGTTGCAGGCGGGCTGCATCCAGTCGCTCGGCCTTGACCTGGGCGATCCGTTCCAGCATGGCGTAACCGAACGCGGGATCGACCTTAGAGCGTTCCCGCAGTACGGCTGCATCCATGGATATCAGACGGCACTCTTCAAGTACCTTGGCGTCGAACCGCCAGATGCAGGGCGGGATCAGCCAGGATGTCCCGACCACGTCACCCACGCCGCAGGTCTGGATTCCCAGGCCGCCCCGATTGGGGCAGTTCAGCTCCAGGCCGATACGACCGGACAGGATGATGTAGAAGTAATCGGCGGCGGCGCCCTCATGGAACAGGAACCTGCCCGTGGGCATCCGCTCTTCGTGGGCGCAGCCGAGAAGGACCTCCAGATGATCCTGCTCCAGGCCCTCGCAGAACGGTGACTGGTACAGATCGGTTTTCAGGTTTTCCAGCGTATCCGCCATGACCTTTACCCCCTGGCGGTCCTCCGGACCGCCTGCGCTTCTTCCGTGATATCGATGCCGACCGGACACCAGGTGATACAGCGGCCGCATCCGGTGCAACCCGAACCGCCGAACTGGTCGTGCCACGTGGACAGTTTGTGGGTCAGCCATTGACGGTAACGCGCCGCCCTGGACTCCCGAACGCTGCCGCCGTGGAGATAGGAATGGTCTGCGGTGAAACAGGAGTCCCATACCCGGGTCCGCTCCGCCGTGGAACCGGACAG
>CALZKF010000239.1 GCA_945787955.1 uncultured Acidobacteriota bacterium | reverse complement strand
CCAGTCCAGGATGATGTTCGATCTGGAACCGCGCTTGGACATGGCAGCCTGAACCTCTCCATCGGCAGGCGGAAACCGCCGGATGCCTGCGTGAGAACCGAATGTAACACCTTACATGGCAGCAGGCTACCGCTGTTCCTGCGAATATCCCGGACCCGGCCGCACCATGTGGACCAGGCGGTTGATGCGGTTGGCCTGTTCAGGTAGAGTATTCGTTTTCAACGACTTAATTCAATTCATGCACAGCCCGGAGAGAGATAGATGCTGAACGTGATGCGGGAAAACCTCAGGCACCTCAAGTGGGTGCTCTTTATCGTGGCGATTTCCATGACCCTCTATCTCGGAACCGGGTTCCTTGGGGACAGGGATTCCGGTGGGAGATCGGCTCCCTGGGCCGCCAAGGTCAACAACAGCGAAATCTCCACCCGCGATTTCCTGTCAGCCACCCGGAATATGAACGACTACTACTCGAACTTGCTTGGCGAGCAGTACGAGCAGTTCAAGCCTCAGCTCCGGCTGGGAACCCAGGCGATCCAGCAGTTGGTCAACCAACAGGTCCAACTGGAAGAGGCCCTCAAGCTCGGGTTCCGCGCCTCGGACCAGGAGGTGGCCGATTTGATCCTGAGTGATCCCCGATTCCAGGACGCCTCAGGTAAATTCGTCGGCGCCGAACAGTACAAGCAGTACTTCCAGCGGGAATGGGCCGGTGGTGTGGAGGCATTCGAAGAAGAGCTTGCTCGGGAGATCATTTCACGCAAGTGGGCCGATCTGGTCGGACAGGCGGTGAGGGTCTCCTCCCGGGAACTTGAAGATGCGTACCGCCAGCGCTACGAAAAAACGCGTGTCCGGTATGTGGTTGTGGCGTCCGCCGACCAGCCCAGCGGCGGGCCGGTACCCCAGGCGGCGCTGGAGGCTTGGTACAATGCCCATCAGGACGATTATATGCAGGGCGCCAAGCGCAAGATCCGCTATGCGGTAGTTCAGCGCCAGTCGGTCCTCCAGGAGATTGAAGTTACCGACAGTCAGATCGAAAAGTATTACGGCGAAAATCGGAAAGCGTTCGAAACGACCGAGCAGAGGCGGGCCAGCCACATCCTGTTCAAGGTGCCGCCATCGGGCACCCCCGAGGAACGAGCCGAGGTTCTGGCCGCTGCAGAGGCGACCCTGGCGCGACTCGACGCCGGCGAGGCGATTGCCGACCTGGCCCCGAAGCTTTCAGCGGATGCCGTTTCCGCCGCCCGGGGCGGAGATCTCGGCTTCTTCGGCCGCGGCGCCATGGTGCCTACCTTCGAGGAAGCTGTGTTCAGCACCCCGGTCGGCGAGCTTGCAGGTGTGGTGCGGACCGACTTCGGTTACCACGTCATAAAGGTAACCGGAGCCCGGGAAGCCGGAACCCGGCCGCTTGAGGAGGTCCGCGAGGAAATCCGAACCCGGATTTCACTGAATACGGCCCAAGAGCTCATCCGGGAGAAGGCCGCCGGCCTGGCGGCGTCCGCCGCTTCGGCCGACGATTTCGCTGCCGCCGTGCAGGAGGCCGGCCTTGAGCTGCTGGAGCTGACTGCCGCGGCGGACGACAGCATGACCGAAATCGCCCCGAGTCCCGAGTTCCGCAACGAGATGTTCGAGCTGCCGGTAGGCGGCATCAGCAGCCCGGTAGGGGTTGCCCGGGGCATGGCGGTGTTTTCCGTGGATGAGGAGTTTCCGCCGGCTGTCGCCCCGCTGGAGGACGTACGGATAAAAGTGGAAGCGGCATTCCGCAATGATCGTCTCGGGAAGGCTGCGGTGGCCGCAGCCCGCAGCTCCCTCGGCAGTCGAAGGGATCTGGACCGGGCCGCACGCGCACTGGCTCTGGAAGTGCAGGATTCCGGTGACCTCGCTCCCGGCCGGGTGGTGCTCCCGGGCATAGGTGGTGTGTCCAACGAGCTTAGCGCGGCTCTCTTCGACGACCAGCTCGCCGTCGGTGACACAGGTGTCATTGCGGTCCCCGCCGGAGCGCTGATCTATGAAGTCACCGACCGGGCGCCTTTCGATCCTGACGCCTTCAACGTCGCCAGCGCCAGCCTGGAAGCGGAATTGCTGACCCAGAAGCGGCAGGCCCACGTCCAGGCCGTTTTGACCACTTTGCGGGCAGATTACCGTATCGAAATCAACTCCGAACTGGTCGCCCCGTACGACAGCTGACTGATCACGAAACCGTACCGCGGGACACGGTTTTTACTATGGAATCCTGCCCGGTCCCGGCCACATATTTTGGTCGGGGGGCGGAGGTTTCCATATGCTCAGTCACGCTGCTGAAGCGAGTTTCCAGAAAGGCCTGGACGCGTTTCACGCCGACCGTAACATCGAGGCGATGGCCCTGTTCGAGGCGGCCATTGAACTGGAACGGCGCAAAGGCGGCAGTGGGATTCAGCCGCGGTACCTCTCCTTTTACGGGGTTTGCCTCGCGGTTCACGCCGACCGCGCCCGGGAGGGAATCTACTTCTGCCGGGAGGCGATCGCTCGCGAAGGGTACAACGCCGACCTGCACCTGAACCATGCCAGGGCCCTTCTGGTGGCGGACAAGCGCAGGGACGCCCACGATGCACTCATCCGTGGGCTTTCGTTCCAACCGGGCCACCGGGAGATCCGGATGTTGTTGAAAACGATGGGTATACGCAAGCGCCCGGTCCTGCCCTTCCTGGAGCGTGAGAACCCGGTGAACATCAAGCTGGGGATCATCACCCGGTCGAAATGAACGTCAGCCGTTAATCGCCTTGTCCAGCGCGGTGAGCACTTGTTCCACCTCGAACGGCTTGGACAGGAAACCGCCGCCGTAGACCATGTAGTAATCAAGATCATGGTCGGACTGCACCTGCCCCGAGGTGAACAGGGTTCTCTGGGCAAGCTCCTCGTCCATCTGCCGGATCTGGCGGTGGAGCATGACACCGTTCATGTCGGGGAGATTGAAATCGATGATGGCGGCGTCGAAGATCTGCGCCTTGATCTGCTCCAGGGCTCCCCTGGCATCCGGCGCGCCGGCGACTTCGAACCCGGAAGCCTCAAGAATCTCCCTGAGAAGATCCACGATGTCCGGTTCGTCGTCGACGATCAATACACGTATTGCCATGCTGCCTGTCCCCACAAATCCTGTCAGGTCGGTGCGCTCCCCCGACAGAATATCAGTCCCATGCCCGGAAGCAATCAAAGAACAAGAACAGTTTTACCCATGGCCCGGCGACTTTCCAAATGCCGGTGGGCCTGGCCGACTTTTTCAAGCGGCAGGGTCTGCTCCAGGACCGGACGCAGCCGGCCTTCACCTGCCAGTCCAAGAACCGTTTCGAGTTCATGATCCGACCCCATGGTGGAGCCGAGAATTGTGAGGCTTTTGAAAAATACCAGCCGGAAATCGGTGTTCATCTCGAAGCCGGAGGTCGAACCACAGGTGACGTACCGTCCACCCTTTGCCAGGCAGGCCAGTGTCGGCCCGAAGGTTTCCTCTCCGACATGATCCAGGGCGACCTCGACTCCGGCCTTGCCGGTCCACTGTTTGACCTCGGCGCGGAAGTCGGTTTCTCGATAGTTCACCGCCTGTTCGGCGCCGAGTTCGGTGGCGAGCCGACACTTCTCGGCGCTGCCTGCCGTGGCCAGAACCCGGGCGCCGAGTAGCCTGGCGATCTGGATGGCGGCGGTGGAGACGCCTGAGCCGGCCGCGTGGATCAGAACCTTCTCTCCCGCCCGAAGCCGGGCCCGCTCCACCAGCATGTGCCAGGCGGTCAGGAACACCAACGGCATGGCCGCCGCTTCGGCGAAGGAAAGGGAAACCGGTTTGGGGAACAGGCTGGTCTCGGGAACCACCACGAACTCGGTGCAGCCACCGTCGCAGGACTCGCCCCGGATTCCGTACCGCCTGCACAGGGCGTCCTGCCCGCTGCGGCAATGCAGGCAGTGTCCACATGAGTACCCGGGAGCGACCACCACCCCGTCCCCGGCCCGGAAGCGTTCGGTCCCGGCGCCGGCCAGATCCACTGTTCCGGAAATGTCGCAGCCCGGAATGATCGGCAACGGGAATCGGTGCCCCGGAACGCCGCGGCGCACCCAGACGTCCAGGTGGTTCATGCCGACGGCCTGGACGGCGATCCGGATCTCACCAGGGCCCGGTTCGGGCATCGGGTACTCTTCCATCAGGAGCCGATCGATGCCGCCATGCTCCCTTATCACCACCGCTCTCATATCCACGTTCCTCCCAGGTCAAACCCGTACCGAGGGATCGAATAGCCGGAGGTATTCCTCGGTGGCGTAGCGGTCGGTCATACCGGCGACATAGTCGGCCACCGCCCGGTGCAAACCTTCAGACTCCACCCGTCTGAGATCGTCCGCAGGCAACAGGCGGGGGTTGTCCAGGTAGCGCTCGCACAGGGCCGTGAGGATGCGGCGGGCCTTGTCCATCATCCGCGTTGATCACCCCTCGCAGCGCCTCCGTCCGCTGCTGTTTCACAGTCGCCTCGGGCCACGCCTTCCTGGCCTCGGCCATCGGCTCGGCGAAAAGCGGCACCGCCGCACACAAAGCGTCCTCATCCAGGAGGCCCGAGTCCAGTCCATCGTCGATGTCGTGGTGGTTGTAGGCGATTTCATCCACCAGGTCCAGCATCTGGGCTTCCAGGGACGGCTGGCGGTCCGGATCGTAGGCGGCGAGCTCCACCGCATCGGCCCGGGGGATAGGGCCTGAATGCTTGGCGATCCCCTCGCGAACCTCCCAGGTCAGGTTCAGGCCGGGGAACCCGGGATAGCGGTCCTCCAGTTGTTCCACGATCCTCAGGGTCTGCTTGTTGTGGTTGAACCCGCCGCTGTGTTCCAGCATGCGGTCAAGGACCTCTTCGCCAAGATGCCCGAACGGCGTATGGCCGAGATCGTGGGACAGCGCCAGGGACTCCACCAGGTCGGCGTTCAGCCCCAGGGAGGAGGCGACGGTCCTGCCGATCTGGCTGACCTCTATGCTGTGGGTGAGCCGGGTGCGGTAATGGTCGCCTTCGTGGTTCACGAACACCTGGGTCTTGTACTCCAGGCGGCGGAACGCCCTGCTGTGGATGATCCGGTCTCGATCGCGCTGGTACGGCGTGCGGTAGGAATGCTCCGCCTCCGGATGCTCACGACCGCGGCTTTGCGCAGACCGCTGAGCGCAGGAGGCCAGATCAGCTTCAGGATCGATTGCCCGCATGGCGCTGAGACTATCGGAGGGTTCGCCGGCGGTCAACCGGGGGAATCAGACCGAGAAGCTCTTGCCGCAACCGCACGAGCCGCTGGACTGAGGATTGTCGATCTTGAAACCGGAGCCGGCCAGGCTGTCGACGTAGTCGATACTGGTGCCTGTGAGGTAGAGCTGGGACATGTCGTCCAGGAACACTTTCAATCCGGAGTATTCCAGCACCTTGTCCTTCTCACCTGCCGTCTCTTCGAAGGTCAGTCCGTACTCGAAGCCTGAACAACCGCCGCCTTTGACTGCCACACGGAGGCCATAGCCCTCCTTGCCTTCGGCGCTCATCAGTTGCTTGACCTTAGCTACAGCTTTATCCGTCACGCTTATCATGGATATATGGCTCCCTTCCGAATCCCGATGTCTATATACACCCAAAGTACGTCAGGTGCACCAGGCTGTCAACGGAGGTTGACGCCTGCATCCGAGACGACGATACTTGTTATTCTTGAAATAATCGCCGGAGAATCATCATGCAGCTCAGATCCGAAATGACGAACGGAATCGTAATCATCGCCCCTGATTCGGCTTTGGAGATCGATGTCGGGAACTCCGACGCCTTCAAGGACCAGGCCCTGCAGGAGATCGCCGGAAATCCCAGGGTCATCCTGGATGCCTCCCCCATCAGCTTTTTCGATTCCGCCGGCATGGGAGTCCTGCTCTCCCTGAAAAAGAAAGCCCGGGAGAATGGAGGGGATCTGTTCCTGGCCGGTCTCCGTCCTGCGATCCAGGAGATCTTCCAGATGATCGGCTTCGATACGGTGTTCAAGATCTTCCACGACGTACCGGCGGCGATCCAGGATTTCAACGAAGGACGGTCCTGATATGGCGATCAAAAAAGAAGGCGGGCGGCGGGAATTACCGGTGAAGATTCCGGAGCGGGTCCTCTCGGGGGTTTACGCCAACCAGATGGTGGTCTCTCACACCGGCGAGGAGTTCCTGCTGGACTTCGTCAACCTGTTCCCGCCGGAAGGGGTTGTGAATGCCCGGGTGATCGTCAGCCCCGGACACCTGAAGCGGATGATCCGCGCCCTCCAGGAAAACCTCCTGAAGTACGAGACCCGGCACGGTGACAACATGGTGATCGACGTGCC
>CALZKF010000238.1 GCA_945787955.1 uncultured Acidobacteriota bacterium | reverse complement strand
AAAAAGAAAAGGGCCGCCTGCAGGCGACCCTCTTCAGACAGCCCAGGGACCGGCATCCCCGGCGTCAATCCGTTCGCAGCCTACATCCTGGCAGTGAAGGATCCGCTAAAGGTCTGTCCACCTACGCAGGAGGAACCGGAGAATGCACTAACCGTAATTGTGCCCGCTCCGGTGTTGACCCTGCCTGAGCCGGTAATCGTTATCTGACACAGGGGTACAATAGTGCTGTTACGCAGGGTGAAGGTGAAGGTCGTGCCGGACACCGTGCCGGTTACAGTGAAGGTCTGGCCATAGAACCTGAAAGTGCCGGTCACCGTGGCGCCTGTCTGCAGGAGGTTCATAATAAAATCGTTATCATTTGGGGCAGGGGGAAAGGCACCGGGATCTATTGGAAGTAAATCCAGCCATCCGGCAGGGACGACGTTGTTCACAGTCCCGTTCTCGAGGAAATAGTTTCCGGCTACGTCTGCCGGAGAGACCGGATCGTCTCCTCCACCGCACGAAATACAAAGAGCACAAACCATCAAAGCAAATCCGATTTTCTTGAGCATAACCCCTCCATGGCAACTCGAACATTCAACGGTTGTCGGGTGTCTATTTTTTACATGTAGTTGGTCGATGCGAACAGTAAAAATGAACCGAGTATCTCAGTGGATTTGGTAGCCTATTGCCCGTGTAAATCAACCGTCCGCTTGATCAATCTGAATGGACGACAGCTATGAATCGGCAGACGGCGCATACACGACCATGCCGATCTAGTTTCAGCCGTTCAGCGCCATCTCAGCCTCCGATTAAACCTGATTGAACTTATCAAGGATGGCCGGAGGCGAGGTATGGCGGACAGGTCGGTTCTATCGCGAAAATAAAAAGAGCCGCCGTATGGCGACCCTCTAAAGCTAAACAGGCAGCTATTAAAGTCCTAAATTGGTCGGGGCGGCGAGATTTGAACTCACGACCCCTTACACCCCAAGCAAGTGCGCTACCAGGCTGCGCCACGCCCCGACCATGGGAAACGCGGGAATGTTAGGGGATCGGTCCGATGCCGTCAAGAAGACCGGGACCCGGTCAACTTCCGGAACGCCTGCTGGATCGCCTGCAACCGGCCGGACAGCCCTTCACGGAGGTCCCGGATCTCTTCACTGGCCTGTTCGTATCGCCGGCGGTAATCATCGGTGGCGGCAAGTTTGCCTTTCAGGTGCGCGATCTCCCGGGTGGCGCCCTCGTAGCGGCCGCGGATGTCCGCCAGCCGTTCCCTCAGGCTGTCGAGCTCTTCCTTCAGCGATTCCGGATCCGGCGCCGCCGCCTCCTCCACCGTCTCCACGGCGACCTCGCCCTGCTCCAGACGTTCCCGGGCATCGGCCAGCGTGTATTCTTCTTTGTGCAACAGCTGCTTGATCTGGAGGATCAGTCCGACGTCGTCCTGGGTGTAGGTCACCTGGCGGCCCCGTTTCTTGCCGGCCAACTGGGGGAACTCGCTCTCCCAGAACCGCAGCACATAGGGCTGGGTGTCGGTTATTTCACAGACCTCCTTCAGGAGAAAATACCCCCTGGAAGGAAGGTCCGGGAGCGCATCGGAGGTCGGAACTCCAGGTTTTCCACCCGTTTCCTCAGTTTCATGGTTCTGGATCTCTGGAGCCATCGGTCTCCTCCGGTCAAGTATCGTGCCGGTCGATTATAGGCAAAGCGGCGTCAGGTGGCGAGCAGAAACTCCTGAACCTCAAGGGCGGTAGGCAAATCCAGGGCTTTGAGGGCACGGGCTTCCGCATCCCGGGTGTGCAGTTTGCGGATCGCCTGGCGCACCGGCTGGATCGCCCGGGGCTGCACCGAAAGCTCCCGCAGCCCCAGGCCGATCAGAAGCGGAGTCATCTCCTCGTCTCCAGCCATCTCACCGCATAGAGAGACCGGAATCCCGGCGCGATCGGCACTTTCGATGATGAACTTCAGCATCCTCAGAACCGCCGGATGCAGCGGCTGGTACAGGTAGTCCACCGCTTCGTTGCTGCGGTCCACCGCCAAGGCGTACTGGATCAGGTCGTTGGTGCCGATGCTGAAAAAATCCGATTCCAGGGCCAGGATGTCGGCGGACCAGGCCGCTGCGGGAACCTCCACCATGATACCGACCGGCACATCCTCACGGCATGGGATACCGGCGGCGAAAAGGGAACCGGCCTCTTCCATGATCAACGCCCGGACCTGGCGGATCTCGTCGGTCGTGGTCACCAGCGGGATCATGATCCGGATGTCGGCCTCGGCGGCGGCCCGCAGCAGCCCGCGGATCTGGGGCCGGAAGATGTCCTGCCGCTGCAGGCAGAATCGCACAGCCCGAAGGCCGAGCACCGGATTGGATTCCTGAGGGCCCAGGACCTCGTGGAAATACTTCTCCCCACCCAGGTCCAGGGTCCGGATGGTGACCGGAGCAGGCGCCATCCGGTCGGCCAGTTCAACGTACGTGCGGTAGTGATCCTCCTCTGTGGGCAGATCCGGCGACCGGGCCAGAAACAGGAACTCGGAGCGGTACAGGCCGATACCCTCGGCGCCATACGCCAGGGCCTTCTGCACTTCCTGGGGGAACTCGATATTCGCCAGCACCGAGACGGCGGTGCCGTCCAGGGTGGACGCCGGTGTCGTCTCCACCGCCACCCATGCCGACTCCCGTTCGGCGAGTCGGAGCCTGCTGCGCTCCGCCACCATCCGATCGTTGGCCCCGGGTCGAATGGTTACCGTCCCGGTTTCGCCGTCCAGGATGATCTCATCGCCGGTCCGGACGCGCTGTGTGATGTCCTTCAGACCGACCACCGCCGGCACCGACAAGGCCTGGGCCAGAATCGCCGTGTGGGAGGTTTTTCCCCCAACGTCGGTGGCGAAGCCGGCCAGGTTCTTCCGGGTCAGCATCACCGTGTCGGAAGGCCCCAGGGTATGGGCCACAATCAATAGCGGCTGATCTTCGGGAAGATTCTCCCCGCCCTGGACGTCGCCGCGAAGAATGCGCTGCAGTCTGAGGTGAACATCCTGCAGGTCGCCTCCCCGTTCCCTGAAGGCGCCCTCGGCGATAGTCTCGAACTTGCGCAGGTACTCCCCGACCACCTCCTTGAGCGCCCATGCGGCAGATATCCTGCCGACCTTGATCCTCTGTGCGGTTTGGCGCAACAGGCCCGGATCGTCCAGGATCAGGAGTTGGGCGTCGATGATGCCGGCATAGGTCTCGCCCAGGACTTGGAAGGTCCGGTCCCGCAGGTCCTGCAGTTCGGCCCGTGACTTTCGGCGGGCCGATTCCAGCCGTTCGATCTCGTCCGCGATCCGTTCCGGGGGGACCGGTACAGGCACCACCGGGAGATTGGCGCTCTGAAGGACCACCACCCGGCCGGTGACGATTCCGGAAGAGACGCCGAGCCCTCGTAGTTTTTCGGCGTTCACTCCTCCTCCCCGAACCGGGACCGGACCAGTCCTTCCAGGGCGTCCAGCGCCTCGATCTCGTCGTTGCCTTCGGCGGAAAGGGCCAGATTGGTCCCCTTGGCCGCCGCCAGGGTCAAAAGCCCGAGAATCGATTTTCCGTCGACCCGTGCATTGCCCTTGAGGACCATAATCCTGGAGTTGAAGGTGTTGGCAAGATGGACGAAACGGGCCGCCGCCCGGGCATGAAGTCCCAGGCGATTTGAAATTCTCAGGGTGCGCTCCGTCACGGCTTCTCTCCATCATGGCCGCCATGCCCGCCGTCGCCGGCGCGGCTCTCGAGGATCTCGGTGGCAACATGGATCGAAGAGCGGCCCTGCTCCGCGATCCGGGCGGCAGTCGCATGGAGGTCCAGGCGGCTCCTGATGTTGGTGAATTTGATCAGCATCGGCAGGTTGACCCCGGTCACGATCTCCACCTGTCCGGGCTCCAGCAGCGAGAGGGCGATGTTGGTCGGGGTGCCGCCGAACATGTCGGTGAGTATCAGCACTCCCTGCTCTGAATCGAGCTTGCGAATCCCCTGTTCGATCATCTCCCGTGCGCGGTCGACGTCATCTTCCCAGCCGATGCAAACCGCCTCCACCCCCTCGAGATCGCCGACGATCCGCCTGGCGGCATCGACCAGTTCTTCCGCAAACCTGCCGTGTGTAACAACCAGCAATCCGCGCATGAAGGTCTTCCCTCCGGTTATTCCCGTCCCAGGTCCCGGTGGTTGATCGTGGCCGCCAAGCCCTTGCCCTCAAGGTGCCGGCCCAGTTGCCCCGCCAAATAGACCGAGCGGTGTTTGCCGCCGGTGCATCCGATGGCTACTGTGAGGTAGGTCTTGCCTTCTTTGGTGTACAGCGGCACCAGAAACTCGAGGAAGTCGTTCAGCCGGGAAGCGAACTCGGGCACTTCCGGTTGCTGTGAAAGGAACTCCTGGACCTGCACATCCTGCCCGGTCAAGCTCCGCAGCCCTTCGACGAAATAAGGATTCGGTATGAAGCGGACATCCATGACCAGGTCGGCCTCGGCGGGAATACCGTATTTGAACCCGAATGACAGGATGTTGATGTTCAACGACCTGCTGTCCGGCGCCCCCCCGAACGCATTGCTGAGGTAGGCCTTGAGCTGGTGGGCGTTGAAACGCCCGGTGTCGATGATCCGGTCGGCGTACTCCCGGATCGCCGCCATCTCCATTCTTTCCAATACTATCGCATCTTCCAGTGTCTTTGAGCTGCCGGCCATCGGGTGGGGGCGACGGGTTTCGGTGAACCGCCATTTAAGGACCTCGTCG
>CALZKF010000237.1 GCA_945787955.1 uncultured Acidobacteriota bacterium | reverse complement strand
GTCGATGAGGTAGTTATCGCCGTACTGGCCCTCACCGCGGATCGACGGGAAGCCCTGCGCTCCACCGGTGGAGGTGTTCAACTCGACGCCGGTGATGGACGGTACGAACTTGGTCAGGTCCCGGAAACTCCTGGCCGAGGTCGGGATCGTGTCCAGCGTCTTCAGGCTCATGTTCGTCGTGGTATCGGCGGTCTTGCTCTCGATGAGCGGGAACTCGCTGGTCACGATCACCGTCTCCAGCAGTTCGCCACTCTGAAGAACGGCGTTGGCGCTGACGGTTTTGCCCAACTGGACGGTGATGTCTTTCAGCTGGATCGACTGGTAGCCGGCCATGCTGACCTTCAGACTGTAGACGCCGGTGGGCAACAGCGGCATGTTGTACCTGCCATTGCTGTCGCTGGTCGTGCCGCGCTCGCCGATGAGCGAGTCACTGGTGGCGACCAGCGTTGCGCCGGCGAGCGGCTCGCCGTTTTGGTCCTGCACATAACCGGTGATCTGACCGGTAGTCTGGGCAAGGACGGCGCCGGTGCTGATGGCGACAGCCAACAGCAGCCAGAACAGAATGCGTGTAAACTTCATGGATCTCATCCTCCTGATTGCCTTCGGGCGGGCGTCGGCAGAATTGGCTGGTATGAGCAGGTAGCCTGTCCTGTTCGACCAAATCTGCATTGCACCTCCCTCAGAATTTTCCTAATAGCGATCGTTCCCGGACTGGCCGGACATATTGCTACTCGTCTCATGCACAATAACTTTGCAATAAATGAGCCAGCCAAACGGAATCTATGAACTTGCGTAAACTACTCGTATATAGGGCTTTACATAAGTCGCTTCCGAATACTGCCGCCCTCGTTAATCCAATATATTGGATACGTACGAATAATTGGTTTTTCGGCGCCATGCCCGATACGGATTGGGCTACTTGAACCCGGCCCTCAGGAAATCACCGTTGAGCCTGGCGATGAAGTCGACGCTGATCTCCTTGGGACAGGCGTTCTGGCAGGAACCGTGGTTGGTGCAGTTGCCGCGCGCTCGCGAGTTGCGTTCGGCCTGGCCCTGCGGGAGCAGCCCGAGGTGGCCGATCTTGGCCGCGGTGAACAGCATCGCCGAGGCGTTGGGGCAGGCCGCCACGCAGGCGCCGCAACCGATGCAGGCGGCGGCGTCCATGGCCAGGTCGGAGTCGTTTTTGGGGATCGGGATGGCGTTGGCGTCCTGGGCGTTCCCGGTGTTGGCCGATATGTACCCGCCGGCCTGGATGATGCAGTCCAGGGCCGAGCGGTCCACCACCAGGTCCTTGATGACCGGCATGGCGGTGGCCCGGAACGGTTCGACCCAGATCTCGTCGCCGTCGTTGAACCTGCGCATGTGCAACTGGCAGGTGGTGATACCCGGGTCCGGCCCGTGGGGGGTGCCGTTGATCACCATGCCGCAGGTACCGCATATCCCTTCGCGGCAATCATGGGAGAAGTGGATCGGCTCCTCGCCTTTCTCGATGAGCTGTTCGTTGACCACGTCCAGCATCTCGAAGAACGACGCGTGATCGCTGATATCGTTCGCCTCGTAGCGAACGAAGCGACCCTTGGAATCGGGTCCGTCCTGGCGCCAGACTTGAAGGATGAGGTTCATTTGTAACTCCGCTGTGAGGGCTTGACGTACTCGAATTCCAGCCGTTCCTTGTGCATCACCGGCTCGCGGTTTTCGCCGGTGTACTCCCAGACCGCGCCGTAGCTGTATTCCTCGTCCACGCGCCGGGCTTCGCCCTCCTCGGTCCGGAACTCCTCACGGAAGTGGCCGCCGCAGGATTCATTGCGGTTCAGGGCATCCCTGCACATCAGCTCCGCCAGCTCCATGTAGTCGGCCACTCTGCCGGCCTCCTCCAGAGCAGCATTGAACCGGGAGCCGGTCCCCGGCAGGATCAGGTCGCTCCAGAACTGCTCCCGCAGCACCGGAATCTTCTTCACCGCGTCCTCCAGACCGGAAGCGTTCCGGGCCATACCGCAGGCGTCCCATACGATCCGGCCCAGTTCACGGTGGAACGACGTCGCCGTGCGCTTGCCGCCGATGCCCAGCAGGCGTTCGATCCTGCCGGCTACCCTCCCCTCCGCCTCTTTGCAGGCGGCGTGATCGGAGGGCACCTTGTCCAGGCCGCCCTGGGCCAGGTAGTTGCCCACGGTGTAGGGCGCGATGAAGTAGCCGTCGGCCAACCCCTGCATCAGGGCGGACGCCCCCAGCCGGTTGGCGCCGTGATCGGAGAAGTTCGCCTCACCCAGCACGAACAGGCCGGGGATGGTGCTTTCCAGATTGTAGTCTACCCACAGGCCGCCCATGGTGTAGTGCGGCGCCGGATAGATCCGCATCGGAACGGTGTACGGATCCTCACCGGTGATCCTCATGTACATGTCGAACAGGTTGCCGTACCGTTCGGCGATTACTTCCTTCCCGAGCCGTCCGATCGCTTCGGCGAAATCGAGGAACACGCCGTTGTTCTGTGGTCCCACGCCCCGGCCCGAATCAACCGCTTCCTTCGCCCTTCTGGAGGCGATGTCCCGGGGGGTCAGGTTGCCGAAGCTGGGGTACAGCCGCTCCAGGTAGTAGTCCCGTTCGTCTTCGGGGATCTCCCGCGCCTTCCTGTTGTCGCCCTCGCTCTTAGGTACCCAGATCCTGCCGTCGTTCCGCAGGGACTCGGACATCAGGGTCAGCTTGGACTGGTAGTCGCCGCTCTGGGGGATGCAGGTCGGATGGATCTGGGTGAAGCATGGATTGGCGAAGCCGGCCCCCAGCTGGTGCGCCCGCCATATGGCGGTGGCGTTGCAGCCTTTGGCGTTGGTGGAGAGGTAGAACACGTTGCTGTAGCCGCCGGTGCACAACAGGACCGCATCGCCGGTTCGGGTTTCGATCTTGCCGGTCTTGAGGTCCCGGATCACGATCCCCCGGGCCTTGCCGTTTACGAGCACAAGATCGAGCATTTCGGTGAACGGGAACATGTTCACTTTGCCCAGGCCGATCTGCCGGGACAATGCCGAATAGGCCCCCAGCAGCAGTTGCTGCCCGGTCTGACCCCGGGCGTAAAAGGTCCGCGAGACCTGGGCGCCGCCGAACGAGCGGTTGTCCAGCATGCCGCCGTAGTCCCGGGCGAACGGAACGCCCTGGGCGATGCACTGATCGATGATGTTCATGCTGACTTCCGCCAGCCGGTGGACGTTGGCCTCCCTGGAGCGGAAGTCCCCACCCTTGACCGTGTCGTAGAACAACCGGTACACGCTGTCGCCGTCGTTCTGGTAGTTCTTGGCGGCGTTGATGCCGCCCTGGGCGGCGATGCTGTGGGCCCGTCGCGGGCTGTCCTGGTAGCAGTAGCACTCTACGTTGTAACCGAGTTCGGCCAGGGTGGCCGCCGCCGCACCGCCTGCCAGGCCGCTGCCCACAACCAGGATGTTGAATTTGCGCTTGTTGGCCGGGTTGACCAGTTTCATGTCGAATTTATGGTTGGTCCACCGGTCTTCAATCGGGCCGGAAGGGATACCGGATATCAGCTTCATCACATACCTCCAGTTCCCTACGGAAGGGTGACGATCCCGGCGAGCACCGAGATCGGAACCGAGCAGAAGCCCAGGACGATGAACAGGGTGATCAGCAGCGCTGCCGGCCGCCGCAGATCCCTCAGCCTGGGATTGTTGAAGTTCAGGGTCTGGCATGCCGACCACAGCCCGTGATAGAGGTGCAGCCCCAGGGCGATCATCGCCACGATGTAGAAACCGGACACCCACCAGTTCTGGAATCCGACCACCAGGTTGGCGTAAGCGGCGCCCGGGACGAACTTCGGATGGGCCGAGCCGACGGTGAAGTGCAGCAGGTGGTACACGATGTACACCAGCAGAATCACCCCGCCCCATCGCATGGTCCTGGAGGCGTAGGTGAAGGTCAGTGCTTCCTCTTTCTTGTAGCCGGTTTTGCGGGCCGCCTTGCTCTGCAGATAGACGGCCAGGGCCGACAACATGTGCAGGAAGATGATCGCCAGCATCACGAACCGGACGATCCAGAGGAACTGGCCATGCAGCAGAAACGGGTCCCCAAATTCCTTGAGGCCGTGGGCGTAGTGATCGAACGCCTCCTGGCCGAAGAACACCTTCAGGTTCCCGAGCATATGACCGACGATCCAGAGGAAAAGAAAGACGCCGGAGATCGCCATTACGATCTTTTTTCCGACGGAGGAACGGTACAGGCTGAATACCGATCGCATCATCGCTCCTGATCTGTTCGGACGAACGAAGCGGCATGATAGCCCTGATCGGGCGCTGGATTCAAGCGGAACACCGGCCTTTCCGCCTCCAATCAGGGTCCATTTCAGTCCTCTTGGCATGGCTCGCATGTTCTTTTCGTGGCATATTCACCTTCATGGACAGGCTGTACAACACCGCATCGGTGAAAGGGAACTCCTACGCCTCCGCCAGCACCGCCCTGCGCCGGCGTCTGGCGGAAGAACTGCCTTCGGGTGAGGTCCGCCGTCTGCACCGGCGGCGGCCGGTGCTGCACTTCCTGATCGTCGGCTGGCAATTCTTCCTTGTCGGCGGAGCCGGTTTCGGTCTGTGGCACTTGACCAACCCGGCCTGGGTCACCTTGCTGGCCCTGGTGATGGGGTTCACCCTGTTCAACTTCACGGTGCTCCTGCACGAGGTGGTTCACGACGTGGTGCTGCGAAAAAGGAACACCCGGCTGAACCGGGTCCTGGGGAACATCTATGCGTTCCCCAGCGGCATCTCCGCCAGCCAGTTCACCCGCTGGCACCTGGATCACCACGCCGAACTCGGCTCGGATACCGAGGACCCGAAACGGTTCCACCTCTCTCCCAAGCTGAACCGCAGGTGGTACAAGCTGCTGTACTTCACGCCGGCCCTGTTTTTCATTTATTTCCGGGCTGCCGCCAGGGAAACGGCGGGCTACCCGGAGCCGCTCCGGCGCCGGATCGGCATCGAACGGACCCTCACCATACGGGTCTACGTGCTGCCGATTTTCGTGGTGTTTCCCATCGCCTTCGTCCTGAACCGCCTGGGCCAGCATTACGACATCGACACCGACGAACCGGCCAAGTGGAGCACCTTGATGAAGCCGTCCTGGTTCTGGGACTACGCCTACCTGTTCTCCAATTACCACCTGGAACATCACTACTTTCCCAGGGTGCCGTTCTACAACCTGCCGGCGTTGCACCGGCTGTTGCGGCCGTTCTACGCCAGCGTCGGCCTGAAACCGAGGACGTACCGCGAACTGCTGTGGAACTATCTGGTGAAGAACAAGGCGCCGCACACCAACTGGGAGAAGGCTACCTGAAAACCAGTCGGCCGGCCGGACCTTCAAGGGCCGAACCTACCACCCAGCAAGGCTCGTCAGTTTCCTTGAAACGGGCAAGAAGCGCTTCCGCCTCACCAGGGTCCACCGCCGCCAGAAGTCCGCCGGAAGTCTGGGGGTCGTAGACGATGTGTCTGGACAGGCCCTCGAGCTTGATGCCGTCCACGAAACTGCCGTAGTAATCGGCATTCCGGTTCAGGCCGCCGGGAACCAGCATCTCGCGGGAGTAGCGCGTGACTCCGGGGAGAAGCGGCAGAGCGCGGACCTCCATAGCAAAGGCGAGTCCTGACTGCTCAGCCATCTCGTGGGCATGGCCGGCCAGGCCGAATCCCGTGATGTCGGTGAGGGCGTGGACCGCATCTCCGGCATCGAGGAACAGTTCGGACGCTTTGCGATTCAGCCGAGCCATGCTCTCAACCGCCGAGAACAGGTCCTCCTCTTCAACCTCCTGGCGTTTGTGTGCGGTGGTCACGAGGCCGGTGCCCAACGGTTTGGTGAGGAACAGCAGGTCGCCCTTGCGGGCGCCGCCTTTGGACAGCACGCGGTCCGGTTCGATCAACCCGGCCACAGCCAGACCGTACTTCGGCTCCTTGTCGATGGTGGTGTGGCCGCCGGCAACCACCGCCCCGGCCTCCCGGATCTTTTCGGCGCCGCCCTTCAGGATCTCGGCGAGTATGGTGCTGTTCATATCGTCGGGAAATCCGACCAGATTGATTGCGAACAGAGGGCGGGCGCCCATGGCATACAGGTCGGACAGGGCGTTGGCCGCCGCAATGGCGCCGAACCAGTACGGATCGTCAACCACCGCCGGAAAGAAATCGGCGGTAAGGAGTATCGCCCGGTCGTCATCCAGACGGTACACCGCCGCGTCGTCCGGATGTTCCAGACCGTGCATAACCGCCGGGTGGTCTGCCGGCGGGAACATGTCTTGCAGCGGACGCAGCACCTGCGCCAGGGCCTCCGGGCCCATTTTGCTCGCTCAGCCGGCGCAAGCGGCGTAGCTGGTCAGCCGAACTCGGTTGTCGAATCGCACGGGATTTTTCTCCGAAATAAACAGCGGTCCTCGAAAGGTTATCATCAACGCATGGAGGATGGTGTACCCTTCCGCCGGAGTATTCGACATGAATAAAAACAATTTTGCATGGATCGGTCCCGCCCTGACCTTCGCCGGGGTGGTCACCTATTTCATGTGGTTCGCCCGGTTTCCGCTGTTGCGGGACTTCCCGTGGCTGAACCTGCCGCTGGTGGTCCTGGGAGTCGTACTGTCCTTCCTGGGCGTCAAGGCGGTGTTCAGCTCGAAACGACCCTGGAGCCGCAAGCTGGCGGCCGGCGGCGGCCTGGTCCTGTCCGGTGCGCTGGCCACACTGTTCGTAGGCTACGTCTTTGTATTGTCCTCCATGTTGCCGCAGGCGAAACAGGAAACCCTGGCCATGGCCACGGCTCCGTCCGTGTCCCTGACCGATGCCGGCGGCACCGTGGTGGACCTGTCGGATTACCGCGGCCGCAAGGCGGTGCTGGTGTTCTATCGCGGCTACTGGTGACCGTTCTGCATGTCGGAACTGCAAGGTTTGCAGTCACGGATCACTCAGATACATGAACTTGACGCGGAGGTGCTGGCGATCAGCATCGACCCCCCGGAGATGAACGGCCGCATCGCGCAAAAGCACGGCCTGACGTTCCCGCTGCTGTCCGACCACAACCGGGAAGCTATGGATCGCTTCGGACTGCGCCACGAGGACGGCGGCATGGAAGGGGACGACATCTTCCGCCCGGCGATGTTTGTCCTGGACCGGGAAGGACGGGTGGTCTGGCGCAAACTGACCGACGACTGGCGTGTGCGGGTGCGCCCGGAGGAAATCCTGGAGCAGTTGCGGCTGATTGATTAGCCCGCTTCAGCTCGTCCCGGCCAGCTTTCGAAGGATCGTCGCCAGGCGGCCCTGGTTGCTGTAACCGGATTCCACGCACCGGGCCAGGCCGGCCCTGGCTACCGCCAGGCGCCGCTCATCGTTGGCCAGGTAGTAGCGGCACTTCTCGATCATCTCTTCATCGGAGCCGAAGAACTCCGCCTCAACCCCCTCCTTGAACAGCTCCAGATGTTCGTCGGTCCTTTCCGCCAGCATGAAGGCGCCGCTGGCAGGGATTTCAATGCTGCGGGTGGTCTGCAGGTCCCGGTTGACCTTCCGCAGAAAACCGAGGTTGATCCGGCTGGCGACCACCGCCCGGGTGTAATCGGCGCCTGTAAGGAAACTCTCACCGATTTTCAGATTCGGGTGAACGTTGCGGCTGCGGGCCCACCCGGGACCGTGGACCGTGATCGGAATGCCGGCCCGGGCCGCCAAGATCATGGAGGCGGCACGTTCCTCCTCGAACGCCCCGACGAAACCGACTTCCGCACCGAACCGGGCCTGGTCGGCAGGTGAAAGATCAATCGGCCGGTGCAGCTCCGGATCGTAGGCGTTGCCGACGAACAGCACATCTCTAGCCCCCAGCCCCAGCAACTCCTGGACATTGTAGGACTTGGTAGTCACAACGAGGTCATGGAGCGGCAGGTGGGCAAGGTAGCGCCTCGTCTGGTTCCCGGGGTTCATCATGTCGTCCGGGCTGTAGGTCAACAGTTTCATACCCGGGCGGATCTCCCGGGCCCGGGCCAGGGCGCCTGGGGCGATCATCAAGCCCTTGTCCAGCCAGAGCAGATCGTACGGCTTCTGCGAAACCGCCTTGACGATTTTGGAACCGGCCCTGAACAGGTCCGGGTAACGCCGGATCTGGTGCACCGCCCTGTACACCTTGTACTGCCACGTATCGGTCTCGGGAGGCCCGGAGTCGATGAACGTGATGCTGTGGCCAAGGTCCTCCAGACCACCGGCTCGTTGCAGGCATGTACCCGATTCGGATCCGACGTAAAGGATGTCGAGACTCAATCCGAGCCCTCCGCCACCTCGCCCTCGCCATGGGCAACCATCAGGGCGATGCTTGAGTCGCTGGTGACGTTGACCACCGTGCGGCACATGTCCAGGACCCGGTCCACGGCCCATATCAGGGCGGTATATTCCACCGGCAGCCCTACCGCCTGCAGGATGATCACCATCATCACCAGGCCGGCATGGGGTATGCCGGCGGCGCCGATGCTGACCGCCAGACCCAGGAAAACGATCAACAGCTGCTGGCCCAGGGTCAGGCTGAAGGTCGGATCGATACCGGCGTGGATCTGGGCGATGAACAGCACCGAAACGATCTCGTACAGCGCCGTGCCGTCCATGTTGATGGTCGCCCCCAGGGGCAGGACGAAACTGGCCACACGGTTGGAAATGCCCGCACCGTGTTCCGCCCGTTTCAGGGTGACTCCCAACGTGCCGCTGCTGCTGGCGGTAGAGAACCCGGTGAACAACGCGGGACTCATGGTCCAGATGAAACGGTACGGGTTGCGCCGTGTGAACAGGTAGATCAGGGCCGGCAGGGTCACCAGCAGGTGAACACCCAGGGCCAGGGCGACGGTAACGACATACCATCGCATCTCGATGAACACCTTGGTCCCGGTCACGGAGACCAGTTTGGCGATCAGCGCCGCAATACCTACCGGCGCCAGGGCGATGACGAAGCCGGTCATCTTCATCATGACGTCGGAGCATGCCTCGATGAACCGGGACAGGACCGTCTTCTTTTCTCCTTCCAGGGTCAGCATGAAGGCGCCGAACAGGATGGCGAACAGGATCACGCCGATCAGTTCGAACTCGGCGGCTGCCCGGATAACGTTGTCCGGCACCATGCTGGTCAGGACATCCCAAAAAGTTTCGGGCAGCTCCTTATCCACCGGGGTGGTCGGAACCTCCACCTGGAATCCGACCCCGGGCCGGATCAGGTTCACCAGGGTCAACCCGGTCAGGATCGCCAGCAAGGAGGTACCCATGTAAAAAAGGAAGGTCTTGAAGCCGAGCCGACCCAGCCGGGCCAGGCTGCCCATGCCCTGCATGCCGGAAACCAGGGAGAAAAACACCAGAGGGATGACAATCATCTTCAGGAGCTTCATGAAGATCGTGGCGATACCGTCGTAGGCGGCATACGCCGCAGTCGACTCCACAGGGATGTCGGCTGCGATGCAGAGGTGTTGGGTCAGCACCCCGGCGAATATGCCGGCTCCGATTCCGATCAGAATCCACCAATGCAGCTTGATCCGTCTCATTGGCCCTCCACCGGATTTCCGGCCCGCGGAGCGGGTATCATACCGCGAGTATCGGGGACAGGCACCTTAACCCGGGTTTCGGGGACACCCTATGAGATGGCGGTAGTGAATTCTACTGACTGCTCGCCTTGAGCTACGACCTGTACTTCGATCTGTAATGCTCTTTTACGGCCGTCGCGGGATGCCGATTTGGAAGATCCCGTCATGGCGTGACCTTTCAAATCGGCATCCCGCGA
>CALZKF010000236.1 GCA_945787955.1 uncultured Acidobacteriota bacterium | reverse complement strand
CGAAACGATATGGGTGGATCGAGAGGTCGACTACAGCCGGGCCGTGGACTACCTGAGAAACCTGGATCCCGCCATGGCGTCCAGGGTGCGCCTCCATGCCGGCGACCACTCCCTGTTCGAAGCCCACGGTCTGGATGAGGAAATCGACCGGGCCATGCGGCCCAGAGTCTGGTTGAAATCGGGCGGATACCTGGTAATCGAGCCGACGGAAGCGCTGGTGAGCATCGATGTCAACACAGGCAAATATGTCGGGAAGAGTCGGCCGGAGGAGACGATCCTGAAGACCAATCTGGAAGCGGCGGCGGTGATCGGCCGTCAGTTGCGCCTGCGAGACCTGGGCGGGATCATAGTCATCGATTTCATCGATATGGAGTCCCCGGAGAGCCGGCGCAAAGTGACCGAAGCTCTGATCGAAGCTCTGAAGTCGGACCCGGCCCGGACCAAGGTCGGTGGCTTGGGTGAGTTCGGCCTGTTGCAACTGACAAGGAAGCGAACCCGGTCCGCTTTCGCCCGACTCCTGACCCGGCCCTGCCCCCGATGCGCCGGCCTGGGCAGGGTGCGGAGATCCGAAACCGTCGCGGCGGAAGCGATCGAGGAAATCCTCCGGATCGGTGTCGGACTCTCGTCCGGCAGGTTCGTGGTCCGGGCGCACCCGGATGTTGCCGAGTCGATCCTGTTGGAACTGCAGTCCGGATCCGGGCCGGTCAACGATCTGATCCCGGATCGGATCGAAGTGCGGGAAGACGATTCGCTGAACCCTGAGGTCTATGAGCTCGTAGCGTTCTGAAGGCGGATCGTCCTCCGCCGGGTCGCCTCGTCGGCGCGCCGCGCCTCGTCATCGTCCGATGCCAGCAATCCGGGCACCCGGCGGGGCCGTCCGTTTTCGTCCACAGCCACCATCGTCACAAAGGCCCGGGTGGTCAGGTCCCTGGCGCCGGACGACGGATCTTCGGACCGGACCTCGACCTCAATCTCCATGGAAGACCCGAACGCGGCGTTGATCCAACCGTTCAGGATCAGGATCTGTCCTGCTACGACGGGATTGCGGAATTCCACCGTATCCATGGAGATCGTCAGTACCTCTCCTCTGGCATGCCGGATCGCAGCGACGGCGGCGCACTTGTCGATCAGGGCCAGAACGCGGCCGCCGAATATCGAGCCACGGTGGTTGGTATCCTCAGGCAGGACGATCTCGGTCATAATCACGCGGGATTCCGCCACCAGACGTTCCGGGATTCGGTTCGGCATCGCAGGTTTCCTCCAGGGCTCGAAGGACTATAGCACCCTCCAATGGCACAAGTGGTTTCGGTGCAACAGTTACCTAATTCGGCCAATTCCGGTCCTCAATCGCAGGTCCATCTTGTTGACGATTCTGGGGTTTGCGTCTAAATTGAGATACTGTCTCAACTGGAGCCCAGCGATGTCTTCCCGCCTGCCGGCAATGGTTCAAACCCTTCGGGACCGCGGGATCCGTCTGACCGCGGAACGGCGTTCGATCCTGGCGGGGGTCTTGACCTGCGGCGGACACTTCGATGTGGACCGGCTGCTCAGCCATTTCCGCCATCAGGGCGTCCAGGTGTCCCGGGCAACTGTTTACCGTTCCCTCAACACCCTGGTCGAGGTCGGCCTGTTGCGTAAGATCGATTTGGGTGACCGTCCGTCGCTATACGAGCCGATCGAGGGTCGGGAGCATCACGAACATATGATCTGTGTGCGGTGTGGTGAAATCATCGAGTTCGTCGAACCGGAAATCGAGCGTCTGCAGCAGGAGGTATGCCGCCGGAGTGGCTTCGAGCCATTGGACCACACGCTTCAGATCTACGGTGTTTGTCATGCCTGTAATTGCAAAGACGCCGCAGAAGAATGCAGCGACCCGGCCCGCGCCGGCGCCGGGGGGTAGGGCCGGTGGCCGGCACGTTTTCCGACAAGGCGGCAGTCATCAGGGACGGGGCCGACCTTCCCGAAGGCAAGCTGCTGCTGGTCGGCAACCCGAACGTCGGCAAAAGCGCCCTGTTCGGCGAATTGACCGGCAATTACGTGGTTGTTTCCAACTATCCGGGAACTACCGTGGAGGTCACCCAGGGCATAGCCGTGGTCGGGGACCGCAAGGTCACGGTTCTGGATTCTCCCGGGGCCAATTCCTTCCTACCCTCCAGCGAAGATGAGCGGGTAACCCGGGATATGCTCCTGTCAGAGGAGACCGGCGTCGTGGTAGCGGTGGGAGACGCCAAAAACACCCAGCGGACCGTCATGCTGGCCCTCCAACTGGAGGAAATGCAACGGCCGTATGTGCTTTGCCTCAACATGATGGACGAGGCCGAGGCCAAGGGCATCGAGATCGACCGCAACCGTCTCGGGGCGGAACTGGGAGTGGAGGTTACTCCGACTGTGGCGACCCGGGGTCGGGGAACCGCAGCGCTCCGGGTAGCCCTGGCCGGAGCCCGTTGCGGCACGCGCACCATACGGTACCCGGAGAGAGTGGAGCAGGCCCTGGACGATGTCATCCCACTGCTTCCGGCTGCTCCAGTGTCCGCCCGGGCCCTGGGACTGATGGTTCTGTGCGACGACGGCTCCCTGGACGGCTGGCTGTCCGGGAAACTGGGCTCAGGCGCGCTGGAAGCGATTTCCGAGCTGCGGAACCGGCTCCGCTCCGATCTGGATGAACCGCTGATTTACATCGTCAACCAGGCCAGGCTCGCCGTCGCTTCCGAGATCGTCGGCCGTGTGGAACGGCGGGCCGATCAGAAGAAGCACGCCGGGACCCGGATCCGCCAGTTCCTGGATCGCTACACCACGCACCGCCTGTGGGGTATTCCGATCCTGGGAGTCGTGCTGTTCGTTATGTACCAATTCGTCGGCGTATTCGGCGCCGGAACCCTGGTGGGGATCCTCGAAGAAGGTTTGTTCGGCGGGATCATCAACCCGGCCGCCATTGCCTTCGCCGACCGCTGGATCACCATCGGCTGGGTTCGGGATTTCCTGGTCGGCGAGTACGGGATCATCACCATGGCCCTGACTTACTCCCTGGCGCTGGTATTTCCTATTGTCGGTACTTTCTTCCTGGCGTTCGGGCTCCTGGAGGATTCCGGATACCTGCCCAGGCTTGCCGTCATGGTGAACAAGGGCTTCCGCCGTATCGGCCTGAACGGCAAAGCGGTCCTGCCTATGGTGCTGGGACTCGGTTGCGACACCATGGCGACCCTTACCACCCGGATTCTGGAGACGCGCAAGGAGCGGCTGATCGTCATTCTGTTGCTGGCGCTGGGGGTGCCCTGCTCCGCCCAGCTCACTGTAATCCTGGCCATGCTGGGCGCGTTGTCGCCTCTCGCACTTTTGATCTGGATCTCGGTTGTGCTGAGTGTGATCCTGCTGGTCGGCGCCCTGGCTTCGAAACTGCTCCCCGGCAGGGCAAGTGATTTCATCCTGGAATTACCGCCGCTGAGGATGCCCAGACCAGGGAACATCCTGGTGAAAACCATGGCCCGGATCGAGTGGTATCTCAAGGAGGCGGTGCCTCTGTTCGTCCTGGGAACGATGATCCTGTTCATCGTCGACCGGCTGAACTGGCTGGCCGCCATGGAGCGGGCCGCGGCACCCGTTCTCCAGGGGTTCCTGGGACTCCCCCGGGAAACCGCCGGCACGTTCATCATCGGGTTTCTGAGGCGTGACTTCGGCGTTGCCGGCCTCTATCACATGTCCCGTGACGGCGCCCTGGATCCGGTGCAGGTCCTGGTGGCGGTCACCACCATCACGTTGTTCATACCCTGCATCGCCAACCTGTTCATGGTGGTGAAGGAGCGGGGCTGGAGAACCGGCCTGGCGATCTCGGCATTCATCTTCCCGTTTGCTCTCCTCGTGGGAGCGGCGCTCAATGCGGTGCTGCGGGCAATCCCGCTGCCGCTGGCGTGAGGTGACGGCATGACCACGGCGACCATGCATTGCGGCTTGTGCGGTTACGCATTCACCCGAATCGAACGGGGTTGCGGCTCTTGCCCCCTGAACGCCGGCTGCGACCTTGTGAAATGCCCCAGCTGCGGGTTTCAGTTCCCCCGCAGTTCCCGCCTGATCAATTGGACCCTGGGCCTGGTGGACCGCGTCCGGAGGTGGTTCTCTTGAAAAAAGACAAGTTACAGCAGGGTCCTGCCGGCGAGCAGTCCCTCACCCAGGTTCCGGAAGGGGAAGAAGTGCAGATCGTGCGGATCGTAGCCGGCCACCCGGAAATGATGGTCCGGCTCTCCGGCATGGGTGTCGTGCCCGGCGTCGTGGTCCAGGTCCGCCAGCGCAGACCGGCCACAATTCTGGCCCTGGGGGAGACCACGCTGGCCCTGGACCCGGAAGTCTCCGCCGGAATCCGGGTGCGCAAGTAGCTCCATCCTCCAGACCCGAATATAATCTTTAGTCCGGTGTAATCAGGTTGTTCCCCGGCCGCCTTTGCGGCAGGGTGCCGGAATGTCCGGGCTGACGGCCCCCGGGAGTGAAAGCATCATGACTTGGAAACTTGCGAAGATTGTTCCGCTTCTGTTGGTATGCAGTCTGGTTGCACACGGTGATCTGTTTGCACAGGCTACGTCCAAGGCGCGGGGCATCGTTGTCGACAACGAAGGCAATCCGATGGTGGGAGTCAAACTGGTTTTCAGGAACACCGCGAGCGACCAGGCCGTCTACGAGGCGAGCACCAACAAGAAGGGCCGCTTCTTCGTCGACAACCTGTTGTATTACCAGAACCAGGAGGGCCGCTGGCTCGTAACCGTGGAGTTTCCCGGTTTCGTCGCCACAGCCCTGGACTA
>CALZKF010000235.1 GCA_945787955.1 uncultured Acidobacteriota bacterium | reverse complement strand
GTGGACGGTCTTCCCGATCAGGGGATCCTCCACCGCCAGGCTGCCGTTTTCCCAGATCACCTTAAAATCGGCCCCCAGTTGTGCAAGGCGGAAAACACCCAAATGAGAGCGGTATTGCTCCGGGGTCTCATCCGGAACCGTCTCCGCGTCGGACTGTCTCGCCATGCGAACCATTTCGTGGAGCAGTAGTGATGTGACGACGCCGCTGTCATCCCGGGGAAACTCCGCGTACAACCGATCGCTCAGCTTGGCGTACCACCGACCATTTTCATCCGGGTCGTTCAGACCGAGCACAACCTTGTCGGGAATATCGATGGCCAGGATGCCGTCCTGGACCTGGGTCGTTACCGTCATACCGGCGGCGGCGAAGGTGAACTTGCCCAGGTAATCCTGGTATTGCTGTCCGGTGCCGACCGGCTCCCCGTCCCCGTCACCGATCCGGTACTCCAGGATTTCAACGGAGACCGGGTTCAGGGCTGTGGTCATCGACTGGTATTCCCCAATTCGGATATGCCCGGAATCCAGGAAATCATTCTCGTTGGCGGTGGAATCCAGCGGGATCCAGCCGGCGCCTGCCATATGGATTTCGGTCCACGCGTGCTGGCCGAACGCGCCGCCGTAGTTCGGGATATACATGCAGCCCCAGACCACCCGGGCCGGAATCCCGACGGCACGGCAGAATGCTGCCAGGAGAAAAGAGTGGGATCCGCATTCGCCGGTTCGTGTGTCGTAGGTGTTCCGGGCGGTGCCTCCACCCGGGATGGCGTACTCGATATTCTGCGCCACCCACCGGCTCAGCAGCACCGCCGCTTCCCAGGAATCGGAGGCTCCGCTTACGATCTCTCCCGCTTTCTCCATTAGCACCGGGTCGTCGGACTCGATCAAATCACCGGGTTCCAGGTATTCCTTGAGTGTTTCGATGTCGGCATGGACGGCGGGGAACGGAGGAGCCTCGCTTCCGCCATACACCGGGTGCTCGATCTCGAACACGCCTTCCACGCGGTTCTCGGTAACTGTGCCGCTGAATGTCTGCCCGGGCACGTTCAGGCTCTCCGGTGTAACCCGCAAGCCGGTTGGCTCCAATATCGCCTTGACCTTCATATACCGGATCGCATGCATGTCGGGAATGGATTTGTTTGTCCTGGCGGTGAGCGAGTCGTCCAGATTGGCGACCTGTATCTTCTTGACCACCGAAGGATCGGTCAGATAACCGACCCGATTGTTCGGGCTTTCGATCCTGACGAAGATCCCGGTCGCCCGGTCCAGCCAGCCCCTGGCCTTGACGCCGGTGGATTGGTTCAAGAAATCCAGGATGACGGTGTCCCACTCCTTGCCGGCCAGAGTCAGCTTTTCTTCCCCGGCCCGGGTGTAGGTTGTCTTCTGGACTTTGGCCTCCCGTACTTCGTACATGTCGTAGGTCTTTTCGGGAGTGGCGGCATCCACGAAGTCGGCCTTGAGGAACGGGTGGAAGAGGGTGTTGTCCAGAATCACGTCGGGAGTGATTTCGGCGATCTCATCATCTGCGCTGAGGGAGGAGGTGAACCGGACGGTATTGCCCTCCACGAACAGTTTGGAATCCAGCTTTGTCCCCCCTTGCCGGACCTCGCTGTCGTGGTAGGTGAACTGCCCGGTGGCAGGGTCGATGTGGTAGGTCAAATCGACCTCCGAATTGAATTTCGATCCCAGCGCCGAGATCATGACGAAGACCTCGTGATTCAGCACGATCATGGTCTCGCCATCAATTTCGGCAGGAGCGGCAGTCAATTTGGAATAGCCGCACAACACGCCGTCCATTTCGATGCCGTAGTAGTACGTCTTCGGCTCGGTGGTTGCCGAGGCGAGTGTCAGCAGTGCAAGAAAAAGAACGACTGCGGCTGGCATGGCTCGTTTCCATATCTTCATGGGAACCTCCTTCTGGTGATACCTGATTGTCGGAGATCATGGTCAAAGTCCGGTTTACCTCCAACCTGGAGCGGCATGTCAAGACGCCGACTGCGGAAGTTGCAGGCGGCACGGTACGCGAAGCGCTGGACGCGGTCTTCAGCTCCAATCCGATGCTGCGCTCATACATCCTGGACGACCAGGGCGCGTTGCGGCGACACGTGATGGTGTTCGTCGACGGCGAACAGGTTCTGGACCGTTCCGGGCTGGCCGATGTCGTTCCCTCCGATGCTGAAATTTTCGTCATGCAGGCTCTTTCCGGAGGCTGACGGGAGGGGGGACAGGGATGTCGGATCGGCTGCTGGCAGCGACCCGCAAAGGTTTGTTCCAAATGGTTCGGCGTGCCGGGAGTTCCTGGCGCGTGGACCGCACGTCGTTCATCGGAGATCCGGTGACCATGGTGTTATCCGATCCCCGGGACGGGACGCTGTACGCTGCACTGAACCTGGGCCATTTCGGAGTCAAGCTGCACCGCTCCGAGGACGATGGCGCATCCTGGAGCGAAATCCAGGCTCCCCGGTATCCGGAATCGGAGGACGGTCCGTCCATGAAGTTGCTGTGGTCGCTGGAGTTGGCCGGAGACGACCGCCCTGGCGGGTTGTGGGCCGGCAGTATTCCGGGAGGGTTGTTCTACTCCGCCGACCGTGGAGACAGCTGGGAGCTGAACCAACCGTTGTGGGATATGCCCGAACGTGAAAAGTGGTTCGGTGGCGGTTACGACGATCCGGGGATCCACTCGATCTGCGTCGATCCCCGTGACAGCGCCGTGGTCCGGGTGGCGGTTTCCTGCGGCGGCGTCTGGGAGAGTCGGGACCACGGGCGATCCTGGAAGGTGATGTGCGACGGGATGTTCGCGGCGTATATGCCGCCGGATCGGAAACATGACCCACTGATCCAGGATCCCCACCGCATGGTCCAGTGCCCGGCGGATCCGGACATGTTCTACGCCCAGCATCACAACGGCGTGTTCCGCTCAGCCGACTCGTGCGCCCATTGGAGCGAGATCCCCAACGTGCCGCCCTCGGTATTCGGATTTGCCGTGGCGGTTCACCCGAAGGATCCTGAAACCGCCTGGTTCGTGCCGGCGGTCAAGGACGAGTGCCGGGTGCCGGTGGACGGCAAACTGGTGGTGGCCAGGACCACGGATGGCGGCAAGACGTTTGCCGAGCTTAGGAACGGTCTGCCCCAGGACCATGCCTACGACCTGGTGTTCCGCCATGCCCTGGACGTGGACGAGACCGGCCGGGTGCTGGCGTTCGGCTCCACCACCGGTTCGTTGTGGGTTACCGAAGATGGCGGCGACCACTGGCAGTCCGTCAGCAACCATCTGCCGCCGATCTACGCCGTCCGCTTCGCCTAGTTTCGGTGACAGGCACCTTAACCCGGGTTTCGGGGACATCCTTGGGCTCCAGTAGTACGTCAGGTAATTGAACCTGCTCGTCTAAAGCAACCACCTCCACTTCGATAGCAGCGCCCTTTTACGGCCGTCCGTAAGCGACGATTTGAAAACAGTCCCGCCAACGCGGGACCGTTTTCAAATCGTCACTTCAGGACGGCTATTAATAAGAGGAGGATGAGTGGGACTGCGGGGTTGGAACCTGCCTCCAATGGTCGGACATCCACCTCTTTCCGGCTATTAATAAGAGGAGGATGAGTGGGACTGCGGGGTTGGAACCTGCCTCCAATGGTCGGACATCCACCTCTTTCGCCACAAGGGTGTCCCCAAAACCCCGGTTAAGGTGCCTGTCCCCGAAATGGCCATCCGGCGGAGTAGGTGTTTTCCGAAGGGTCGGTTCGCAGATGACACGATTGTCCGCGTAGCGCAATCGCGAACACAATGACACCACCGGAAAGCTCGGGATAAGCGTAACTATTCCAGCGAAGTAGGTAGGAAATGGAGGTAATGGCCATGGTGGGCTCCCACACTAGAGAGTTGGATGTCGGCCGACCCGGCCTCAACTCGCCGTATTCCGTCGGCGACTTCCTGGATGATCAGCGCCGTATTTTGGAGGCGGTTGAGCCAGGCGCCGGCCGGCGCCGATGCAAAGTCGACCGCCTTGAAGGCCGCATGATCGTACTGCAGGCTCCCCATCTGTCCGCCGATCCGGAAGCCCGGCAGGCGGCCGGTGACGCCCTGCAAGCGAAATATGGTCGGTACGCAGAGGCGGTGATCAAGCGCTTCATCCTGGTGCAGGACTTCCTGATCGAAGGTTGCGCCCGCATGGATTACGCCGGCTTGGGCCGGGAGGCCGAAAAGGAGGAGGTCTGCCAGGAGTTCCTGGATTACCTCCTGAACTACCACGTCAACCCGGCGCGACCCGGCCTGCCCAAGGATGCAATGGACCGGTTCCTGGACGATTGGGGCCACCGATGGATGTGAGCCCGGATCCGGACGCCCATCGCTGGGTGATCCTTCTCGCCGCCGGCGACGGCAAGCGGGTCCGGAGCCTGACCTGCGAGGCGGACGGTGTCGAGGTTCCCAAGCAGTTCTACGCCTGGGGCGGCGCCGAGAGCATGTTGCAGTGGGCCCTGAAACGAGCGTCCGCCGTCGCCCCCCCGGAACGGACCGTTGCGGTTGTGGCCCGGAAGCACAGGCGCTGGTGGAAGCATCAGCTTGCGGACCTGCCGTCGGAGAACATCCTGGTCCAACCCCGGAACCGGGGCACAGGCGCCGGCATCCTGTTCCCGGTCATGGAAATCCGCAGGCGGGACCCCCGGGCGACGGTGGCGGTCATGCCGACCGACCACCATGTGGAGCACGAGCACCGCTTGCAGGCGGCGATCCGGGAAGGGTTCGCAGCACTGGACCGGGAACGGAGCCAGGTTGTGCTGGTCGGGATTGAACCCCGGCAATGGGAGAACGGCTACGGCTGGATCATGCCGTCCGGTCCGCCGCTGGGGATCCAGCCGGTGGACAGCTTTGTTGAAAAACCGGATCCGATCCGTGGGCGGGAACTGATGCGGGCAGGCGCCCTGATGAACAGTTTCATTTTCGTCGGCAGCGCCGAAGCGATCCATGGACTGGTGGCCGACACGGTACCGGAAGTTGCCCGCCGGTTCGGCATCTGGCAGCAGGCGACCCCCAGGGCTGCCCAGCGGCTGGATGCCCTGTACGACACGATGCCGGACTGCGACTTCAGCAGGGAAGTGCTTGAGCGCTCCAGCAGTTCGCTGGCCGTCGTTCGCGCCCACGACTGTGAATGGGCCGATCTGGGTACGCCGGACCGTGTGGAACGCTACCAGGCGTTGCGGACCGCCTGATCCTTCTCAATCCTCAATATCGGCAAGTTCGAAATCGAGATCGGTAGCCACCGGCAGCGTGAAATGGAAGATGGCGCCGCCGTCAGGGTTGGGGGAGAACCACAACCTGCCCTCGTGTGCCTCGATGATCGAACGGCTGATGGACAGGCCCAGGCCCATGCCGTCCTTCTTGGTGGTGAAGAACGGTTCGAACAGCCGGGCTGCATGTTCGGCGCTGATGCCGGCTCCGGAGTCAAGAACCGACAGCTCCAGCCGATCGCCGTCGGTGGACCTGGTTCGGATGACCACACCGGTTCCGGCGTGGGACCGGCTCGCCTCAATGCCGTTCTGCAGCAGGTTCAGGATGACCTGCTGTATCTGGATCGGATCGACCGCCGTCGGTGGAAGGCGGCCGGCCAATTCCGTTTCGATTTTTATGCCGCTCTCGTGAGACGAGGCGTCGGCCAGCACCAGCGCTTCCGAGACCAGGCCGTTCAGGTCGGCCGGCACTCGCCGGGGCTCCCGTTTGCGCAGCATCGCCCGCAACTCCCGCAGCACCTCGCCGGCCTTGCCGGCGGCGGTGCCGATCCCGGTCATGGCGCGTTTCAGTTCGGACAGGTCGGTATCGCCTGATTCCAGCATCTTGCGGCCGGCGGCTGCGTAGCTGACGATGGCGGCCAGCGGCTGATTGATCTCGTGGGCGATCCCGGAGGCCATCTCGCCCATGGCATGGATGCGGTCCACATGGGCCAGGCGCTCCCTGGCCTGGGATGCATCCTGTTCGGCGCGCCGCCGCTTGGCGATATTGTTGGCCAGCACAAAGATGATGGCGAACTGCACGATAGCGAAGATGACCACAGCCCAGATCAGGTCGCTGCTACCCGGTCCCGGCCAGGCTCCCCGGGCAGTACCGGTGTAACTGATTACGGCGAGGCAGACGATAGCAGGTTGGCATTTACGCATGGCGGCCTTCCTGCAGGCAGTATAGTCGGATTTCAGGAGTGGTACCTGCTCAGAGCATCCCGAATCCTGTGCACCAGGGCCCGGGCATGGACCGGTTCTTCCACGCAATCGAGGGCGCCGGCCTCAAGGGCGCGGACCGCCGTTGGTATGTCGCCCTCATCGGTCAGAACGATCACCGGCAGATCGATCCCTCGTTCAATCAAACGGTGATGCAGTTCGACGCCGCTGATACCGGGAAGGTTGGCCTCGGTTACCACCACCCCCCGGTTATCGGAGGAGACATCGTACAGGAACTGTTCCGCCGAGGAATAGCTGCGAAGCTTCAGTGAGGCCCGGCGGAGAGCCGATTCCACGAGACCGGATCGTTCCGGCTGTTCCGCGATGAGGTAGACCTGCTCTGCAGCTGTCTGCGCAGGCCGTGGAGCCGACTCACGTCGCTTGCCAATCGCCTTGATCTGCATTGAGCCACCCCCGTAACAGGATGTTACGGCGGTCGGATCGGGGCAGGAAATAAGGAAAACTACTTATCCCGGCCCTGGATCACCATACGGACCAGGTGGGGCAGGGATTCGGCCCCCATTTTGTGCATAACCCGGGCCCGGTGGATCTCCACGGTTCGCTCGCTGATATTGAGGTTCATGGCGATGACCTTGTTGGCGTTTCCGGCGGCGACCTGTTCCATGACCTGGCTTTCACGAACGGTCAGGCTGGCTATCCGGTCCCGGATCTCCTCCCGGCGCAGGAGTAACTCGTGGTTTTTGAGGTCCTGCTTCAGCGTGCGGTGCACCCGGTCCAGCAAGGTCTGCTCGTTGAACGGCTTCTCTATGAAATCCACCGCGCCGGCTCGCATGGCGTGGACCGCACCGGAAACGTCGCCGTGCCCGGTCAGAAAGATGATGGGAAGTATGGAGTGCTGTTCCGCCAGCTTGTGCTGCAGCTCGATACCGCTCATCCCCGGCATCCGGATATCGAGGATCAGGCAGCCCGGCTGGTGGGGGTCGTACGCATCGAGGAACTCGGCCGCCGAGGAGTAACACTCTGCGGTGAGGCCGACCGACTTCATGAGCATCCCCAGGCTGTCCCGGATCGAGTCGTCGTCGTCCACGATGAATACCGTTGACCGGTGCATGATGACCATCCTGCTGTTTCACCCGCCTTGACCTGGATTATACCAACAGGCGGTACGCAGTTCCCTCAATCGGGCTGCGGAAACCCACGATTTCCATCTATTCGGTGCTGTCTTATAAAAGATGTAGGAGATAAGGAGGCCTGCCATGATCAAGACATCAGCAGCAGAGTGGCTTCCTGGAGTGCCCGACCGTCACGAGGCCGGTATGTTGTGGGCGGCGTTCCTGCTGGCCATCCTGGTTCATCTCGGGGTGCTGGTGGTCCATCTTCCCGAGTTCAATGCAAATGTATACACGCCGGAGGCGCACCGCTACATCGTGGTGAAAAAATATACGCCGCCTCCTCCCAAGGTGGAACAAAGACCGACGGCGCCCCGTCAGCGGATCGTTCGCAAAGTCCCGCTGCCCGATCCGACCCCGGATGAGCCGGAACCGATCCGCGAGCCGGCGCCGGAGATCCTGCCTGATCCGATCCCGGATGATGTGGAGCTCCTGCTGGGCGAACCGGAAGCGTTCGCTCCGCCGCCGCCGACAGCGCCGGTGCTGGCCGGTGTGGCCGGCGTGAGTTCGCCGGTATTGATCCCGGAAAGTAAAGTGACTCCAAACTACCCGGAGATCGCCAGGACGGCGCGTATCGAAGGAAACGTGGTCCTGCAGGCGGTTATCCACAGGGACGGAACCGTCGGAGAGATTACCGTCCTGCGGTGCACCAAGAGCTACATGGGGTTCGAGGCCGCAGCCGTTGAGGCGATCGCGCAATGGCGCTACGAGCCGGCCACTCAGTACGGCAAACCGGTGGACTGCTATTTCACCGTCCTGGTCAACTTCCAGCTCCTCTAGTTTCGGGGACAGGCACCTTAACCAGGGTTTCGGGGACACCCTTGGATCCTGGAATGTTAGCTGCTTGAACCTGCTCGCAAGAAGCAGCCCTCTCTACTTCGATTTCAGCGCCCTTTAACGGCCGTCCGTAAGCGACGATTTGAAAACAATCCCGCCAACGCGGGACTGTTTTCAAATCGACACTTCAGGTCGGCTATTAATAAGAGGAGGATGAGTGGGACTGCGGGGTTGGAACCTGCCTCCAATGGTCGGACATCCACCTCTTTCGCCACAAGGGTGTCCCCAAAAC
>CALZKF010000234.1 GCA_945787955.1 uncultured Acidobacteriota bacterium | reverse complement strand
CGCAAGGGACGATCTGGATTCGGCCCGCCTGGCACTGCAGTCGGCCCGGGAGCAGGATCCGGCAGACCGGAACGTCCTGAAGCAGATGGCCTGGCTGGCCTCAAGCAGCGGCTCGACTGAAGAGGCCGTTGCGGCATATGAGGCGATCACAGCCGCGGATCCCGGCGATGTGGAGGCCTGGGTTGCGCTGGGAGGGATCTATGCCGATCAGGGCGCGATGGACAAGTCCGAGGCCGCCTACCGCAAGGTTGTGGAACTGGATCCGTCCCACGCCTACCAGACTTTCTTCAATATCGGCGTGCTGACGGAGAACAAGGACGTCCTGACCGATCTGGACAACAAACGGGCGGTCGAGGCCTTCCGCAAGGCGGTGGAGATCAAAGACGACTATGCGGAAGCATGGCGCCGCCTGGCGTTCGCTTCCCTGCGAACCGGCGACCTGGCCGGTACACGCAAAGGCCTGGAGCGTTACCTCGAACTGTTGCCGGATGCCCCGGACGCCGCACAGGTCAAGGCGATGCTGGGCGGCCTGCCTAAGTGACCCAAGCGCACCTGGGCGACTGGTACCTGGCACGGGGCGACGGAATTCGAGTGGCGCGATGCCGCCTCCTGGATGAGTGCGGAGGGTTCGGCCACGGTTTTTCCTGCCGCGATGGCGGCGGCGTCGATAAGCCGGCTGCGGTCCTTGCCGCCGCAGGTCTGTCAGGCCGGCAGCTCCGGATCCTGCACCAGGTCCACGGGGCCCGGGTAGTCTGTTCAGGGGCGGACGGGGGGATCCCGGAAGCGGACGGTTTCCTGGTCAGGAGGAATCCGGCGGGGCCTGTGGCGGGGATCGGAACCGCCGATTGCGTACCGGTTCTACTGGCCGATCCTGTCTCAGGCCATGGAGCGGCCGTTCATTCCGGTTGGAAGGGGACTGCCGCCGGAATCGCACCGTTGGCAGTCGCCTTGCTGGCGGGGAGGGGAGTCCGACCGGCGGAGTTGAAGGCGGCCCTGGGGCCGGCTATCGGGGGGTGTTGCTACCAGGTAGGCTCCGAGGTGGTTCGCGCCATCGGTGGGGTCGGAGTGGAAAACCGCGGCGGCGAGTATCGGCTGGACCTCCGGGAGGCGATCCGGATGCAACTGGAGGCGGCCGGGGTCCCCGCCGAGCGGATCAGCATCGCACCCTGGTGCACCTGCTGTGAAAACGGGCTTTTTTTCTCCTGGCGGAGGGATGGGGACGCCGCCGGACGGATGCTGTCGGTTCTGGGAGCCGAAGCCTGAAGCCGGGCGACCGGCCTCCTTGACGGTCGGGCGGCGGTGCGTCACAATCCCCGCTTGGAAAATCCTGTATTCTTCGGGTTCACATTCCCGAATGCCGTCCGATTGTGCCTGGAATCCACAGGGCCCAGGGGGTTTAAAACTTATCATGATGCATATGCTGGCAGGGTTTGTGGCGATGGCTCAGCCATCCCAGGGTGGCGAGGGGCCGGGCCTGTTCCAGAGCCTGCTGCCGTTCGTCCTGATTTTCGGTGTGTTCTACTTTCTGTTGATAGCCCCGGCCCGTAAAAAACAGAAGAAACACCAGGAGATGCTGGGGCGGATCAAGAACGGCGACAAGGTCGTCACCAACGGCGGGATTCACGGCACCATTGTCGGGGTAGCCGATGATGTGGTGCAGGTGAAGATCGCCGACCAGTTGCGTATCGACGTCTCCCGAAGTGCTATCGCGGTGGTTCAGGAAAAATCCTGACCTGGCCGGGTCCGGCTCAGTGGGCCCGAAAGGATTGAGATCATGTCCGGAAGCAAGTTACCGATAAAATTCGCCATCATCGCCGCAGTGATCGCCGTAGCGGTCTGGTACGTCTATCCACCGGCGGAGACTATCAACCTCGGCCTGGATCTCAGGGGCGGCGCCCATATCCTGATGCAGGTGGATACCGAATCGGCGCTGAACTACGAGATGGAATTAACCCAGAGCAGGATCGGCCAGGCGCTCAAGGATGACGGCATTTCCTATGACGCCATCGTGCCGATCGGGACCAGCGGCATGGAACTTCGCGGGGCCGATCCAACCCGTGACGAAGACATCCGCGCCCTGTTGCAGGATTACGTCGGGGGGTGGGACCTGGACAAACTGGGGCCGGCCAGCTATCGAATGAATATGCCGTCCGGCGTCCGGACCTACATCACCACGGCCGCTATTGAAACCACCCTGTCCACCCTGCGCAACCGCGTGGACGGACTGGGCGTTCGGGAACCGATCATCCAGAAGCAGGGTCTCCAGGGCGACCGGATCCTGATTCAGCTTCCCGGCGTGGAAGACATCACCCAGATCAAGGACATCCTGCAGGACCCGGCGGTTCTCGAATGGAAAGAGGTGACCTATCCCCCGGGAACGGTGGATACCGGCTCATGGCTTCCGCCTCAAAGCATGGAAGGTTTGCTGGCCGTCTTCGGCGGCACTCTGCCGGCCGATAGCGAGGTGTTCGAGCAGGTACAGACCTCCGAAGACGGTACGGTGACCAATCGCCTGTTCTGGCCTTTGAAAAGGGTTTCGGTGGTGGTGGGCAACGATCTGAAAAACGCCCGCCGAGGCAGCGACCAGTGGGGCGATGCAAATATCAATTTCGAGCTCAGCCAGGATGCCGGGCGCAGGTTCGGCGTGGCGACCAAGGAGAACGTCGGCAGGAAAATGGCGATCGTCCTCGGTGGAACCAGGTCCAAAGAGGTCATCTCCGCCCCGGTCATCCGGTCCCAGATCTTCGATCAGGGTGTGATCGAGGGCGGTTTTTCGGTTCAGGACGCGGAAAACCTGGCCCTGAAGCTGCGCTCCGGATCTTTGCCGACCCAGGTCGAAATCATCGAGGAACGGACCGTCGGCCCGTCCCTGGGCCTGGACTCCATCAGGGCCGGCGTCATGGCCGCTTCCATCGGATTCGTCGGTGTTCTGATCTTCATGGTGATTTACTACCGGTTGTCCGGCATCAATGCGGTGGTCGCCCTGGGTCTGAACCTGTTGCTGGTGCTCGGCATGATGGCTGCGATCTCCGCCACCCTGACCCTGCCGGGAATCGCCGGCCTGGTGCTTGTGGTCGGTATGGCGGTAGACAGCAACGTGCTGATCTTCGAGAGGATCCGTGAAGAGATGAGGTTGGGCAAGACGGTGCGGTCCGCCGTGGACCAGGGCTTCGGCCGTGCGTTCCTCACCATCCTGGATTGCAATATCACTACTCTGGTAGCTGCCTTCTTCCTGTTCAGCTATGGCACCGGGCCGGTAAAAGGGTTCGCCGTGACCCTGACCATCGGTCTCGCAGCCTCGATGTTTACCGCAATATTCGTCTCGAGACAGCTATTCGAACTGGTGCTGGGTCGCGGGCACCGCGTGGCAAAACTGAGCATTTGAACTACAACCGGGAAACGCGGCCCAGGCTGCGTACCGGGAGGCCCAATCGTGTTCCAGATCCTGAAGCAGACCGACATTGATTTCATGAGCCGCCGGAAGGTCTATCTGATGTTCTCGGCTGTTCTGCTCCTCATCTCCATAGCCATCCTCAGCGTCCGATGGCTGAACCTCGGTATCGAATTCACCGGTGGAACCGAGATGCAGGTCAAATACGTCACCGCCCCGGATCTCTCGGACATCCGGACCGCACTGAAGGACTCCGGGCTGGGGAACGCGGTGGTGACCACCATCGGCGACCCGGAAATGCACGAGGTCTATATCCGGCTCGGCGTCAGGGCCGAAGAGGGTGAAGACGGCGACCTGACCAGCCAGGTCATGGGTGCGCTGCACTCCGCCGAGGACAAGGCCAATCATGACAGCGGAATGATCAACCTGAACGAGACCAACCAGGAAGCACTGCAGGCGAAGCTGGAGACGGCGCCGGGGATGGCAGCGGAGGATGCCGCCGGCCTGGCGGCATCGATTTCCGAGTACCGCCGCGAAAATGCAGTCATCGGTTCCTACGAGGACCTGAACGGTGTGGCCGGCATGACCCCGGAAGCGATGGAGTACCTGAAAAGCCAGATGTTCATCGGCCGGTTCGCCTTGAGATCCCAGTCGTTCATCGGGCCGGCCATCGGAGCCGAGCTGCTTGAGAAGGCGATGTGGGCGGTCCTGGGATCCCTCATGGGCGTGCTGATCTACATCGGGATCCGGTTCCAGGTCCAGTGGGGCGTCGCGGCCCTGGCCGCCCTGTTCCACGATACGGTCATCACGCTGGGGCTGTTTTCGCTGTTCGACCAGCAGATGTCCCTGCCGGTTGTGGCCGCGTACCTGACGTTGATCGGGTACTCCGTGAACGACACGGTGGTGGTGTTCGACCGCATCCGGGAGAACCTGCGGCTGCGCCGCAGCCAGAAGCTGATCGATGTGGTCAACAAGTCGATCAACCAGACTCTCAGCAGGACGGTCATCACCTCCGGTTCGACCTGGTTCGTAGTGATCGGCCTGTGGATCCTGGGAGGTGAAGCGCTGCGGCCCTTCGCCTTCGTCCTGTCCATCGGGGTCATCGTGGGGACCTACTCCTCGATCTGCATCGCGAGCCCGATTCTCGTGCTGTGGAAGGAGGCGGTGCTCCGCAAGAAGGTCGGCGGAGGCGCCAGGCGCTCCTGACCGATCCGGACCGGCCTGCCTGTCCGCTGTTGACTCAGGCCGTTCCCGGTGCCAATCTTCCTGAACCATTGTGAGGGCAGGGAGTGGTGCGTCGTTTCGAAGACATCCTGGAGCGCCTCGAGGAGTACAACCCCGGGGCTGATTTCGACCTCCTCCGGCGGGCGTACGTCTTCTCCGCACGGGAGCACCGCAATCAGGTGCGTCGCTCGGGGGAGCCCTACCTGGTCCACCCGCTGGA
>CALZKF010000233.1 GCA_945787955.1 uncultured Acidobacteriota bacterium | reverse complement strand
CAAACCACGGCACTCTGACCGTGGATGACGGCTCCGGTGCCGGGGAACAAGGCATGTACGCCGAGTTCCCGCTGCCTCCGGGAGGCTCCCGGCTGTTCACCATGCGGTGGTTCCCGACATCGGCCGGTCCACTGGATGCTGCGGTGACCATCGAGAGTGACGATCCGGTCACCCCGATGCTGGTCATGCCGGTAACCGGTAACGCTCTCCTTCCGCCTGTGGCGGCCTGGTCCCCGGGATCGTTCACCGAAGACATGCTGGTGGGCGAAATCGTCAACCGCACACTGCATATCGACAACACCGGCGGCAGCGACCTGAACTACTCGGTTTCTCTGGTAGAGATCGGCGCGGCCAACGTGACCGTCCATCCGGACGTCAAGGTCGGCAAGGGCGAAGAACTGCCCGGACCCGGACTCCTCGGCACCGGCGGGCCGGACATGTTCGGCTACAGCTGGTTCGATTCCGACGAGCCGGGCGGACCGGCCTTCTCCTGGTTCGACATCTCGGCCATCGGAACGCCGGTGGACCTGGGCACGGGCTCCATCGATGACCGCAACTCCGGCCCGATCGACATGGGCATGAGCTTCCCGTTCTACGGCAACACCTTCACCTCGGTGAACGTCTGCTCCAACGGCTGGCTCAGTTTCACCAGCACTTCAACCGACCTTTCCAACAGCGCACTGCCGGGCACCGGATCTCCGGAGAACCTGCTGGCCGCCTTCCACGACGACCTGAGGTTCACATCGTCAGGCGCCGATGCGCACTACTACAACGACGGCAGCCGCTTCATCGTGCAGTACACCGATGTGCAAAAGTACTACAGCACCGGCTCGCTGACCTTCCAGGTCATCCTGTACCCCGACGGCCGGGTGGTGTACCAGTACCTGACGATGACCGGCACCCTGAACAGCGCCACCATCGGGATCCAGAACGACGCCCGGGACGACGGGCTCACCGTGGCCTACAACACCAACTACGTCCACGACAACATGGCGATCCTGTTCCAGCCCCTGGTTGAGTGGCTGGCCGTCGATCCGCTGGTCGGCACCGTGCCGGCCGGAGGGTTCGTTGATCTGGACGTCACGTTCAACACGGCAGACCTGATCGGTGGCGATTACCCCGCCAGCATCGATCTGACCACCAATGACCCGGCCAACGCCCTGATCCAGGTTCCGGTGAACCTGCATGTCACCGGGATCCCGGACATCGACGCCGTACCGGCTTCCCTGACCTTCCCGACAACATTCGTCGGGTACTCCAGCACACTTCCGATGTCGATCCAGAACGTCGGCACCGACATACTGACCATCACTTCCGTCGACGTCACCGGCGATTTCGCCCAGGCCGGCCTGACCGTTCCGGTGGACCTGCCGGTCGGCGGCGCTATCCCGATCGACGTGACGTTCTCGCCGACGGCGGCCGGCGCACTGGCCGGCAGCCTGATCGTCGGAAGCAACGATCCGGACGAGGCGCCGTACACCGTCACCTTCTCCGGCGACGCTCTGATCCCGCCGGTGATCGAGTCCGACCCGACTTCGATCTACCGGGCTCTGCCGCCGGGAGGCATGGGGACCGAAACCCTCACCCTGTACAACACAGGCGGGAGCGACCTGGTCTGGGATTCCGGCGCCAACTTCATCAGCGGCACGGCGGTGACTCCTTACGATTCGCCTGATCTGGCCAAGGGTGAAGACGATCCACGACCCGGCATTCTTGGTGCCGGCGGGCCCGATCTCTTCGGCTACACCTGGGCCGACTCCGACGAACCGGGCGGACCGGTGTTCGACTGGGTTGACATCAGCGGCATCGGAACGCCGGTGGCGGGCCTTGACGGTGACGATGAAAACCGTGGTCCGATCCCGATCGGTTTCGACTTCCCGTTCTACGGCATCGATTTCAACACCCTGCGGCTGTCCACCAACGGTTGGATGTCGTTCACCAACACCTCAACGGATTACTCCAACGACCCGCTGCCCAGCAGCTTCGGTCCGGAGAACCTGCTGGCGGTGTTCTGGGATGATATGCATTTCCAGAACCAGGAAAGGGCGACCTATTACAACGACGGCACGCGTTTCATTGTGCAGTACACCGATGTGCCGAAGTACTTCAACAATGGCTCCCTGACCTTCCAGGTGATCCTCTACCCGAACGGCAAGATCGTGTACCAGTACCTGACGATGACCGGCGCGGTCTTGACAAGCGCCACCATCGGCATCCAGAACGCCACCAGGGACGACGCCCTGATGGTGGTGTACAACTCGGCCTACATGCATGACAACCTGGCCATCGAGTTCAAGGCCGCACCCGAATGGATGATCCTGGATCCGGTCAGCGGGACGATCCCCGCCGGCGGCAGCCAGGTCGTTACGGTGAACCTCGATGCCACCGATCTCGCGGAAGGGATCCACGAGGCGACCATCGACTTCTCCAGCAACGACCCGGCCACCCCGATGTACTCGGTGCCGGTGACTCTCAACGTCAACCAGCCGCCGGTGGCGATGTGCGCACCGATCACGGTTGAAACCGGCGCCGACAACTGCGTCGGAACCGCCTCCATCGACAACGGTTCCTACGATCCGGATGGCGGAGCGGTAACACTGGTCCAGGGTCCGCCAGGACCGTACCCCCTCGGCGATACGATGGTAACCCTGACTGTCACCGACGAAACCGGGTTGACCGATTCGTGCATGGCGACCGTCACGGTTATCGACGTGGTACCGCCGGAGCTCTCGGTTGTGTTGACGCCTGACGAACTCTGGCCGCCGAACCATCAGATGATGGATGTCGAAGCCATCGTCGTCGCAAGCGACAACTGCGGACCGCCGGCGGTGGTTCTGAATTCCGTCACCAGCAACGAGGCGGACAACGGACCAGGCGACGGCAATACCAACAACGACATCCAGGGTACGGAGGTCGGCACCGCCGACTTCATGTTCATGCTTCGGGCCGAACGCTCTGCTCATGGCACCGGGCGGATCTACACCGCCACCTACACTGCAACCGACGGATCGGGTAATCAGACCGTGGTCGCAGCGTACTCACTGGTGCCCCACGATCAGGGCGGTGTGACCGATCCGGTCTCCATCATGGTGGCGGACGAAGCTGCCGGAGCCATGGTTTCGTGGCAGGATGTATTCAAGGCGGATTACTACAACGTGATCCGTGCCAACCTGCATGAAATCCAGGATACCGGAGTGGTCTATGAACTGGGGGCGGTGACCTGCATCGAGGCCGGCTCCCAGGATCTGTCCACTTCAGGACTCGAGGATTCCGCCATCCCGGCCTCAGGTCAGATGTTCGTCTACCTGGTCGAATACAACGACGGCATCAGCAGTTCCTACGGTTCGGTATCGGCGGATAAACCGAGGGTACCGGGGCCGGGAGGATGTGAATAGGACCGTAAAATAGCAACGGTGCCGTAAGGGACCGTTCCATCGCCCGCCGGCACGCTCCCCCGTGCCGGCGGGCATTTTTATGTCCCGCGAGAGAAATATGAGTGCAGGCCATCAAGTTGCAGGCGGTTTTGGGTGTCGATGCTGCCGGGTTGCGGACCGGCTATATACAGGTTCGCATCTTCGCGCTTGACCGCAAGGCCGCCTCTTCGATATACAAGAAGCAGGAACGTGGGAACTGCGAAGCAGGCTACGTACCCAACTGCACGGGGGACTGGAATGGTTGCTTTTTCGAGAAGGTGGTGTCTGCCTCTGCTCCTGGCTTTCTGCTGGTTGAATCTCGCCTTCACCCAGGGCACGACAGGCCGGATCGAAGGCCGGGTCGTCAAGGAGACCAAGGGTGTCAATGCGGTGGTTGTCAACCTGGTCCAATTGAACAAGATCGAGATCACGGACGCTGAAGGCCTGTTCGCCTTCGAAGATGTCCCGTCCGGCAGCTACACGGTACTGTTTTCTTTCGGAGACGACAGCGTGATCCGCGAGAACGTACTGGTCGCCCAGGGCCGGACCAGCCGTCTTGATATCGAGGTTGACTGGGACCTGGGGGTCTACGAGAAGGTCAAGGTCACGGCCGCGGCCCGGGCGGCGAAAATCGTCGACGCTCCATCGGCGGTTACTGCTGGAGTTCACGCCTGGAGCGGAGGTCACCCAGAGCGGGCTCTATGATTTCAACTTCAACACCCGTGGGTTCAACAGCTCACTCAACCGGCGGGTTTCGACCTATATCGACGGTCGAGACGTAGGTGTCGTCCTCCTGGGGGCCCAGGAGTGGGCGGCCATCTCCGGCGGCCTGGACGACGTGGCCTCCCTGGAATTCATCCGCGGTCCCAGCGCCGCCCTTTACGGCGCCAACGCCTCCAGCGGCGTGGTCAACATCACCACCAAGGCGCCCAGGGACAGCCTGGGCATCATGCTGCGGATGACGGCGGGAGATCTTGATACGAAAAACCTTGATTTCCGCCGGGCCGATAAACTGGGCCGGGGCTGGTATTCCAAGGTCATGGCCGGAACCAAGAACTCAGGCGACTTCACGGTCTCCCGCAATCCGGACGGTTTCGATCAGATTCCAGGCACCGCAGACGATCTCGAGTTTCCCGAGTACCACCTCATCGAGCCTCTTGATGAAGAGACCGAGTGGTGCCTGCTGGTCGGGGAAACCGACTGCCTCCCGAAGGAACGCACGCTGATCCGCGAGCAGGACAACGAGATCCTGTTTGGGACGGTTCGCTTCGACAAGTACCTGGCCGACGAGTCGGTTCTCACCTTCGAGGGGGGGATATCCGATATCGAGGGGCCGGTGTTTCAGACCGGCATAGGGCGCATCCAGCTCCTCAATTCCGAACGCCCTTTCTTCCGGGTCAGCTACGCCAATGAGCGCTGGAACGTCCTGGCGCACTACGCCGCCCGCAAGGGGGACCAGATCAACCTCACCCAGGCGCTCCATGCGTTCTTCGATCTGCTGACCGACACCAAGAGATACGGTATCGAGGCCCAGGGTAACTGGAACTTCGCCGGCGATCGCGGCCGGTTCGTAATCGGTGCGGCTTATACCGAGGAGCGCGTCGACACCGCCGATCCGGATACCGGCAATCAGACGGTTGTCCTCGAGCCTCTCGAAACCAATCGGCAGGCCGTTTTCAGTCAGTTCGACTGGAAGGTCAACGACTACATCAAATTCGTGTTCGCCGGCCGCGTGGACCAGAACACCCTCCATGACACCCAGTTTTCACCCAAGGCCGCCATGGTCTACAGCATCAACCCGAAGAACTCGCTGAGGTTCACCTTCAACAAGGAGATTCAGGTCGCGAACTATTCGGAGTATTTCCTCCATACCCGGATCGCATCGTTCCCGCTGGGAGGGTTCATCCGTTTCGTCTGCGAGTCACCGGTGCTGGAGAGACCGATCGATTGTGGCGCCATTGAGACCGAAGACGGGTTCGTTCCGATTCTGGCGGTTGGAAACGACGACCTGGAACTGGAGAAGACCGCAGCCTGGGAAGTCGGGTACAGTGGGCTTATAGCCAACAAGGTTCTCATCACCGCCGACTATTACAACAGCAGGAACAAGGATTTCATAACCGATCTGGTTCCACAGGTCGGGACGATCATGGGAAACCTGGACGGCTGTCTCGATTCCGAAGGCAACCCCGAAACCGACCCGATAAACTGCCCGATCAACAACGATTACCTGCCCTGGATCGAGCCTGACGATTGGGTAGGGGTCTCTCTGGTCGATCCGTTCGGGCCGAACACCCTCGTCGCGGACGCGCTCCGCAACGCCGTCGACAACTCGGTTGGCGGTAATTCACTCGGGTTCCGGCTGGCCCAGGACCTGGACGGCTCTACAGTAGTCGTCGGCCGGACCTACACGAACATCGGCGAAGTCAACACCCAGGGCGTCGATTTAGGAATCCAGTACTTCCTGAACGAAGCATGGAATTTCCAGGCGAGCTATTCGTGGTTCGATTTCGAGATCATCGACGCCGACCTGGAGGTGCAGGACATCCTCCTGCCCAACTCGCCGGACCACAAGGCCAGCCTCTCGGCTTCGTTCGTGAAAAACCGATGGGTGGTCGGCATCGCCGGACGGTGGGTCAACGGTTTCCGGTGGTCCGCCGGAGTGTTCCAGGGCGAAGTGCCCGACTACAGCACGATCGATCTCACCGCCGCTTACAGTTTCAACGACTCGACTCGCCTCGGCCTGAACGTCGCCAACCTGCGGGACACCCTTCACCACCAGACTTTCGGCGGAGACCTCATCTACCGCAGAGCGCTGCTCAACCTGACGTTCGATTGGTGAACGGAGTGGCGAATGGATTAGAAACATTGAGTATTTCTTTTACAGCATCAGTTATTATAATAATACTTGCGACCTGCATCCTGCAAAACCAATTACTCAGAACTGTAACTTTCAGCGCGGCCGGCATTTTGGTCGTAAGTTTATGCGTATTCCGGCTTGTTGGCCGGGGTGGTCGTGCTGATTGTTTTCAGGGGGTTACATGAACAGAAAATTTGTAAAGCTTTCCTCTCTGGTAGTTCTCTTCATCGCGATTCTTGTCAGCGGTTCACTGGCGCTGGCCCACAGCCCGGTTGTGGACGCCGATCTTTCCGACTGGTGCCTCGGCGCCTTTTCCAACACGGTGAGTGGAGGCGGCCGCATCGAAGACAGTTCCGCCACGCTGACTTGTGGCAACTGTACGTTCCCCACCGACCACGCCTGCGAGGTGGATACCGATTGCCCCACTGGTGCAACCTGCATCAACCTCACCAGCAGGGAAGAACTGGTGTGGTGGGATAACCGCACCGACGGAGCGGTCAACGACCTGGGCACCGTCGCCATGACCCAGGACAACAGCAATCTTTACATCTCCGCCGAGTTGTGGGTCGACCCGGACCCGGTGTCGCTTCCGTTCGGCGAGATAGTGATCGACTATCAGCCCGGCGGCGTGAACGTCTGGTACGACCCCAACGCCGCGATGGTGGCGCCGGGAACGTGCAGCAGTTCCACTACCCGGGCCTGCACCGAGGACGCCGATTGTCATTTCTGTTCCGTCGAAACGGAGCCGTTTCCTTCCACGCGGCCACGGACCTGCGGATCGGGTTGCGAACCACTTATCCCGGGAAACGTCTGCATCACTACCGAGACCTGCACCGGTTTGGGCACCACGCCGATCTCCAACCTGGGATTGAACTCGAGTCCGACCGGCGGTGGGGATTACCTGCTGGCGTTTGATTTCAGCCGCTGGTTGATCAGTGCCGACGGGTCAACCCTGCTGCTGAAGCCTGCCATGGCCGGAGGCTGGGAATTTCAGTTCGGGTGCGTGCCTGATTATGCGGGTGATTCCACCATTTGCGATTTCGATCCGGCGGTCAACCCGGGCGCCAGCGGCGGATCGGGAGGACCTCCAGGAGGTATCGAACTGGCCATTCCGTGGAGCGCCTTCGGGTGCACCGGTTGTCCGACCGCCTGCAGCTGCCCCGGATTCGGACCGGGTCAGGATTTCAGCTTCACCATGTTGGTAGCCCGCGGCTCCAACACGCTGGATTACACGCCGGACGGCGCCATTGAGGACGTCATGTCCGAGGCGGTCGCCGGCACGTATACCACTTCGAACGATAGTTGCGCCGGGTTCGGCACAGGCAACACAGATTGCGAAATCGCAGACGGCAGCATGGACGCCTTCATTCCCCCCGCAGGCGTCATCCTCGCTGGCGGTCAGTCCAACGGACTGGTCGTCACGAAAAACGTAGCCCCGTCCATCACACTGAACTGGAACCCATCCTGCCTGACCGCCGACAACGACTACGGTGTCTACGAGGGAGACATCGGCAACTGGACCAGCCATTTCGAAGTCCCGAGCCTGTGCAGCACCGCAGGGGCAACCAGCGCCACCTTCAACACAGGCACGGGGAATCACTATTACCTCGTGGTTCCATCCAACGGGTCCGCGGAAGGATCCTATGGCGAAGACAGCTCGAATAATGAACGACCTGCGAGTACGTCGCCCTGCCTGACACAGTCGATCGGCACCTGCCCGTAAGGTCCGTGAAACGTACCGTCTCTATGGGGGAATAGTTATGAAGATTCGTAATAGAGCCCAAGCGGCTCTGATCATCGCCTGCCTGGCTATCGGGTTTGCTGGTGGCGCGATGGCGGCGGAACTGGATGGTCCCGCCTCCATCGTGTTCGACCAGTACCGGGTCCCGACCATCGTGGCCCAGACCGAACATGACGCCATCTATCTGCAAGGCTACATGCACGCCCGGGACCGGCTGTGGCAGATGGACTTCCAGCGCCGGCTGTTCGCCGGCAAGGCGTCGGAAATGCTGGGATCCGCGGCCCTTGCGCAGGACGTGCAGTTGCGCACCCTGGGGCTGGATCGTGCAGCCCAGCGCAGCCTGGCGGTGCAGACGCCGGAAACCATGGCCTGGTTGCAGGCCTACGCAGACGGCGTCAACGCCTACCTGGCGTTGGGCAACCCGCTTCCTCCGGAATACGGCGCCCTGGAAATGGACGCTGCGGGAATCCCGCCCTGGACGCCGCTGGATAGCCTGCTGATCGTGAAAGGCCTCGCTTTCGGCCTGTCCTTCGATCTGGGGGACATCGACCGCACCCTGGCCCTGCTGAACTTCAGGGGAGTCGGCGAAATACTCGGATTCAACGGCTTCCAGCTGTTCAACGCCGATCTTTACCGGGTTGCGCCGTTCGATGCCACCATCTCCATACCGGCCCAGACCAATGCCGGAGACGGGCCGGAACAGGATCCCCAACCGCCGGGCGATGAAGAGGTCCCGGACTACCTCTCCGACCCGAACTTCGAGACCATGCTCACGGAGTACCGGGATGAGATCGCCGAAATCCCCATCCTCGAAAACGCCCTTACCAACGATGGTACCGAGGTGGGCAGCAACTGGTGGGTGGCCAACGGCTCCCTGACCGATTCCGGGTTCCCGATGATCGCCAACGAC
>CALZKF010000232.1:2911-9946 GCA_945787955.1 uncultured Acidobacteriota bacterium | reverse complement strand
GCGTCTTCATTGTGTCCGGATGCGGCCGGATCCTCCTCGCCGTATGAAATCACCCGCAGCCCCGAGGTTGCCGCACCGAGCGAGGCCAGGTAGTCTCTGGCGGCGCTGGCCCGGCGCTCGCCCAGGGCCAGGTTGTATTCCTTGGTGCCCCGTTCATCGCAGTGGCCGCCCATGACCACCGTATGGCCCGGGTTGGCCTTCAGCCAGTCGGCGTTGGCCCGCAGTAGCGCCCGGGCCTGGTCGTTCAGGGTTGAACTGTCGAAACCGAAATACACCGTCTGGAGAACGCCCATGTCGTTGAGCATCTGTGCGGTAGGAGGCGCAGGCGCCTCACGCTCGATCTTCACCGGCACAGGATCCGGTTCAGGCGTCTTCTCCACGACCACTTTCGGTTCCGGAGCCGGCTTCTCCACCGGAGGAGGTGCTGGAACATCTTCTATAACCTGCTTCCCGCAACTTTTGCAGCCGGCCATGAAGACGAGAAGTGAGAGCATCAACACGTACGAGAGGATAGGCATGCGACGCAACATGATCTAAAGACCTCCAGGTCGAGGGACCGGTCCGAATGTGGAACGGCCGATACACTCTGGATTATAGAAAACAGGCGCTTTTCCGCAACAGGTATTTATCTTGACCAGTCCGGGGTCTCTCCGGAGACGCCGGTTGTCAGCTGCCGGATATTCCCGCCGTCGGCCCGCATGGTGTAGATGTGGTACACCCCTTCCCGGTTGGAGGCGAACACCAAATGCCTGCCGTCGGGGGACCAGGCCGGGTTTTCGTGGTTCCAGTTGCCCCGGGTCAGGCGGGCTACGGTGCCGGAAATCAGGTCCAGGACCACGATCTGGTAGTGGCCGTCGATTCGGGAGACCCAGGCCAGCCGGTCGCCGCTGGGGGACCATGCCGGGGAGCTGTTGTACGAGCCTTCCTTCGAGACCCTCCGGACATTGGTCCCTTCGGGATCCATGGTGTAGATCTGGGGCGCCCCCGAGCGATCGGAGGTGAAGGCGATCTGCCGTCCGGTAGGCGAGAAGTCGGGTTCGGTGTCGATGGCCGGAGAGTAGGTCAGTCTGCGGTTCTTTCCCGAATCCAGGTCCAAGGAATAAATTTCCGCATTCCCGGGATGATTATTGGTGCTGACGTAAAGAAGTTTCCGGCCGTCGGCAGACCAGTCCGGTGAGGTGTTCAACTCGCCGGCCAGGATCGGTACGGTGCGGAATGTCCCGTCAGGCTCGATGATGTAGAAGGTCTGCCGCTTGTTCCGCCAGGAGACCAGGGCGAGGCGATCGCCTACCGGAGCCCAGGACGGGGTGGTGTTGATCACTCCGGTGTCTGTCATGCGGCGGATGCGACGGCCATCGTAATCCATCATATAAAGTTCTTTGGCGTCAGCGTGCTTCGAGATGAAGGCGATGGTGGTGGATGCGATTCCGGTCAGGCCGTCGTAACTCCCCAGGATCTCGTCGGCGATCTGATGGGCCAGGCGGCGGACCAGGTCGGCCGATCCGCCGTAGCGCTGGTGCAGGATCCGGGATTTACCGATCGGGTCGAACATCCGGACGTCGATGGAATAGCGTTCGTCGGTCAGCCGGACCTGTACAAGGAGCAGGGCCTCGGCGCCGGAAGCGGCCCAGGCCGGGAGATCCGGTTCAGTACCTGCAGCGGCGTTTTGCAGCGATTCATCCTCTATGTACAACAGGGAAAAGTAGCCGCTGAATTCCAGATCGTCCCGGATCGTTTCCACAAGTTCCCGGGCGAAAGTGACCGCACCGCTGCTGGTGGCGGCGGCAGGGATGGCGATCCGGATCGGATCGATCCCCGCCTCCTCGATGACGTTGGTGATCTCCGGCCCCTGGGCCGTTACGACGTTTCCCGCTGCCGCCAGCAGGATGCAGGCTGCAAGGATCAGGATTCGGATCGATTGAAGCGGCGGATCAGGCATGTATGGTTCCTCTCCCTCGCAGGGGATCAGCGTTGGGGGTGCCACCGGAACTCGAACCGGGCCGGGAGCACGCTTTCGTTCAGTTGGGGCGGTATCCGGGGCAGGGGCGCCGAATCATAGACTGCCCGCAGGACGGAGCGATCCACGGAAGGCACGCCGCTGCTGGTCAGGATCTCGACGTCACGCACCGAGCCGTCCTTCCGGATCGTGAATCCGACTACCACCGACAAGGTACCACCGACAAGGTCTGATTGACGCCGCCCAGGAGTGGGCGCTTCCAGTTCCCGGTCAGCTTCGAAGTCACCGAGGAGTTGTACCACGCGAATTCGCTGCCCAGAATGTCCAGGGAGGCGACGCTGCTGCTGCCGTCGCCGTCGCCGGGCCCCTCGTACAACGGGTCCTCGGCGTCTTCCGCCGGACCTGATGTATCGGCCGCAGCCGGAGCGGTTACCTCATCTTCCACCGGATCGGACCGCACCGGCCGCTCTTCAGGCGGACGATCCGGCTTCTGGTCCGGAGCGGGGGCGGCCTGCTTTTCTTCCCGGGGCTCCGGCTTCGGTTTCTCCGGGACCGGCGTCGGTTGTGTTTGAACCCGTGGCTTGGGTTTCGGGCCCGGCAAGGCGACGATGGATACAGGAATCGCATGGGGGACCAGACGGCGCCCGCCTTTCAGGGCCGGTGCGAACATCACAGCCGTGGCCAGGGCGGCGTGGACCAGGAATGATCCTGCGACGAACGGCGTGAGGACCGACCGCTGCGGTCCGATTTTCGCCACCAGCCGGATCTTCGCCACCGCTCTCAGCCTCCTTCGGCGGATTCGTCGATCAGTTCGGTTACGAGTGAGATGTTGGTCAGCCCGGCTTTTCGGACATGGTCCATCAGGCCGAGTACTTCCCCGTACGGCAGGCTGGCGTCGGCGCGGATGTATACAATTTCGTCAGGGTTGCGACCTGCGTAGACCCGCATGCGCTCCTGGAAAGAATTGTCGTGGACGCGCTTGTTGTTGACCCAGATCCGGCCGTCCCGGTCCAGGGAGATCTGGATGAAGACATCAGGCAGTTCACCGGCGGTCTCGGCTGTGGGCAGGTTCAGGTTGATCCCCCGCTCCAGCATCGGGGCGGCGATCATGGAGATGATCAGGAGCACAAGCATGACGTCAACCAGCGGCGTCACGTTGATTTCAGCCAATGCACGGCGTCCGCGGTCGCCGCTCTGAACCGAGCCGCCCACGATCAGCCCTTCCTGCCCTGGACGCGATGGGTGAAGTCGGCGATGAACTCGTCGATCCTCGCCTCCACGCTGCGCAATCGTCCCAGGTAATAGTTGTACCCGATTACCGCCGGGATGGCGGCGGCCAGGCCGGCGGCGGTTGCCACCAGCGCCTCGGCAATACCCGGTGCATAGGCCGCCAGGGAGGCGGTTCCTGACACCCCGATACCCCGGAAGGCGTTCATGATCCCCCAAACGGTCCCGAACAGGCCGATGAACGGGGTGGCGCTGGCGGTGGTGGCCAGGAACCCGAGGCTGCGCTCCAGGTCGTTGATCTGGACGGCGGCACTTTTGCGGAGCATACGGGCGAAGGCGTCCAGCGAGACGCCGGTGAGGACCGAGCCCTCCGCCGGCGGGTTGAGGCTGATTTCCCGGAACCCGGAACGGAACACCTCGGCGATCGGGCTCCAGGACAACCCCTTGGTGTCATCCTGGGTGGAGGCCAGTCCGCCCCCTTTATGGAAACGGTCCAGGAAACGGTCGTTTTCACGATCGGCGTTCCGGAACATGCGGAACCGCTCTGCGATGATGCCCCAGGAAACCATCGAAAAGATGATCAACACTATGAGGACGAACTTGGAGACCGGGCCGGCCTCCAGAACCAGATCCCAGACATCCAGACCGCCGGTGGCGGCCGCCAGGTACATGGAAGTCACGGTGTCTCCTTGCGGCTAGATTGCAACAACATACCAATGCTAGACCAGTGCCCTCGACCGGTCAAAGAAACCGAGGGGAGTTTCCGGTATGATCTCTCCATGCTCAAGTCGATCCGTGTGCTGAACCTGGCGGTTATCCAGAAGGCTGTGGTGGAGTTCGGCCCCGGCCTGAACCTGCTCACCGGAGAGACCGGCGCCGGAAAGTCGATCCTGGTGGACGCTCTCGGCCTGGTCGGCGGCGATCGGGCCGATTCGTCTCTTGTGCGTTCCGGAAGCGATCGAGGTCGGGTGGAGGCGGTTTACGATCTACGGCCCGACGATCCGGCGGTTCAAACATTACTGGACCGCGGGTTGGCTGCGCCTCCGGCAGTGGGCGAGGATGTGGAGCTGATCGTCCGGCGGGAGATCAAGGCATCGGGCAGCGGCCGGGTATTCGTCAACGACTCGCCCTGCACCTTGTCCACCCTGAGAGAGGTCGCCGGGATGCTGCTCGATATGCACCGGCAGCATGACCAGCAGAGTCTGTTGTCCAGGGAATACCACCTGTGGACGCTGGACCGTTTCGGCGGTCATGGCGGCCTGCTGGACCGCACGGCCGAAGCGTGCCGAGAGGTCGGCAGGGCGGTGCAGCGGCTGGCGGAGTTGAGGGAACTGGCGGGACATCGCCGCACCCGGATGGAAGAACTGAAAGCCCAGATCCGCGAAATCGAAGATGCTGCCCCTCAACCGGGGGAATCGGACCGGCTGGCGGCAAGGCGGCGGATCCTCAGGAACCTGGACCTGCTCCATGAACAGCTGGCGCGGCTGGAGCCGCTCCTGGATGAAGGTGAAGATTCTGCCGCCGGCCGGATATCGGCCGCGGCCTCCCGGGTCGGCCTGCTGGCCGAGGTGGATGCCGGTTTGACGCCGCTGCTGGATCAGCTGGAAAAGGCGCTGATCGAAGTGCAGGATGTGGCGGGTTCACTGCGGGATTACCAGGGCTCCGCCCTTGCCGGTTCCGGTGAAACCCCCGGCCCGGCACTTGAGAAGCTTGAAGCCCGGGCCGCCCTGTTGGAACAACTTCGGTTGCGGTATGGAGCCGATGAAGGCGAGGTGCTGGCCTACAGAGATCGGGCGTCCGGGGAACTGGCCACCCTGACCGGGCTGGACGATGAGGTTCGGAAGGTCGAGGAAGAGCGACAGGCGGCGGCGGACCGCTACCTGGAGCGGGCTGGGGAGTTGACCTCGGCGAGGAAGAGGGCCGCCCGGCGACTCGCGCCGGCGTTCCGGACCGGCTTGAAGGAACTGGCAATGAACCATGCAGCGGTGGAGGTTCGTTTTCAGGCTGCTGCCGGTGAGATGGTCCGGTCCACTTCCGGTGCGGAACAGGTTCTCTCTCTTCGCGGGGGGGAGCGGGCCGAGTTCCTGTTAGGCGCCAATCCAGGGGAGCCGGCGATCCCCCTGGCGAAGGCGGCGTCCGGCGGCGAACTGTCCAGGGTCATGCTCGCTTTGCACGGCGTATTGGGAAAAACCGTTGCCGCAGGCCGAATCCTGGTGTTTGACGAAATCGATACCGGGATCGGCGGCGAGGCGGCGGACCGTCTCGGCGCCCGGCTCAAGGAGCTGTCGAGATCACACCAAGTCCTGTGCGTCACCCACCTCCCCCAGGTGGCCGCCTATGCCGATTCTCACCATGTGGTGGCGAAGGCTGTGGCCGGCGGCAGAACCCGGGTCCAGGTGGTGGCACTTGACGACGAACGGCGGATAGGGGAACTTGCCCGCATGCTGGGAGGCAAAAAGATCACCGCGGCGACCCGCAAGAACGCTGCTGAGATGATCCAGGCGGCCGGGAGGGAAGCGTGAAGAGGATAGCGGTATACCCCGGAACTTTTGATCCGGTCACCAACGGACACCTGGATATCGTCCACCGGGCGGCGCGACAGTTTGATCGCTTGATAATCGCCATCCTGCGGAATCAGGACAAGGAACCGATGTTCGACCTGGAAGAGCGGATAAGGCTGTTGAACGATTCGGTCGGGGACCTGGACAACGTTGAAGTCGACAGCTTCGACGGCCTCCTGGTGGATTACGCCATGAACGTCGGCGCCTCGATGATCGTGCGCGGTATCCGCGCACTGTCCGATTTCGAATACGAGCTGCAGATGGCGATGATGAACCGCAGGCTTCAGCCCGGGCTGGAAGCTGTGTTCATGATGCCCAGCGAAACCTATTCCTATCTCTCGAGCCGTCTGGTGCGTGAGGTGGCGACCCTGGGAGGCAACCTCGAGGGGCTGGTGCCCGAGGTGGTGCGGGTGGCGCTGCTGCGCCGCCACCCGGCAGGCGGACGGCGGCAGGCGGACTGATGCCTTCCGGCGGCTCGTCCGCTCTGGCTTACGGCTGCGGCCACCTCGACCTGCCGCGCACTCCGTTCCGGCTGGACCCGGTGGAAGCGATAGGACCTGCGGAGCCTTCGACCGATCTCTCGGACGATGCCCTGGAGAGTTCCCTCCGTAGCCTGGCGGCATCCCTGGCGGAACAGGGTGTCGGTACGGGGAAATCCCTGCTGGTCGTGGTTTCCGACGGCAGCCGCAGCACAGGTGTCCATCGCTACCTGCCTCGACTGCTCACCGCTCTCGAAGATCACTGCCGGTTCAATGTCCGGTTCATGGTGGCTACCGGCCTGCATCGCAGGCCGAATGAAGCGGAGATACGAAAAATTCTAGGCGATGACATGGCGGAGCGATTCCCGGTCTACCTGCACGACCCGGACGATCGGGGCCGGCTGGTTGAACTGGGTACCACCTGCCGGGGTACGGTGGTGGAAGTCAACCGCAGGCTTCTGGAGCACGATCAAGTGCTGCTTACCGGAGCGGTCGGGTTCCATTACCATGCCGGCTTCTCCGGCGGACGCAAGGCGGTGGTCCCGGGCCTGGCCGGCAGGAAAACCATCGTCGGAAATCATTTGAAAACGTTACGGGATGACGGTTCACGCCATCCCGCCAGCCGGGCGGGCGCCCTCGAGGGCAACCCGGTTCACGAGGACATGCTGGAGGCGGCATCGATGATACCGCCGCCTGTCATCGTCAACACGGTGCTGGATCCGGCCGGTTCGCTGGAAGGGATATGGACCGGCGGGCTGGTGCCGGCTCATGGAGCGGCATGCGATTACCTCCGCCGCACCCGGGACTGGCG
>CALZKF010000232.1:0-2868 GCA_945787955.1 uncultured Acidobacteriota bacterium | reverse complement strand
CTGCACGCCGGCGGCCACCCGTCGGACATCAATCTGATTCAGGCCCACAAGGCGTTCGAGGCCGCATTTCCGGCAGTCAGGGCGGGAGGCACGGTGATTCTGGCGGCAGCCTGCCCTGAAGGGTTGGGTGATGAGGAATTTCGACAGGGCATCCTGGCGGGGTCGGAAGCGGAACTGGTCGCTTCCCTTTTGGTGGATTACCGTGTATATGGTCAGACCGCTCTGGCCTGGAGGCGGAAACTGGCCGAATGCCGTTTGATTCTTGTGTCGGAACTTCCACCGGACCTGGTCCGGAAGGCCGGCGCCGAGCCTGCTCCGTCCCTGGCGGCGGCGCTGGAAACAGCAGCGGACGGATTATGCGACGGGGAACCGGGATGGCTGTTCCGCCATGGCGCCCGCTGGCTGGTGGAACCTGAAGGAAGCGGTGGGTGAAGGAGTGACCGCAGTGTCGCAGCGATTCAAGATAGTCGGACTCCTGCTGTCTGGGTTCTTGATGGTCGGGTGCGGAGCAACCGTCCCTCCGGAGGAGCGTTCGGTCATCCTCATCACGGTGGACACGACCAGGGCCGACAGGCTCGGCCTCTATGGCGGCACCGCGGTGCCGACGCCCAGCCTGGACAGACTCGGCAGCCTCGGCGTGGTGGTGGAGGAAGGGATCAGCCAGGTCCCCTTGACCCTCCCGGCTCACAGTTCGATCATGACCGGGAAGTACCCGGCTTCCCACGGTGTCCACCACAACGGAATCTACCGCTTGCCTGAAGGGACCGCGACCCTGGCTAACCGGTTGCGGGATGAAGGGTTCGTTACCGGAGCGTTCGTCTCCGCGTACGTGCTGAATCGCGGGTTCGGAGTGGAACAGGGTTTCGACACGTTCGGCGACGTTCCGGTAAACCGGTTCGAGGGCGGCCGGGACCAGCTTTTTTCCGCGGAACGGACCGCAGCGGAGACCAACGAGAAGGTATTTCCATGGCTGGAGGAGAACAGCGACGGGCGGTTTTTCCTCTGGGTGCATTACTACGACCCTCACGAGCCGTATGCGCCGCCGGAGGACAGGGAGCTCCAGGGAGAGGGTTACGATCGGGAGATCAGCTACCTGGATTCGGAAATCGGCGCGCTCGTTGCGAAGCTGGAAGAACTGGACCTGCTGGAACGATCGGTCCTGGTCTTGACCGGGGATCACGGCGAGAGCCTCGGGGAACATGGTGAGCTGACCCACGGCATCTTCCTTTACGAGAGCGCGGTGCGTGTTCCGATGTTTTTCCTCGCTCCCGGCCTGCTGCCGGATCGATCACGTCTCGAAGGGACTGTGGAACTGGTTGACATCCAGCCGACCATCCTGGATCTGCTCGGCCTTCAGCCTTTACCGGGAACCGAAGGGGTCTCCCAGGTCAGGCGGCTCAAGGGCGATGAAGATGCCGATTCCGGTCCTGCTCACGCCGAGACCTTGATGGGGCGCCTGGAGTTCGGCTGGGCCGAACTGCATATGGTGCGTAACGGACGATACAAGTACATCGAGGCTCCGACTCCGGAGCTTTACGACCTGCGGGAAGACCCGGCCGAACTGGTGAACCTGGCGTCCAACGATCCGGAGAGGGTCGGCGAACTGGCGGAGATGCTGGGGGAGTGGAAGAGCGCCACCGAACCGGGGTCGGAGTCGGTCCAGGCGGCCAGGCCGCTGACCTCGGAGGAGGAAGAGGCTCTGAGAAGCCTGGGATACCTGTCCGGTGGCGCCTACAAGGAAGACGGCGACGGCCAGGCCCTGCCTGATCCGAAAGATATGATCGAGGAACTGCGTCGATTGGGGAAAGGCAAGGCGCTTGCGCTCAACGGCGACCTGGAAGGCGCCCTGGTGGTGTTCGAAGAGATCCTCCGCGCCCACCCCCGCAATCACCAGGCCCGGATGAGCCGGATCACTTCGCTGATCAATCTGAAGCGGCACGAGGACGCAGAGGAGGAGGCTCGTGCCGGTCTGGCGCTGGTTTCCCAGGACGGTAGTGCTCCAGGCAGCCAGGAGGAAGATCTGCTCGGGTACGTGGCCAAGCTGGCCTTCCTGCAGCACCGCAACGACGAAGCGGAGAAGATCTACAAGGAGCTGATCTCCAGGAACCCGCAAAACGACCTGGCCGGGGTGGATTACGCCCACCTGCTCATCGACGCCGGACGTGAGGTCGAGGCGGTGCAGCGGCTGAACGACATCCTGGCGAACAATCCGGGGAACGGCATGGCGCTGGCGGCAAGGTTCCACGCCGAACGGGCTCTGGGGAGCCAGGATGAAATGTTGCTGACGGCACGGCAACTGGCCGACGCACAGGCCGGCGACCTGATTACCCTGGAACTGGCAGGGGACCTCCTGTTCGGTTCGGGAGACGCCCCCCGCGCGGCCGTCTGTTTCGAGATCGCCCAGGAACAACTGCCGGATCTTTCTCCCCGGCTGCTGATGAAACTCGGGCAGGCCCAGGCCACGGCGGGAGATCTTGATTCGGCGGAGCAGACCCTCATGGCCTGCAGCAGACTGATGCCACGGGACCCACGGCCCCCGTACCTCCTCGGTCGCATCGAGCAGCAACGGGATAATCATCAGAAAGCGGCTCGCAGGTTCCGGGAAGCATTGGACCGCAATCCCGGGTTCGCCCCGGCGCGAGAATCTCTGGCCCGCATGGGGCTGGGGAGCTGACCGCAGGCTTTGCAGCGTGGAACGAAGAATGGTGATGGCATCCCCGGATCTGTCCCGTTCGACAAGATGAATCATTCCACGGAATCCTGAGAGGTTTTCAGAAGGCGTTGATCAGGTCATGGCGCCGGTTGTTGCCTACGGCCGGGGTTTCCATCGCCATGGAATACAGCTTGCGGTCCATCCCGGACAGCTTC
>CALZKF010000231.1 GCA_945787955.1 uncultured Acidobacteriota bacterium | reverse complement strand
CTCCGGCGCCCCGCCCCACGGCGGCATCGCCCTCGGTTTCGACCGGATCTGCGCCATGCTCACCGGCTCCGAATCGATCCGGGATGTCATCGCGTTTCCGAAGACCACCCGGGCCGCCTGTCTCATGACCGGTTCGCCCTCCAGGGTCGATTCGGCCCAACTTCGTGAACTGCACATCGACCTGGCGTCCGGGAACGGGGATTAGGTGGAAAATGCGATCATTCCTATGCTAGCTTCTGTTCCAGGAATAGAGAGGACAGGAGGAACTATGGAGATGCGCGGTCCTGACGGACCGGGCGCATCCGGACCATGAAAACGATCACCCTCGAGGGTCAGGCGCTGGAGGCGGTGGCTGGGCATTTTGATGAAGCCCTCCGTCTTATCGAGGAACGGTTCGACGTCAGGATCTCCGCCCGGGGAAACGAGATTACCCTGCTGGGCGAAGGTCAGGAGGCCGGCGAGAGGGAGATGCGGGTCCAGGATCTGCTGGAGCAGCTCTCCAGTCTCCAGGCCCGCGGCATCCCGCTGGGACGGGAGGAGATCCGAACCGCCATCGGTCTGATGGAGCGCTCCGGCCCGGTCCGCCTCGCCGATCATTTCATCGACGGCGCGATCCGCACTTCCACCCGCAAGGCGATCATACCCAAGTCCCGTAACCAGCGCACCTACCTGCAAGGGATGTTGAACAACGACCTGGTGCTGGCCATCGGCCCGGCCGGCACCGGCAAGACGTTTCTTGCAGTGGCGATGGCGGTCTCGCTCCTGAACCAGAAGCGGGTGGACCGCATCATTCTGGCCCGGCCGGCGGTGGAGGCGGGGGAGCGCCTGGGCTTCCTTCCCGGTGACATCGCCGCCAAGGTAGATCCGTATCTTCGCCCGCTGTACGACGCCCTGTACGTCATGCTGGAACATGACCATGCCGACCGCCTGCTGGAACGGGGGACCATTGAGATCGCTCCCCTGGCGTTCATGCGCGGCAGGACCCTGCACCGCTCCTTCGTGATCCTGGACGAGGCTCAGAATTCCACTTCGGCGCAGATGAAGATGTTCCTGACCCGTATCGGTATGGAAACCAAGGCTGTGGTCACCGGGGACATTACCCAGATCGACCTGCCGCCTGAGACGGTTTCCGGCCTGGTGGAGGCCCGCAAGATCCTGACCGGCATCCCGGAGATCTGCATCAGCGAATTCGACGAGAACGATGTGGTGCGCCATCCGCTGGTTCGGAGCATCATCCTGGCCTACGATCGTCACGAGTCCGACAAGCGCGAGGGTGAGCGCAAGGAGGATAGTTGATGGCCGAACCGACCGGTTCCGGCAAGAAATCGGCCCGATCTTCCTTCGGCCGCAAGCTGAACTTCACAGCCCGGATGCGCAGCCATGTCCGGCGCTGGGGCGACCGTGTTCTGGGCGTGGATGTCGGCTGGTCCCTGGCCCTTGTGGCCACACTCATGGCGCTGCTGGGAACCCAGCATTGCGGCGGGCCCTCCATGCAGTTTCAGGCCGGCGATCTCGTCTCCGAGGATCTGGTGGCCGGGATGGACATCCAGGTGCCGGACCTGCAGGCCACCGAGAACAGGCGCCGGGAGGCGATGGCCCGGGAGCCGAACGTCTACATCCATGACCTGGACCGGGAACAGCGGGTCAGTTCGGATCTGGGCGAACTTATCCGTGCCGGGCGGGAAGCGCAAGATTCAGGCGAAGAAAACGGGGCCGCCGAATGGAGCCTGCCCGAGAGGTACCAGGGGGCCGTGGCACGGGTCCTGGAGAAGCACCGCTACTCCGAGGAACTGGAATCGAACCTGACGGAGGCGCTGTCGGCGGTGATGCGGGGTATGGTGGTCGGCAACCGTTCGCTCCTGCTGAACGAACCATCGATCACCATCATGCATGTCCCCGGTAACCGGGAAGAGCTCCTTGAAGACTACGTCCACATTACCGACCTGGACCAGGCCAGGGCCCAGGTTCGGGACCAGGTGGTCCGCACGCTGAAGTACTCCGCCGCCGACCGGGAGGTCCTGGGAGACCTGGCGGCCTCGTATGTGGACGCCAACCTGTACCACGACCCGGAGATGACCCGTGAGCGCCGGGAGGCGGCCGGTGACCTGGTTTTGCCGATGAGCGAGAAGGTCGCCCGAGGGACGGTGCTGGTTCCCCGGGGCCAGCGGGTGGACGCAGCGACACTGGAGATTCTGGAAGCGATTCGGAAGGCGTCGGCCACCCGATTCGGCCTGCTGGAATGGCTCGGCCTGCTGGCCATGGTAGCGATGATCGTGTTCTTCATGTTCCGCTACGCCACCTACCACCAGCGCGGCTTCAAGCGTATCCGCAGGCTCCATGCCCTCATGGTGCTGGTGCTGATATCGGTGCTGTTGCTGTCCCGGGGGATGATGTGGGTGTTCCGGCACATCGTGGACGCCCTGCCCCAGCCGTTCAACCACGTGGATGACTACGTATTCCTGATCCCGGTCAGCGCCGGGGCGGTCCTGATCACCCTCCTGGCCAACGGCCGGATCGCCATGGCCTACTCCAGCTTCGCCGCGGTTCTGTTCGGGGCGATGTTCGAGTGGCACTTCTTCTATACGGTCTGGGCGTTGCTGGTCCAGTTTGCCGCCATCTACGCCATCACCACCTATCGCAACCGGGCGGCGCTGCTCCGGGCCGGTCTGATCATCGGCCTGTTCGGCGCCGGGGCCAGCCTGGCGCTGAGTACGATCGCGGGCAGTCCGGAAGAGGCGTCCCGGGTCGCATTCGGCTCCGGTCTGGCGTTCGTCGGCGGCGCCGTCGGCGCCGGCCTGCTGGTCTCCTTCACCCTGCCTCTCCTGGAGGGGGCGTTCAACGTCCTGACCGATATCCGGCTCCTGGAGCTGTCGAATCTGGACAACCCGCTGCTGTCCCAACTGGCGGTCAAGGCCCCGGGCTCCTACAACCACAGCCTGGTGGTCGGGTCGCTGGCGGAGGAAGGGGCCAAGGCGATCGGCGCCAATTCACTGTTCTGCCGGGTGGCGGCGTTCTACCATGACATCGGTAAGATGGTGAAGCCGGACTACTACGTGGAGAATCAGCGGGGAGAGAACCCTCACGAGAAGCTGGCGCCGTCCATGTCTGCCCTGATCATCGCGTCCCACGTCAAGGACGGCATCCGCATGGCCCGGGAAGCCGGTCTGCCGGAACAGATCGTCGACATCATTCCCCAGCATCACGGCACCCGGCTCATGACCTACTTCTACGAGAAGGCCCGGACCGGTTCGGAGAACAGCCAGGCGACCATCAAGGAAGATGATTACCGCTACCCCGGTCCGAAACCCCAGACCCGGGAAGCGGCGATCTTCATGCTGGCCGACGCCGCCGAGGCGGCGGCCAGGACCGTGGACGAGCCGACCCAGAACCGGATGCGCGAGATGATTCGCAAGGTCACCAACGCCATCATGCTGGACCGGCAGTTGGACGAGTGCGACCTGACCTTCGCCGATCTGGAACGAATCCAGAGCTCATTCCTTCGGATGCTGGTGAGCATCTACCACCATCGCGTCGATTATCCCGGGTTCGATTTCAGCGCCGGCGGCGGTGGTGGTGACGGGACGGCCGGGGAGCCGGAATCCTGACATGGAGATCCTGGTCCTCAACCGGCAGCGCCGGGAGAAGGTACCTGCGCAGGAACTTCGGGAGTTCGCCCGACGTCTGGCCGAGGGGGCCGGCCTGTCCGACGCCGGGTTCTCGGTCTGCCTGGTTTCCGACCGCAAGATCAAGTCGTACAATGCCACCTACCGGGCGATCCGGCAGCCGACCGACGTGTTGTCCTTTCCCGATGACCCCGGTGAGCGGTCCTATCTGGGCGACATCGTGATTTCGGTGCAAACCGCATCCCGCCAGGCGTTCGAAATGGAGCACAGCCTGCGGCGGGAACTGGAGATCCTAATCGTGCACGGTTACCTCCACCTCCTGGGCCACGATCACGAAACCGACCATGGCCGCATGATGCGCCTGCAGCGGAAACTGGTGAGGGATTATTGCCATGGAGAGTGACTCGGCGCTTTTACTGGCGGCAGTCGCCGGCGCGGTGCTGCTGGTGGTGCTGGACCTGCTCCTGACCATCGCCCTTCTGGCCGGAAGCACCCTGAGCGATGTGTCCCTCCACCGTCTCGATGCCGACGTCGGCGGGGACGGTCAAATTATCCCGGAACTGGGCTCGACGGTCTCCCGTCACCGAACGGCAGCCTACTTTGCGCGCCAGGTCTGCCTTCTTGGCAGTTGCGGCATCCTGATCCTGATCGGTAACAGGCTCGGCCTGGACCGCTACCTGATCACGGCCCTGGCGGTGTCGGTGGTTGTGGTGGTTCTGCTGGTGGAGATTCTGGTGGCCCGGCTCATCGCCTCCCGGCAGGCCGGTTCCGCCTTGCGACGGCTGATCCCGCTGCTGCGCGCGGTACGGTTTTTGACATTGCCGGTTGTGGCGCCCGTGCAAATGTTGCTGGATCGGTTCGGCGCCGCGGAGCCGGGAGATACGGCCATACTGGAAGAACCTCCCGATGAAGCGGTGGAAGCCTATTTCGAAGCCGGTGAGCGTGAAGGGATCATGGAGGCGGACGAGGGCCGAATGATGCGCAGCATTGTGGACCTGGGTGACACGCGAGTCCGGGAGATCATGACCCCCCGCACCGACATCGAGGCCCTGCCGTTCGGAGCCACCGTGGGGGACGCCCGGGCGGCACTGCTCCGTGCGACCCACTCCAGTATGCCGGTCCTGGACCGGCTCCGGACCACCAGCAATATGGCGCTGGTGGTGGACGAGTACGGAGGGGTGGCCGGGCTGGTTACCCTCGAGGACATATTCGAGGAGATCGTCGGTGAGATCCGGGACGAACACGACACCGAGGAGGAGCAGATCCGCCGCGTGGACGGAGAGCACTGGTTGTTCAACGGACTGGTGCACGTCAGCGAACTGGAGGAGCTGTTCGACGTTGAATTCGAAAACAGGGATTTCGACACCGTCGGCGGGCTGGTGGTAGCCTGCCTGGGGCGCGTACCGGCAGTGGGTGAAAGCGTCCTGTACCAGGGGCTCGAGCTGAAAGCCGAGGAGGCCGATCCACGGCGGGTCTACGTTGTCCGGGTCAGCAGGGCCACCGGGGAGGACGAAACGTGAAATCCGGAGCCGTCGGTATCATCGGCTGGACCAATGTGGGCAAATCAACCCTGCTCAACCGCCTGGTGGGGGAGAAGGTGGCGGCGGTTTCCAACGTCCCCCAGACCACCCGGAACCGGATAACCGGCGTCCTGAATGTGGAAGGGCAGGGCCAGATCGTGTTCATGGACACGCCCGGGCTCCACAAGCCGAAGTACCGCATGAACCGGGCGATGGTTGAGATCGCACGAGGGACACTCGGGGGTGTGGACGCGGTGGTCCTGATGGTGGACGGTGAGCGGGGACTGGGACCCGGGGACCGCCAGGCTGCGGCCCTGCTGCAGCAGGTCGATGTGCCCAAGGTTGTGGCGGTCAACAAGGTGGACCGCATCAAACCGAAAACCCGCCTCTTTCCCCTGCTGCAGGCTGTGGTTGACGAGCTCGGATTCCCGGCCGCCGTTCCGGTTTCGGCCCTCAGGGGCGACGGCTGCGACCTGCTGATTCAGGAGATCCTGAAGGTCCTGCCGGAGGGGGAGGCGGTGTTCCCCGTGGACTATCTCACCGATCAGCCGGAACGGACCCTGGCGGCGGAATTCGTGCGGGAGAAGATCCTGCGCCGGACCCGGCAGGAGATCCCTCACGCCGTGGCGGTGCTGGTGGGATCCTGGGAGGAACGGGAGGGCATGCTCTATGTGGACGCCACCATCCTCGTGGAACGGGAATCCCAGAAGGCGATCGTCATCGGGAAGGGGGGCGAGTTGCTAAAACAGGTTGGAACCGAGGCTCGGCTGGAGCTGGAAGCCCTCCTGGGTGTGCGGATGCATCTGACGCTGTGGGTCAAGGTCCGCAAGGACTGGCGCAACGACCGGGCCACACTTCATGAAATAGGTCTTTCCTGACCGGTACGGTCTCAAGCCGGCCGGCCCGATCTGCTATTATTCCTTCTTTATATTTCGATTGAATTTCCGGTGATTTGTTTGACATTGCGTACGGACGAAGCATTCCTGCTGGACAGCACCCGACTGGGAGAAGCCGACCTGATTCTTACCCTGTTTGCGCGGGAAGCGGGTACGGTGCGCGGGGTGGCGCGTTCGGCCAAGAACAGCCGCAAGCGGTTCGGCGGCGCCCTTGAGCCGATGAGCCGCGTCCGGTTGAACTGGACCGAGCGCTCCGGTCGGGATCTGCAACGGATCGATTCCCTGGACCTGCTGCAGTCCTACGCGGAGATGCAGTCCGACCCGAACCTGCAGGCCGCCTGTGCCGTGCTGGCGGAGATCACCAGGGCCATGGCCGGCGAGAACGATCCGGACGAGCGTTTCTTCCGCCTCCTGGGTGCAGTCCTGGACGGGATGCAGGACGGCCTCGGCCCGTTCGCCGCCGTACGGTATTTCGAGTTCTGGGCCCTGAGGGTTCACGGCATGCTGCCGGACCTGACCCGATGCAGCGGGTGCCATGAGAGCCTTGCAGGCCGGGAGGTTCGCCTGACCAGTCCGGACCTGGGAATGCGGTGCCCCGGCTGTCCGCCGGAAGCGGGCATGGAGGTCCGGGTTCCCGAAGCCGACAGCCTGTCGTTTCTGTCCCGGGTTGCCGACTCCCCACCATCGGCCCTGGCGGATATGGAAACGGCCTGCCGGCCCGGCAGGACCCTGGACTGGTTCCTCCGCCGTGGGCTGGAAGCTTCGGCGGAAAGAGGGTTCAGAAGTTATCGCCATCTAAGCACGGTTGCCGCCCACGGTGCGGACCGGCCGCCAAAGCGTGATTCGAACACGCGATAAGGATGATCATGTCGAAGAAGCTGGTATACGGATTCGCATCTGGTAAAGCGGACGGCAATACGGATATGAAGGACCTTCTGGGAGGGAAGGGGGCCAACCTGGCGGAGATGACCAGCATGGGCATCCCGGTACCCCCCGGATTCACCATCTCCACCCTGGCCTGCAACCTGTACTTCGAGCTGGGACACAAGCTCCCGGCCGGTCTGGATGCCGAAGTCGGCAAGGCGATGCGGATGCTGGAACGGGTCCGGGGCAAGAGGTTCGGCGACAACAAGGACCCGCTGCTGGTATCGGTGCGCTCCGGCGCCAAGTTCTCCATGCCCGGGATGATGGACACCATCCTGAACCTGGGGCTGAACGACAAGGCGGTGGAAGGGTTGGCCGCCAGTTCCGGCGACCGCAGGTTCGCATTCGATTCCTATCGCCGTTTCATCCAGATGTACGGCGATGTGGTTCTCGAGATCTCCAAGCACCGCTTCGAGGAACTGCTGGAAGCGATGAAGAAGAAGCGCAGGGTCGCCAGCGATACCGACCTGTCCGCAGCCGACCTCGAGAAGCTGGTGGGGCAGTACAAGGCGCTTGTGAAAAAGGTCGGCGGCAAGCCGTTCCCCCAGGATCCGGAGAAGCAGCTCTGGGGATCGATCATGGCGGTGTTCCGCAGCTGGGACAATGATCGAGCCCGAATCTACAGGCAGCAGTACGGCATCCCCGATTCACTGGGCACCGCGGTCAATGTGCAGTGCATGGTGTTCGGCAACCTGGGGGAAGGATGCGCCACCGGCGTTGCTTTCACCCGCAACCCGGCCACCGGCGAGAACCTGCTGTACGGCGAATACCTCATGAACGCCCAGGGCGAAGACGTGGTGGCCGGTATCCGCACACCCGGTCCGATCTCAAAGGCGCAGTCCGGAGGCGACGGCTCCGATTCCCTGGAAGCGGCGATGCCGGATTGCTACAAGCAGCTTCTGGACATCAGGCGCCGGCTGGAGCGCTGCTACCGCGACATGCAGGATATCGAGTTCACCATCGAGAAAGGTGTTCTCTACATGCTTCAGACACGGACCGGGAAACGGACCGGGCTGGCGGCAACCCGAATCGCGTTCGATCTCTACGACGAGCGGCGCATCCGGCGGAACGAGGTGGTGGACCGGATCGAGCCGGACCAGTTGACCCAGCTGCTGGCCCCGATTTTCGATCCGAAGGACAAGGAGCGGGCGAAGAAGGCCGGACGGCGGTTCGGCAAGGGGTTGCCGGCCGGCCCTGGCGCCGCCGCCGGTATGGTCGCTTTTTCCGCCGAAAAGGCCCGGGATTATGCCACGGCGGGCAAGACGGCGATCCTGGTGCGTCGTGAGACCTCTCCCGAGGATCTGGCCGGCATGGTCGCCTCCCAGGGCATTCTGACCAGCCGGGGCGGCATGACCTCCCACGCAGCCGTGGTCGCCCGGGGTATGGGCAAACCGTGCATCGTCGGCGCCGAGGCGATCGTCATCAACGAGAAAGCCGGCTGGATGAAATCCGGCGGCCGGACCGTCAAGCAGGGCGACATGATCTCCATTGACGGCACCGCCGGCGAGGTCTATATCGGCGATCTGCATCCCCACCCGTCGGAGATCCAGCAGGTTCTGGTTGAGAAATCGATGAAACCGGCCCAGGCGCCGGTCTACCGGATGTTCGCCAGGTTGATGAAATGGGCCGACAGAATCCGGAGCCTCACCGTCAGGACCAACGCCGATACGCCGAACGATTCTTCGGTGGCCCGCGCGTTCGGCGCCGAGGGTATCGGACTGTGCCGTACCGAGCACATGTTCTTCGGCGATGAAAGGATCGAGGCGGTCCGGGAGATGATCCTGGCCGACGACCTCAAGAGCCGGAAGAAAGCGTTGTCCAAACTGCTGCCGATGCAACGCAAGGACTTCGAGGGCAGAAGACACTCAAGCAGAAGGCGGAGCAGTTGTCGGAAGTCAACCCGATGCTCGGGCACCGGGGTTGCCGCCTGGGGATCACCTTCCCCGAGATCTACGAAATGCAGGCCAGAGCGATTATGGAAGCGGCGGTCCGGGCCCAGAAGAAGGGTATCCGTGTCTTTCCCGAAATCATGATCCCTCTGATCGGAACGGTGGAAGAGTATGTCGCCCTGAGGGACCGGGTACGGGAGGTGGCGGTGGAGGTTCTCGCCAGGGCCGGCATCAAGGTCAAGTACCAGATCGGCACCATGATGGAGATCCCGAGGGCCTGCCTGACCGCGGCGGCCGTTGGAGCCGAAGCCGAGTTCTTCTCGTTCGGCACCAACGACCTGACCCAGATGACCTACGGGTACAGCCGGGACGACATCGGTAAGTTCCTCCCCGAGTACCTGGATCGCCGCATCCTGCCGGTGGATCCGTTCGAGAGCATCGACGTCACCGGCGTCGGCCAGTTGGTAAGGATGGGGGTCGAGGGCGGACGGTCGGCCCGGCCGAACCTGAAGGTCGGGGTTTGCGGCGAACATGGCGGCGATCCGGCCTCGGTGGCGTTCTTCCACGCCGCAGGCCTGGATTACGTATCCTGCTCCCCGTACCGGGTTCCGGTGGCCCGGCTTGCCGCAGCCCAGGCGGTGCTGGCCGAGCAGGGTGGCAGCGGTTCCGGAACTGCTTGACTGCCGTTCGGCCGGGGATTATATTATCGCGCCCTCAGGGGTATTTGGTCCGGGGCGGGCCGGTCTGCCCCTGAACCCGTTTCACACCCTGTGGAGGGAGCGCCATGGCGGCCAGAGTGAGCAAAAAGAAACCGACCAGGAAAAAAGCCGCGAAGAAAGCGGTGAAAAAGCCGGCTGCCAAAAAAGCGGTCAAGAAAAAGGTCGCGAAGAAAGCGGTATCCAAGAAGAAAGTGGTCTCCAAGAAGAAAAAAGCGGTCAAGAAGAAAGTCGCCAGGAAGAAGGTTCGCAAAAAGAAACGCTTCAACAAGCGGGAACTGAATAAATTCCGCAACCTGCTGCTAGTCAAGCAGAGAGACCTGACCCAGGCCTATTCGCTGTCCAAGGGCGCCTCCATGGAATCAAGCAAGGACGGTACCGAAGACTATATCGACTACGCCGTCAGTTCCTACGCCAAGGAATTCATGCTCTCCCTGAGCGAAATGGACCGCAAACAGCTCAAGACCGTTGAGGAGGCGCTCCGCCGTATTGACGGAGGGGATTACGGCCGCTGCGGATACTGCGGCACCGAAATCGTGATCAAGCGGCTGGAGGTCGCCCCATGGGCCCGGCTCTGCATCAAATGCCAGGATCTGGACGAGCGGGGCCTGCTGGACGACAGGCGGATGTTCGACGACCTCGACGATGAAGACGACGAATTCGACTATCAACCCGACGACGATGCCGACGTGTCGGAGGAGCCTGAGGTCGGGCGAGAGGATCCGACATTAAAAAAGGATGAAGACGACGAGACCCTGGACTGATCCGACCCGGGACCGCTGTAAGTCATGCTTTTCACACCGGCGCCTGTTCCTGTCCTGAAAGGCCGTGCCGTTCGTGAATACCGCAAAGCAGGATCGTCGCATACCACGTCGAAAGAGAACATGGCTTCGGCGCCTGATCCTCGCCCTCGCCCTGCTCGTCCTGGTCGGGGTTCCGTCGGTCACCTACCTGATGCGGCACCGGATCGCCGACCGGTTGCTGGAAAGCCTGGTGCGTAAGGTGGAAGGGGCCACCGGTGGGTCACTGACCATCGGCCGGGCCGACCTGGACATCCTGCACCTCGACGGGCGGTTCCAGGATGTGCGCCTGGAGATACCGTCTGAAGCCGGTCCACCCCTCCTGGCCGGCCTCAAGAGCGTTTCCGCGTCATTCTCTCTAGGGGACCTGCTGCGGCTGCCGTCAGGGCGGATTTCCATCCGTAAACTCGAGGTCATCGCTCCGGATATCCGGTTTGACCGCTCTTTTCTCGAGAGGCCGGCCCGGGGCGGTGGGAAGGATCTTGCACTGGATCTCAACATAGGAGACCTGGTGGTCCGGGATGGCCGGTTCCGATACGAGGGCAGGGACCTTCCGCTTGCGGTGGATATCAACAATCTGGCAATGACGGCAGGTTGGGACAATGCCGCACGGCTCCTGGACGGGGCAGTTTCCTTCCGTGTGGACCTGGCCGGGGGGCCGTTCCGCGAGCCGCTGCCCCTGGATCTGTCCTCCCGTTTCCGTCAACGCGGCACCCGTGCCGAGTTGTCCATGCTGGTGGTCGAGTCGCCTGGTGGCAGGGCCGATCTGGCGGAAGCGACAGT
>CALZKF010000230.1 GCA_945787955.1 uncultured Acidobacteriota bacterium | reverse complement strand
CCTTCTGCAGGCCCCAGGTCACCTTGAACACGCAGCCCTTGCCTTTGACGTCGTACAGGGTCTCATCACGGGAGGCGTCGGCCACGTCCTGGCCGAAGATCAGGACCCTGGGATCCCGGCGCATCTCGTCCCGCATGCACTTGTTCAGGAGGTCGACCATGGTGGTCGGGTTCCCTTTCGGCTGCGGGTCGCTGGAGAACGCCTCGGAGGTCGGGTCGATGTCCGGGCTGTAGACGTAGTTCAGGGCCGATTCCGGTTTCGGCCGCGGTCCCTCCATCGCCCGGTCGCAGGCTTCGTTGATCTCTTCATCGACCTGGGTCGCCAACGCGTCCAGGACCTCCTGGTCCACGATCCCTTCACGGACCAGCATGGTCGGGAACGTTGTCAGCGGATCCCGTTTTACCTCCGCTTCCCGTTCCTGTTCGGTCTTGTACATGATTTCGTTATCGGACAGGGAGTGGCTGTAGTGCCGGATGACGTGGGCGTGGACCAGGGCCGGGCCCTTCCTCCCGCGGCAATGGTCTGCCGCCGCCGACAGCGCGTCGATGCAGGCCAGCGGGTCGCAGCCGTCCACTTCACGAATCAGCATGTCCGGGAAGGAGGAGGCCAGTTTGCTGATGCTGCCCCCGGCGGTATTGACCTCCACCGGGGTGGAAATGGCGTAACCGTTGTCTTCCACCAGGAAGATCACCGGCAGCTTCATGTTGCTGGCCGAATTCAGCGCTTCCCAGAACTCACCCTGGCTTGTGGTGCCGTCGCCGGTGGTGGCCAGGGCGATCTCGTCTTTCTCGAAGGAAATCGGCGCTCCATCTTTATAGCGGCCCGCCCGGACCCCGGCCTCGGCGGCGCCCACCGCCTGGAGGAACTGGGTGCCGGTAGGGGAGGAGGTGCTGACGATGTGGAGGCGGCTGGAACTGAAATGAGACGGCATCTGCCGGCCGCCCGATTGCAGGTCGTCTGCGTTGCCGAACGCCTGCTGGAACATCTCGTATGGGGTCATACCCAGGCTCAGGCTGGTGGCCCGGTCCCGGTAGTAGAAGAAAAACCAGTCTTTCGAAGGTTTCAGGACCGCACCGACCGCCGCTCCTACCGCTTCGTGGCCGACGCCGTTGATCTGGAAAAAGATCTTGTTCTGGCGCTTGAGCTGGATCTCCTTGTCGTCGATCCTGCGGGACAGCAACATGGTGCGGTAGATGGAAAGCAAAGCTGTCCGGTCCAGTCCTCGAACGGTTTTGGCTTTGGTTTTTGATGACACGCTTGGGCCCTCTCGCAGATCCAGCCATGTAAAAGTGTCATAATAGCCGGATTATTGGGTTTTTGTACGTCGTTCGCGCGACCCCGCCGTCGCAGAGTCCCCCCCATTATAGGGCATGTCAGGCTCAGCGTCGGCTTTCCGCTTCTGAACCACCGGACGGAGGACCACAAGGGCCGCCTCCCCTGACTCGTATTTTTGCACCGGCAGCACGATGCGGCCGTCGGCCAGGACCGCCGGGTGGGAAGCAAACTCGTCCTCGATATCCTTAGCGTCGCCCTGACCCAACCGAAAACGGGCCAGGGTCTTGCCGTCGAACGGGTCCAGGAGCCGGATCGACCGGCCCGGATGGGGGGCTACCACCACCAGATCGTGGTCCCGGTCTCCCAGCCGCCCATGCCAGAGCACCAGGGGGAACAGGATGCGGTGGCCCAGGTCCTGGTACCACAAACGGTGGCCGTTGCGTGCTTTCAGGGCGTAGACCCGGTTGTCGCTGCACCCGAACAGGATCGACTTGCCTACCAGGAGACCCGGCGCCGGAGTGCTGCCCGGAGTGCGGAGATGCCAGTGCCTCTTCCAGAACGAGGGCTCGGACGAGGCTCGTTTCTGGGCCACGATCCGACCCTCGGGCTCGGTGCGAATCCGGAGGCGCTGTTTTCTGCCGGTCAGGATCCACCCTTCGTCGTCCGGCCGCTCCCCAGGTTCGGCTTCAACCCGGCTTACCACCGGTTCGTCGCCTGCTCCCAGGTCCACCAGGACGTAACCGCCGTCCACCGGAACCTGCACCGAGTTGCCGTGCACTTCCATGGCACCGCCGGCCAGGGGGCCGGGGATCGGGAGTTCCAGGACCGTCTCCAGGGTGAGCGCCGGAGGGGGTGGGGTCTTCCGTTGCGGTTTCACTGTGGGGAAGGTCGCCGGATCCAGGGTCGCTCCGCCGTATCCCTGTCCGAAGACCGCCGGTGCGGACAGGACAACGAGGCAAACGGCCCGTAGTGTGAAGAAGATTCTGTTCATCATTCCGGGGAAATGGTAGCACGCCGATCGGCGCAACCGTTTGCCCGTCAGAGGCTTATATGCTAAAAGTCCCACCCTGCGGTCGGACTCGGGCCGCCCTCTGGAGAGCCGTCGGATGAAGGCAAAATACGCCGCCCTCAGGGGCACCCGGGACCTGCTTCCGGATGAGATCGGACGCTGGCTCTACCTGGAGAACCGGGTCCGTGACGTTTTCGGTCGCTATCGCTTCCAGGAGATCCGAACCCCGGTGCTGGAGGCAACCGAGCTTTTCGCCCGCAGTGTCGGGGAGTCCACCGACATCGTTCACAAGGAGATGTACACCCTCAAGCGGGGCGACGAGTCGGTCAGCCTGCGGCCGGAGAATACCGCGTCGGTGGTAAGGGCGTTCGTGCAGCACAGCCTGCACCGCTCCCTGGCCGAAGGATTCCCTGCCCGGTACTACTACATCGGGCCGATGTTCCGGTACGAAAGACCGCAGAAGGGACGGCAGCGCCAGTTCCACCAGATCGGCGCCGAAGTGCTGGGATCAGCCGATCCGCTGTGTGACGCCGAAACGATGGAAATGCTGTGCCGCTTCCTGGACGAGTTGGGGATCACCGACAGGGAACTGGTGCTGAACAGCCTGGGAGATCCGGACTGCCGGGTACGCTATCGGGCTGCGCTGGTGGACTGGCTCCAGCCGAGGCGCGCCAACCTCTGCGAGGACTGCCGCCGCAAGAGCGCCGACAACCCTTTGCGCGTGTTCGACTGCAAGGTGGAACCGGATCAGGCGCTCCTGGCCGACGCGCCGGAGATCCTGTCCTTCCTGGGCGACGAGGCAGCGGCCCACCTGGACCAGGTTCGCGCCCTACTGGACCGCTATGGTATCGCCTACCGCATCGATCCCCGGATGGTTCGGGGACTGGACTATTACCAGCGCACCGTGTTCGAGGTGGTTGCATCCGGACTCGGCTCCCAGAACGCCATCCTGGGGGGAGGACGGTACGACGGTCTTGTCCGGGACCTGGGCGGCCCGGAAGTCCCCGGTTTCGGCTTCGCCATCGGCATGGAGCGGCTGATCGCGCTGATGCCCCAGGACCGCTCCGTTGCCGGCGATGCCGACCTGGTGCTGGTCTGCCTGGGGCAGGAAGGCCTGGACGGCGGCGTGAACCTGGCCCGCAGGCTGCGGTCCGCCGGATTGAAGGTCGCCATGCCGATGGCGGTCCGTCCCATGGGGGTCCAGATGAGACGGGCCGGGAGGACCGGCGCTCCTTTCGCCCTGTTCGTTGGCACGCAGGAACTGGCGGAAGGCCGCTTCGGCCTCAAGAACCTGGAAACCGGACAACAGGAAACCGTGGATGAGCACGAATTGTTCATCCGGCTTGGAGTCAAGACGTGAACAGCAGCGAGACAACGCAGCTTCTCCACCGGACCGCACGATGCGGCGAGCTGACCCCCCAGGACGCCGCCGTTCGGCGTGAAGTGGTCCTGACCGGGTGGGTGCACCATCGCCGGGACCTGGGACAGCTGATTTTTGTAGAGATCCGGGACTACACCGGCACGGTGCAGGCGGTCTTCGATCCCTCTCATGCCGCCGAGGCCCACGGCCTGGCGGAGACCCTGCGCTCCGAGTTCGTGGTCGGCCTCAAGGGTGCGGTGGTGCAGCGGGAATCGGCCAACCCGAACCATCCGACAGGGACCATCGAGGTCCTGGTGGAACGGCTGGAGGTGCTGAACCCGGCCGGGCAACTGCCGTTCCTCATCGATGAAGACGTGGAGAGCAACGAGGAGCTGCGGCTGCGTTACCGCTACCTGGATCTGCGCCGGCCCCGGCTGCAGCAGGTACTCAGGACCCGGCACCGCCTGGCCTCCGCCACCCGCAGGGCGATGGACGATCTCGGCTTCAACGAGATCGAAACCCCGATCCTGACCAAGTCCACACCGGAAGGGGCGCGGGACTACCTGGTTCCCAGCAGGATTCAGGAAGGCGGCTTCTACGCGCTGCCCCAGTCGCCCCAGCTGTTCAAGCAGTTATTGATGGTGGCCGGGTTCGAGCGGTACTACCAGTTCGCCCGCTGTTTCCGGGACGAGGATCTCCGGGCCGACCGCCAGCCGGAATTCACCCAGGTCGACGTGGAGATGTCGTTCGCCACTCCCGAAGACGTTTACGAGGTCGTGGAGTCGATCGTCGCCGGCATGTTCCGTGAAATCGGCGTCACCATCCAGCTGCCGTTGCCGCGGATGGCGTACGCCGAGTCGATGGACCGCTTCGGCGTGGACCGGCCGGACACCCGGTTCGGCATGGAGCTGAAGGACCTGGGCGCTGCGGCGGAAGGGACCGGCTTCCGGGTGTTCGACGGCGCCCTTGAAAAAGACGACGGAGCGGTTCGCGGCATCGCCGTGCCGGGAGCCGGGGGTGTCTCGCGCAAGGTGCTGGACCGCTGGACCGAATGGGCCAAGTCGGCCGGAGCCGGTGGCCTGGTCTGGATCAAGATCGACGGCGACGGCAAGGTTGCCTCACCGGCGCTGAAGGTGCTGGGTGAAGACGGCTGCCGGGCTGCCGCAGCCGCCGCAGGCGCCGGCGACGGTGATGCCGCCCTGGTGGTGGCGGACAGCAGGACCGTCTGCAACCGGGTGCTGGGGGTGCTGAGGCTCAAGGTTGCCGCC
>CALZKF010000229.1 GCA_945787955.1 uncultured Acidobacteriota bacterium | reverse complement strand
GATGACCGCCAGGATATTGTTGAAATCGTGGGCGATGCCTCCCGCCAACTGGCCTACGGCTTCCATCTTCTGGGATTGCAGGAGCTCCATTTCGAGCTTGCGGTGTTCCGTGATATCGGTGGCGATACCGCTGACAATCGCCTCGTCTCCCTTCTGATTGATGCCTACCGAACGGTCCCGGAGCCAGCGCCACTGGCCACCGGCATCCCGGATCCTGTACTCGACCTCATAGCTCCGGCCCCGCTTCAGCTGTTCGATGATATCGCTTATACCGGCCGCATCCGCCTTGTGAATCGATTGATTCCAGAGGAACGGATTGTCGTACAAATGCCCGACAGGGTAGCCTAGAATTGATTCGACCTTCGGTGAGTAATAGAGACCGCCCCTTTTATCGGAATAGGAATAGATGATATCGGGTGAGCCCTCCACCAGGCGCCTGTATTTTCCCTCACTTTCCTGCAGCGATAAAAACAGTTCGACACGATGAAGGGCCTGCGCAAGACGAGGCGCCAGGAGTGACAGTACCTGGCGGTCCTCCTCCTTGATTCCGTCTGTCTTTATCCCCGCCACACTAAGGACACCCAGGCAACGGTCTTCCGCCCAAAGCGGCACCAGGTACTCACTCCGGAATCCGGCTCGAACCAGCCGCTCGTCAGCATTGCACGATGTGCGCTCCGCCAGGATGTCGGGCCGATAACGCGCCTGGTTTTCCCGCAGCACCTCCGAGAGGGCAGTCGCATCCGCCGGGTTATAAATTTCTTCACTGTCTCGCGGCAACAGTGAACCGGACGACTGCTTGATGCGAAACCGGTCTCCCGGAGAGTTCAGTATCGCCACGGCGCTTTCGGCATAGCCCAGGCGGTCCTGAATGAACTGCAGAGTGGTATCGATCGGCGGGCTGGTGATCTTCCCGGACGTCAAGTCGTCATACTCCACCAGGGCCTGCAGAACCTTGTTCCGCAATTCCAGGGTGCGACTTGCTTTTTTTTGATCGGTTATATCGGACAGGATTCCGATCGATCCGGCGTAATGTCCATCTTCGGTCATGATCGGCGCGCCGGAAATGAGACATTCGACGAGGGTTCCGTCTTCCCTCTCGATTGTCATTTCATACCTGGAGGTTTTTCCCGACTGCCTGGCGCTCCGCATACTCAACCACAGTTCCCGGTTGGTCTCGTCCAGTACATCGGTGACCTTGCGACCGATCATCTCCCCGGTGGAGACTCCGAACATTTCGGCAAAGCGCCTGTTCACGAAGGTCATAACCCCGCCGGCGTCCCCTATGACGACGCCGTCGTTCATGACATCCAGCATGCGGCGATAATCGATGCTGAGATCACTCCCGGCAGCAGGTTTCCTGCTCGGCTTATTGGAGTCCCGGCTCAAACGGCCCCCTCGGTATTCCGTAACGCGATTGTGGAATCGGAACTATTGTACCAAAAACGGTCCCCTGCCTCGTGCTGCGTTAAAGGGGTCAGGCACCTTTTCGCCTTGAAGGCGCAAACAAAAGAAAGGCGGGACCCGGTGGCCCCGCCTGCAATCGGATCACTCGGATCTCGGCGCTACGGTCGATATCCGTCGCTCAGGGTTTTCATGAAACCGACCTTGCAGGGGGTCCCCGTTTTAGCCCGAATCAGATCAGTCCTTCTCTTACGGCTCGACTGACCGCTTCGGCGGCGGTTTCAATCAATAATGATAACGCGTCTGAAGGAAGTCGATCCGGCCTTTCCGAACCAGGTAGACAAGCCGGTGCTCCTGGGTGATCCGCCTGGACCAGCATCCTTGAAGATAGAACTTCAACGGTTCCGGCTTCCCGATGCCGGCGAACGGATCCCGCAAAGTAGCCTCCACGAGCTGGAGTACTCGAAGCGCGGTCTTGCGATCCGTCCGGACCCGGAATCGAAGATCGTCCCGGAACTCGGGATGGAACACCGCCTCAGTCGTCTTCAATGCCCAGGCTCCGGCGGAGCTCAGACATGGATGAGGGGGCCGGCTTTTTCCCCAGGGCACGCTCCAGCGCGGCGGCCAACCGGCCGGCGTTTTTCGGCGAACGAAGCAGGTGGGCGGTTTCCAGCAGCGAATCCAACTCGGCCTCGGAAATCAATGCGACGTTCTCTCCGTTCCGCCGCTCAATAACGTATGGCTCGCGAGTCTGCGCCACCTGGTCACAGAGGCTGGCCAGAGTGGCCCTGGCCTGGGTGTAAGTCGTTCGATTGGCCATGAAGCGCACCTTATAAACATGTACAGTAGTACTGTACGTCTATTTTTGGCGCTCGTCGACCGTCAGCAAGCCTGGCCGGCCGGGTCACCAGACATAGTTATTCAAAGATAATGTGCAATGTCCCCGTTTATTTGTAATCGGAGACGAGGAGTTCCAGGAGCGCTTCGGCCCGGTCCGGGGACAGCTGGTCGATCTGGGCTTCGATGTCGTCCAGGATCCGGCGGGCCTCGTCGGTGTCTTTCATCTCGCCGGCGATGCGGTGGATCTTGAACGCGTGGTGGATTCCCACCGCACCGTCGGCGAATGCCAGCATCACCGCCGGGATCGGCGCCACTTCGGCCAGCACCGGCAGGGCGATGCGCAGCAGTTCCCGGGCGTGACTGTGATGTTTGTGTTTGTTCCTGGCCACATCGGCCCGGACCCGTTCCAGGCGATCGTCGTGAACCTTGAGCCGGCTCGTGGCGGCCCGCTCACGGACCATCGCCCGGTGGTCCCTGCCCTTGCGCTCAAGGCCCAGGTGTTCGTCGGTTATCCGGAACCGGCCGTGCTCCCATCCGATTTCATAACCCTCGGGAAGATCTCCCAGCCCGGTGTAGACCGCCTCGGTCCCGCCTTCCCGGCCGTCGATGGTGTACATGCCGCACACGATCTCGGTATCCCGCTCGGCCCTGTTGACGGTGACGCAAGGCAACACGACATAGTACGTCGGCGATCCCGGAACATAGTCCTGGATGTCCAGCACCGCTTTCCTGGCCTGCAATCGGGACGAAACCATGGCGGCATAGAGCGGTGCATAAAGCGGCTCTACCCGGGCCGGATCCTTGAGCGCCGAGATGCGGTCATGGCCCTCCGAATCGAACGCCTCGGCCAGATCGTCGACATGCGGCAACCGGACCCCTCCCGAAAGCAACTGGGCCAGGGCGCCGCAACAGGCCGACTCCACACCGTAGCGCTGCCACAACCCGAGGCGGAACTTCTTGCCGGGCTGTTCCTCGTACGCGACGTGGGAGTTGATCTTCACCAGCAGCAGTTTGAATCGGTTCTCGGCCTGGGGGGTGGCGAAATGGTTCTCCGCCAGCCGCGCCGCGCTCCACTCGTACCGCCCGCCCAGGTTGGCGAGGCGGAACGCCGATTGCCGCGCGAACTTCAGAGAGGGCAACAGGTACTGCACGAACCCCTGCTGCAACATGTCGATGCATTCATGCTCCGACTCGTCGCTGCAGGTCAGGTGCATCGCCCCGACCACCGGCGCCGACATCGACCGGACCGAGAAGTGCAGCGCCTGGGCGACCTCACGCAACGGCCGCTCGCTTCCGATGAGTGCTTTGACGCTTTCCATGGAGGACATCATACCGGAAAGGGCATCTCTATTCCGCTGCCCGCACTCTCCACCGCGCCGCTTCGGCCTCGTTGCCCAGGTTTTCGTAAATGGTCGCCAGCTTTTCCGCCATCTTGTTGGACCAGGTACTGGCCCCGAGCCGGACCGCATCTTCGTAGATCTTCAGTGCCGGCTGTTCCGCCTCGGCGTACAGTTCCTGTTTGAGCAGCATGGCGATGATGGCATTGCGCAGTGTCAGGACCGACGCCGGGTCATCATTCAGGACATCGCTTCGGATCCTCAGCGCTTCCCGGATCACCTCGGCAGCCTCGGCAAACTGGTCTCCGTAGTACAGCTCGGTCGCCAGTTGCTTGAGAGAGTCGGCGACTTCGGCGCTCTCCTCGCCGTAGACCACCTTTCGTATCGAGGTCGCCTCCTCCATGTACTTCGCCGCGTCCTCGAACCCTTCCTGTTTCCGGCGCAGGGCGGCCAGGTTCTCCAGGGCGTTGGCCACATCGAAGTGCTCATCGCCTACCGCCTCGCGCATGATCACCAGTGTCTCTTCGCCCAGGACCCGGGCGGCGTCCAGGTCGCCCTTGTTCGACAACACCACCGACAGGTTGCCCCGGGTTCGCAGGGTGGCCGGGTGGCCGGGCCCCAGAACCCGTGTGCGGGCTTCCAGGACTTGGCGCACCAGTTTCTCGCATTCGTCGTAATCGCCCTTGCGGCTGCGCACATTGGCCAGGTTCTCGATGCTGATCAGCGTGTCCGGGTGGTCGGGTCCCTGAATCCGTATGGAGCGCTCCACCAGATCCCGGTATCGCCGCTCGGATTCGTCCAGGTCGCCCTGGAACATGTAATTGATGGCGACGTTGCTGGCGGCCATCATCGTTTGCGGATGGTCCTCGCCCAGGATCTTTTCGTAACGCTCAAGAACGAATAGAAGTTCGGCGCCGGCTTCGTCCAGGCGGCTCTGTCTCTGGTACACCACCGCCAGGTTCATGATCGACCGCAACACGTCCGGGTGGTCGGGACCGAGTTTGTCCCGCTGGAGCTTCAGGATCTCCTTGCAGATCGTTTCCGCTTCGTCGAAGTGACCCTGGAGAACCTTCAGAACCACCAGGTTGTTCCACGACAGCAGCGTATCCTGGTGCTCGGCGCCGAGGACACGGGTCATGGACTCTATAACCTCCTGGTACAGCTCTTCGGCCCGGTCGTATTGACCTTTGTACTGGAACACAAGCGCCAGATTGTTGATGCACCGCAGCGTTTCCGGATGGTCCGGCCCCAGAGTCGCCTTGCGGACCGCCAGGACTTCCTGGTTCAACGGTTCGGCTTCATCCATCCTGCCGGTGTTGTTGTACAGCCCGGCCAGGTCGGAGGTCATGCTCAGGGTGTCGTA
>CALZKF010000228.1 GCA_945787955.1 uncultured Acidobacteriota bacterium | reverse complement strand
GGTGAGGGGAAACTCCTCCGTGTTGAGAACCTCATTCAGGAATTTCTCGACCCGGCTGCGAGCTTCCGGGTTGCAGCCGCTGCAGACACGCCAGAAGTCCCGGATGCTGGCGACATACTCCTTGCCCGGCATGACGCGCTCATAGCTGTGGGCCAGTAGCGGCGTACCCTGCAGTCCGCGTTTAGCGAACGCCTTGCGCAGGATCGGCCATGCCACGAACTCCGTCGTTCCGGGAGCGACGGTGGTCTCGATGAGCGTCAGGCAGTGCGGCTCGATTTTTTCGCCGATGGTTCGCAGGGTCGCTTCCAGGGCGGCCATCTCGACGGTTCCGGTACGCATGTTGCCCAGATCCTGCTTGGTGTAATCGCACTGCACGTCGACCACCACGCAATCGGCGAATTTAAGGCAGTCGCTGTCGAAGGTGGCGACAAGCGTCTTCTTCTCCAGCACGCAGCGTTCGATCATCGGATCGACTTCGGGGTCCTCCGCTTTCACCGGGGAAATCCCCCGGTTGAGCAGGGGGATCTTCCAGTAACTGCGAGTACTCGGTCGCTGGCACCCGATCACGAACTTGGTTGGGCGTCCTTTATCGTCTGTGGTATCGGCCACAATGGCTGCCATGACGGCGCCGACGAAGCCGACCCCCATGACCACCACGATCTCCTTCCCTTCGTCACGGGCGGCACCGACCAGCTGCTCCAGGCGCCGGAATTCGGCTGCCTGCTCTTTCCTGCCGGGCAGGGGGAATCGTTCTCCCGAGGGACTCACGGAATATTCGGACATCAGTTGCTCCCGTCTCGTAGTGCGCGGAGGATCTTCTCCGGCGTAATCGGCAGGTCCTTGATCCAGACCCCGGTGGCGTTGGCGATGGCATGGGCGACGGCGCCCAGCACCGGAAGCGTACTGCCCTCTCCGATCTCCTTGGCTCCGAAAGGACCGCGGGGCTCATAGGAATCCACGACGCCGCTGAAGATCTCCGGGGCGTCCTTGATGGTCATCATCGGGTACCCATGCAGGTTCGGATTCAGGATGTTGCCCTTGTCGTCGAACTGCACGTCTTCCATGATCGTTTCACTGGCGCCCATGACGATGGCGCCCTCCACCTGGCCGTGAACCGACTGCGGATTGATCGGTGTGCCGCAGTCGTGATAGTCGGTGAACCGATCGATCTTGACTTTACCGGTCTCCAGGTCCACCGACAGTTCGCATACGGAGGTTCCGAACGAGAACGCCGGGCTGGTGCCGACGGTGGCACCCTTGTAGTCGCCGCCGAGGCCGTCCGGCGGCTTGTAGCTGCCGGTACCGACCAGCGGACCGTTGTCGTTGAAGTACTTGCGGGCCACTTCTTCCCAGGCCACGCTCCGCGACAGGTCGCCTTTCGCGAACATCTTCGAGTCCCCGACCTGGACGTCGGACTCGTCACAGTCGAGCATCGTTGCGGCGTAGGGCCGCATCTTGTCCACTACCGCGGTTCCGGCCCGGGATACCGCGTGTCCGCCCATCAAGGTGACCCGCGAGGAGTAGGCGCCCAGATCCAGCGGGGAGATGTCGCTGTCCTCACTCCGGATGCGCATGCGAGAAACGGGGATACCCATGGACTCGGCGCACATCTGGGTGAGAACCGTATCGCTGCCCTGACCGATATCGGCCGCACCGATCATGAGCACCGCGGCCATACCGTCCTCGGTGACTTTCACGACCGCATTGGCGTGGGGGAAGATCGACTTCTTCTGGAACGGTTCCCGCGGCTTCTCGTGGGAGAGTTGCACCTGCCCACGGAAAATGCAATAACCGGCACCGGACACGAACCCTCCGCAGCCGACGCCTATGCCCTTGCCCCGCGGCAACTTGCCGTACTTTTCGATCCATCCGCTCTTGAGACCGGCTTGTGCCAGGGTGGCGGCAAACTCGCAGCTTCCGATGTCCATGTCGTTGACGGTCCGGGTATTCGGCGTCATGGCGTTGCGGTTCCTGATTTCCATCGGGTCGATGCCCAGGTCTTCGGCCATCATATTCAGAAGACACTCGAAGGCGAAACGGGGCTGAGGCACCCCGTGACCCCGCATGGCGCCGCAGGCCGGCTTGTTGGTCATGATCCGGAACCCTTTGTAATCGTAGTTCGGGATGTGGTAAAGGGTCGGCATCATGCTGCCGGCGTAATAGGCCGTGGCGACGCCGAAGGAAGTGTAGGCTCCGCCGTCCAACCGGATCTCGCTGGTGAATGCCTTGATCCTGCCGCTTTTGTCGACGCCGAGCTTGAACTTCATGTGCTGCTTGTGACGGCCACGGCCGTGACGGAACATCTCCTCGCGGGAATAAACCATCTTCACCGGCCTGCCCGTCGCCCTGCTGAGCAGTGCGGAACACAGCTCCAGGGGAGTGGTCTCGGCCTTGCCGCCGAAGCCGCCTCCTACCGCGGGGCGGATTACGCGGACCTTGCCGAGAGGGATGTGCAGCACATGGGCCATCATGTACTGCACGTAAGGCGGGACCTGCGTAGAGGTGTACAGGACCAGGGTGCCGTCCGGGTCCCAGGTGGCGATGGAAGCATGCGGTTCCATCGGGCACTGGTAGATGTGGTTCCCGACGAAAGTCTCTTCCCGTATATGGTGGGATTCCGCGAACGCTTTCCCGGTATCACCGAACTTGTGGTCCACGACGGTGTTGATGTTGTTTTTGTATCTCTCATGAAGCTGGGGAGCGCCTTCGGCCATGGCGTCATGCGGGTTGAACACGGCGGGCAGTTCCTCGTACTCCACTTCGATGAGGGCGACCGCCCTTTCCGCCGTTCGCTCGTCCACTGCCGCCACGGCGGCCACCTCGTCACCGACGTACCGGACGGTGTCTTTGGCCAACACGTATTCGTCGTAGCGTGCAGGAGAAACCCCGTACTTCGTATCGGGTACGTCGGCGCCGGTGAGAACCGCCAGGACTCCGTCCAGCGCCTCGGCCCTGGAGGTGTCGATCCGCTTGATGCGGCCATGGGCTATCGGGGAACCGAGGATCTTTCCGTGAGCCATGTTCGGGAGGGAGATGTCGGCGGTATAAACGGTCCGTCCGGTCACTTTGTCGTGGGCGTCGACACGCGGGACGGAGACCCCAACGGTGTGATGTTTCTTCCCGGCAGAGCGCCGCCCCGCCCTCGTTTCTTCGCAAGCGCAATCAGCGTGCCGGCCGCAGTTCTTCACGGCCCGCAGAATCCCGGTGTACCCGGTGCAGCGGCACATGTTTCCGGCCAGCGCCTCCTTGATCTCTTCGTCGGTCGGATCCGGGTTGTTTTCAAGCAACGCGGTAGCGGTCGTAACCATACCCGGCGTGCAGTAACCGCACTGTATGCCGCCTTCGTGGACGAACGATTTCTGCAGCGGGGTCGGAGCACCGTTGATTGCCAAACCTTCCACCGTGGTGATCGCCTTGTCCGTCATTTCAGCGGCCAGCAGCAGGCAACTGTTCATCGGCTGGCCGTCTACCAGCACGGTACAGGCTCCGCAGTCGCCCACATTGCAACCCTTCTTGGTTCCGGTCAATTTCAGGGAGTTCCGGAGCACGTCGAGCAGTGTGTCGCCGGGGTTCACCGCGACCGTGTAACCGTTGCCGTTCACGTTGAGAGTCAGGGCGGTGTTCACGCTCGCGTCTCCTTTGCGCGGTCCATGGCGGCCCGGAGAGCCCGCCGGGTCAGCACCTCCACGAGATTTCGACGAAAATCGGCGGACCCCCGCACGTCAGTGATCGGTTCGGCGGCATCCCGTGCCGTGAGTGCCGCGGCCTTGAAGGTTTCCTCCTCCGGAAGCCGGCCGATCAAGGCCTCACCCGCCTTCAGGGCAAGCTTCGGGACCGGCGCCACGGCGTTCAACACCACCCTGGCTTCCGTCACGGTGCCGTCTACCGCCAGCAAAAGGGAGGCCGCCACGCCGGCCACGGCGATGGCGTTGCCGTCCCGCTGGGCGAAGCGTGCATACGCGGCACCGAATCGTGACGGCAACTCCGGCACGTGGATGGCGGTCAGGATTTCGTCGCCGCGACGGACGGTGGTGCGCGGTCCGGTGAAGAAAGATTCCAAAGGCACCTCTCGTTCTCCACCCGGTGACAACAAAATGACGGTCGCATTCATGGCGGTCAGGATCGGCGGGAGATCGGCGCATGGCACCGCGGAGGTTATGTTGCCGCCGACGGTGGCCAGGTTGCGGACCTGACTGGCGGCCATCTGCAGGGCGGCGTCGAGAATCGGCGCATACCTCTCCCGGACCGGAGCGGAGCGCCCCAGCTCGGCCACGGTGGTCAAGGCGCCGATGTGCAGGCTCTCGGGGGTCTCCAGGATGCCGCGCAGCTCCTTGATCCGATTGAGGGAAATGAGGTGGCGGGCGGCAACCCTCCCTGTCTTCAGATCCACCAGAAGGTCGGTGCCTCCTGCCAGCAGGCGGGCATCCGGAGTCAGACGTGCCAACAGGGCGGCGGCTTCCTCGAGAGCATCCGGCTGGTAAAGCTCTATATCCGGGATGTACACGTCACGAACCCCCGTTGTCTGCTCCGGAAATTAACGACACCATGATACCTCTCCCGGATGAGGACTACTTCATCAGAATCATCCACTAAACAAAACCGGCCACAAATCGTATCAGTCTTTTGAGATGAAAACCAAAAGAACATTCCTGAGCAGGTGCGCCAGGCTGTTGCTGTGGCCGGCCGTTACCGTACTGCTGCTTTTCGGCGTTCAAGTCACCCTGTTGGCTTTCCCACGGATCCTGTTCTCCCATAGTGCACGAATCGGAACGGTGACGGTGGTTCACGACGCTCTGGCCGGGGAGCAGGCTGTCCTCCTTGCCGCCGAAATCGACCGAAGACTGAAGGGCAGCCGGTTTCATGACGCGACACGCAACGACAAGGTGTTCGTCTTTCGCAACCGAAATACCTACGAACTGTACCTGAAGCTCGCTTTCTTGAAAGTCGCACCCTCAGGTTTCAATCTGCCGGTTTTCGGAAATTCATATGTCTGCGAAGCTGTTGTGGCCGAGC
>CALZKF010000227.1 GCA_945787955.1 uncultured Acidobacteriota bacterium | reverse complement strand
GAACTGCGCGACCGCATCGTCGGCCGGGTCGCCCTGGAAGACGTCAAGGATCCGATGACCAAGGACATCATCGTTCCCCGGAACGAGCAGATCGACGAGGACCTGGCCCGTGAGGTGCAGGACGCCGGTATCGAGTCGGTCAGGATCCGGTCGGTGCTTACCTGTGAATGCAAGCGCGGCGTGTGCGTACGGTGTTACGGACGGAACCTGTCTTCCGGCTACGCGGTGGAGATGGGTGAGGCGGTGGGTGTCATCGCTGCCCAGTCCATCGGTGAGCCCGGCACCCAGCTGACCATGCGGACCTTCCATATCGGCGGAACGGCGCGCATCGACGAACAGAGCAGTATTGAGGCCAGCAACCCGGGGACCGTGCACTTCCAGAATCTCCAGGTGGTCGAGAGAAAAGACGGCAAGATGGTGGCGATCAACCGCTCAGGCTCCGTAGTGATCAAGGACCGGGCGGGCCGTGAACGGGAGCGCTATAACGTCGTATACGGTGCCATCCTCGACGTTGCGGACGGCCAGCAGGTCATACGCGGAGATCGGCTTGCCGAATGGGACCCGTACAACTACGTCATCCTCACCGACAAGGCCGGCAAGTTGATGTTCTCGGACATCGAGGAAGGCGTCACCATGAAGGAAGAGGTGGACGAGGTCACCGGGATCTCCCACCAGGTCATCATCCAGTCTCAGGATGAGAAACGTCACCCCCATCTACTCGTGGTGGACGGCAAGGGCAAGGAGATTCGCAAGATTCTCATGCCGGTGCATGCCACGGTCATGGTGCAGCACGGCGCCAAGGTAACCCAGGGCGAAGTTTTGTCCAAGATTCCCCGGGCAACGACCAAGACCAAGGACATCACCGGCGGTCTTCCGCGGGTCGTAGACCTTTTCGAGGCGAGGCACCCCAAGGATCCCGCGGTTATGGCCGAGGTTGACGGTACCGTGCATTACGGTGAAATCGTCAAAGGTTCCCGGAAGGTTCTGGTTCGCACCGAAGACGGCGAGGAGCGGGAGTACAGCATCCCCAAGGGCATGCATGTCAACGTGCAGGAAGGGGAGTTGGTCCGTGCCGGCGACGCCTTCACCGACGGGCCGAAGGACCCGCACAAGATACTTGAGATTCTGGGTGAAAGAGAACTTCAGAAGTACCTGCTGGACGGGATCCAGGAGGTCTATCGCCTGCAGGGTGTAAACATCAACGACAAGCACATCGAGACCATCGTGAGGCAGATGATGCGCTGGATCAAAGTCGAGGATCCAGGCGATACCGAGTTCATCGTGGACGAGCAGGTGGACAAGTTCAAGTTCGTCGAAGAGAACGAGCGGGTCCTGGCATCAGGCGGCGCTCCCGCCCGCGGCCGTCCGCTCCTCCTGGGGATTACCAAGGCTTCGCTGTCCACCGAGTCGTTCATTTCGGCGGCCAGTTTCCAGGAAACCACCCGGGTCCTGACCGAAGCTTCCATATCCGGCAAAGTCGATTACCTGCGAGGGCTCAAGGAGAACGTCATCATGGGGCGGCTGATCCCGGCCGGAACCGGAATGGAAACCTACCGCTCGATTCGGATCCCCGGAGACGGACCGCCTCTGGAGACGGAAGAGCGGGAAGAAGCGGTCGTGGAACCCGAGGTCGAAATGGATACCGATCGCTTCACCGAGATGCTCCGCGCTGCAGCTGCGGCGGCGGCTGCGGAAGGAGATTCCTGACCTTGACCTGCTGCGGCGGGTCTGCTAATATCACGAGGTTTTTGCCCTAGAAAATAACTTATTCTTCCCCTGCGGCGAGGGTATCAAACAATCGCAGCGGGGTGGTTTTTGCCAGGAGCCGGGGCGTGCCTACCATTAGCCAGTTGGTCCGAAAGGGCCGAAAACAGATCAAGGTGCGGACCAAGAGTCCCGCGTTGAACGCCTGCCCCCAGCGCCGGGGCGTCTGTGTCCGTGTGTACACATCCACCCCGAAAAAGCCGAATTCGGCTCTTCGGAAGGTCGCCCGTGTACGCTTGACCAACGGGATCGAGGTCACTACCTACATCCCCGGCGTCGGACATAACCTGCAGGAGCACTCCATCGTGATGATCCGCGGCGGTCGTGTGAAGGACCTGCCTGGCGTCCGCTACCACGTCGTACGGGGAACCCTGGATGCCGTCGGTGTTGAGGGCCGGAAACAGAGCCGCTCCAAATATGGCGCCAAGCGGCCCAAAGCTTAGGGACCGAGGGAGAAGATTCGATGCCCAGACGCGCTCAGATTCCCAAGCGGGATCCTCTGCCGGACCCGGTTTTCCAGTCGGCACTGGTGACCCGTTTCATCAATAACATGATGATGGGCGGTAAAAAATCCACCGCCCAATCCATTTTCTATAACGCCATGGATCTGGTCAAGGAACGGGCCAACGATGATCCGCTGAAGGTGTTCCGCAAGGCGGTGGACAACGTCAAGCCGATGCTGGAAGTAAAATCCCGACGTGTGGGCGGCTCGAACTACCAGGTTCCGATTGAAGTGCAACCGAACCGTCGCAACGCACTGGCGATCCGTTGGCTGATCAACTACTCCCGGTCCAGGTCCGAACGTTCCATGAGGGAGCGCCTGGCCAACGAGATCCTGGACGCCGCCGCACTGCGCGGAGGCGCCTTCAAGAAAAAAGACGATACGCACCGCATGGCGGAGGCGAACAAGGCGTTCGCCCATTACCGCTGGTAGATAGACTGTAGCGATGAATTCGGGCCCGTAAGGGCGCCGCTAAGGCGGCATGTTTGCGACCTGTGACCGCACAGGGGCGCGTGGTTCTTTGACGTGACACGGAATACTCCGCTGGATAGGATCCGGAATATCGGCATCATGGCGCACATCGATGCAGGTAAGACCACGACCACCGAGCGGATCCTCTATTACACGGGGATCAACTACAAGGTCGGAGAGGTCCACGACGGAACCGCCACCATGGACTGGATGGTCCAGGAGCAGGAGCGGGGGATCACCATCACGTCGGCAGCCACTACCTGCGACTGGAACAGCCATCGCATCAATATCATCGACACACCGGGACACGTTGATTTCACCGCAGAGGTGGAACGTTCGCTCCGCGTTTTGGACGGCGCGGTTGCGGTGTTTTGCGCTGTGGGCGGTGTAGAGCCCCAGTCGGAAACGGTCTGGCGCCAGGCTGACAAATATTCCGTTCCCCGGATCGCCTTCGTCAACAAAATGGATCGCACCGGAGCCGATTTCGACCGTGTCTGCGGCATGATCGAAACCCGCCTGGCGGCTCGCCCGGTCCCGGTGCAGATGCCGATCGGAGCTGCCGAGACCTTCCGTGGCGTGATCGACCTCGTCCGCATGAAAGGGCTGGTCTGGGACGACGACGCCATCGGCACGAGCCACCGGGAAGTGGAAATTCCGGTTGAACTCTGCGAAAACGCCCTGGCAGCACACGAAGTGATGGTGGAGGCGGCTTGCGAAGTCGACGATGTCCTCCTGGAGAAGTTCGTCAACGGTACCCCGTTGAGCGAGGATGAGATCCGTTCGGCCCTGAGGCGGGGCACATGTCAGCTCCGGTTCACCCCGGTTCTGTGCGGCACCGCCTTCCGCAACAAGGGTATCCGACCTCTCCTGGACGGTGTGGTCGACTACCTGCCCTCGCCGATGGATGTGCCGGCCATGACCGGACACGATCCTGACAAAGACCGCATCATCGACAGAAAACCTGATGATTCCGGCCCTTTTTCTGCGCTCGTTTTCAAGCTCATGGCTGACCCGTACGTCGGACATCTGAGCTTCCTGCGGGTTTATTCAGGCACCCTCGCATCGGGAGACACGGTGCTCAACGCCAACCGCAACACTCACGAGCGGATCGGCCGCATTCTGAAAATGCACGCCAACAAGCGTGAGGAAGTCAAAAAGGTCTTTTCCGGCGATATCTGCGCCGCCGTTGGCCTTCGAAACGTAACCACCGGGGACACCATCTGCCAGCGCAGGGAGCCGATCGTTTTCGAGTCCATGGACTTCCCCGAACCGGTGATCCGGCTGGCCATCGAGCCGAAAACCAAGGCCGACCAGGAAAAACTTGGTCTGGGTTTGGCCAAGTTGATGCAGGAAGACCCGACATTCCGGGTTAATACCGATCCGGACACCGGCCAGACCCTGATCGCCGGCATGGGTGAGTTGCACCTCGAGGTCATCATCGATCGCCTCCTGCGGGAGTATTCGGTGGCGGCCAGCGTCGGCAAACCCCAGGTGGCCTACCGCGAAACGGTGGCAGGCGAGGCTCAGGGGGAATGCCGCTACGTCCGGCAAACGGGAGGCCGAGGGCAGTATGGGCACGTCAAATTGACGGTGTTCCGGGCCGACTGCGGGGATAGCCTGAAGTTCGAAAATGCCATTATCGGAGGCGCAATACCGAAGGAATACCTGCCTGCGGTGCAGGCAGGGGTTGAAGAGGCGCTGGAAGGTGGTATCCTTGCCGGCTACGCCCTCCGTGACATCGGGGTGAGGCTCGTGGATGGCTCATATCACGAGGTTGATTCGTCGGAGATGGCATTCAAGATCGCCGGTTCCATGGCGTTCAAGAGCGCCTGCGAGAAGGCCGGCCTGCGGCTCCTCGAACCGGTGATGAGGGTGGAGGTCGTCCTGCCGGACGATTACCTCGGGGAGGTCATGGGCGACCTCAACTCGAGGCGGGGTCGAGTCCAGAACATGGATGCTAGACCGGGGCTCCAGGTCGTGACTGTCCTGGTGCCGATGGCAGAGCTTTTTGGTTACGCAACGGACCTGCGGTCGCTGACACAGGGACGAGGAAATTACACGATGTTCTTTAACCATTATAAAGAGGTCCCCAAGGCGATCACCGAAGAGGTGTTGGCCCGGGTAACTGGAACGATTCGGCGCTAGGAAAGCGCACGGCGTAGTTATAGGAGTTGAATCGATGGCCAAGGAGAAATTTGATCGTTCGAAGCCGCATGTGAATATCGGCACTATCGGTCACGTGGATCACGGTAAGACCACGTTGACCGCGGCGATCA
>CALZKF010000226.1 GCA_945787955.1 uncultured Acidobacteriota bacterium | reverse complement strand
AACCGACATCTTCGGCGCTAGACCCCGCATCTCCCGCACAGTAGACTTCCACCCATGATGACTCGCGTGCTCCGCCTGCTCGCCCTGCTCACGGCCGTACTGTTCCTCCTGGCCGCCTGCGGCGCTCCCGGCACCGGTCCGGCGACTTCGCAGGAGATACGGGTGGTTCTGCCTACCGACCCTCTGACACTGTCACCGGTCGGCAAGAACGACCGGTACAGCAAGGTGATCGGAACACAGATTACCGACGGCCTGGTGCAGTACGACAGCAAACTCCGGATCGTCCCCAGATTGGCCGAATCCTGGGATATCGATCCTGATGGACTTACGGTGACATTCCACCTGCGGGCCGGCGTCAGATGGCACGACGGAGAGCCGTTCACATCCGACGACGTCCTGCTGACCATCGCCAAGACCCGGGATCCATCCACCGAAGACCGGAGCTACATGGCGCAGTTCGAGCGGCTGGTTTCCCTCACCGCACCGGATCCGGCTACGGTGGTGGCGGTGTACGACAAGCCGAATCCGGATTTTCTCGAGGGCTGGACGATCCCGATCCTGCCGGCGCACCGCATCACCCTCGAAGAGCCTCTCCTGACCTCGGAGTTTGCCTCCCACCCGATCGGTTGCGGCCCGTTCCGTTTCGTCAGCTACACACCGGGGCAGGCGGTAGTGCTCGAAGCGAATGATGATTACTGGGACGGCCGGCCCGGTCTGGACCGTATCGAGTTCCGGATCATCCCCGATGAACGCACCTCGTACCAGGCCCTGCTTACCGGCGACGTCGACCTGTTGTCGGTGACGGCACCGATCTGGCGGGAATCGCTGCAGTCGGACTCGGCGGCCGACCTCAAGCGGTTCACCTTTTCCATGCTCAACGTCTGGTACCTGGCGTGGAACCAGGACCCGGCCGGCCCGTTCACCGATGCGGCGACACGCCAGGCGATGATGCTGGCTCTCGACCGGCAGACGTTTATCGACTCCGTACTTTACGGCCTGGCCCGGCCCGGGACCACCACCTTCCACCCGGACACCGCCTGGGCCGATCCTGCCCTCTCGCCCAGGCCGTACGACCCGGACCGGGCCGCGGCGTTCCTGGCCGGGGCCGGCTGGAAGGACCAGGACGGTGACGGCGTCCTGGATCGGCACGGCAGACCGTTCCGGTTCACACTGCTCTACCCCAGAGGCAGCCAGGAGATCGCCCCCAGGATGGCTGCCTGGATGCAACAGTCATGGGCCGTCATCGGGATCGAGATGGAGATCGAAAGCCTGGAGTGGAAGGCGTTTCTCGAAAAGCGCAAAGCGGGGAACTTCCACGCCGTCATGGCGACCCTTTCATTCTCTTCCCCCGCGCCGGACCAGTTCGAGCTTTACCATTCGTCGGCCCGTGAAGAAGGATTCAACTTTTTCGGGCTGAACGACTCGGAGGTGGATCGGCTCCTGGAACAGGGACGAGAGACGTTCGACCGGGCTGAACGGCTGGCGATCTACCATCGGTTGCAGCAGAGGCTGTTCGAGCTGGAGCCCTTGGGGTGCGTCTTCCACTTCGCCAGTCCGGTCCTGCACCAGCCTGACATCACCGGCATCGAACCGTCCCCTCTGGACCTGTGGCGGCATTGGCCCGGCCCCCGGACCTGGAGACGGGCCGGCGACCGCCGCTGAGCGGCGATGCTAACGGCAGGCCAATCCCTGTTGCGGCTTACGGTGCGGCGCATCGGCCAGGCCGCAATAACACTCCTCCTGGTCCTGGTGGTGGTTTTCCTCCTGGCCCACATGGCCCCCGGAGACCCGTTGTCCGGTTCCGGCGACGGAGAATCATTCCACCGGATCTCACCGCAACGGGAGCAGGCGATCCGTGATCTCTACCATCTGGATGAGCCGCTCCACCGACAATTCATTTTATGGTTCGGCGATCTGGCGCGGGGCGACCTGGGGCGCTCTTTCAATGACCGCACCCCGGTCCGGGACAAGATTCTCCAACGACTCCCGATCACTTTCGGCCTGAACCTGTTCGCCCTGGTGTTCATGATCAGCCTGGCGGTTCCCCTCGGCGCCCTTGCAGCATGGCGCCCCGGATCGGCACTGGATCGGTGGGCCGGAGCTTCAACCTACGGCCTGTATGCCATCCCGGTGTTCTGGGCCGGACTTCTGCTCCAGATCCTGTTCGCAGTCCGCCTGGGCTGGCTGCCGCTGTACGGCATCGCCGGCCCGGACGCACAGCAACTCTCCTGGTGGCTGCGCATGGCCGACCGGGCGGCTCACCTGGTGCTTCCTGTCGCCTGCCTGGGGTATGGCGGTCTTGCGTACCTGTCGCGGTTTGTCCGCGCGAACCTGCTGGAGGGCGCCCAGGCCGAGGTCAAGCGGGCTGCCCGGGCCCGGGGTTTGTCCGAGTGGTCGGTGGTGGTCCGCCACGGTTTCCGACAGGCGGCGGTGCCGATGCTGACCCTGGCAGGGTTCATCCTGCCGGCCCTTGTGGGCGGATCGGTGATCGTCGAAGAGATTTTCGCCATCCCCGGCCTGGGCCGCCTGTTTGTCAACGCCGTGTTCCAGAGGGATATCCCGGTGATCATGGCGTTGACGTTGCTGTCCGGGACAGCAACCCTGGCCGGTATCCTGCTGGCCGATCTCGGTTACCTGGTGCTGGATCCCCGGGTGCGCCGTGGCTAGTCGGGGCCGGCTGCCCCGGCCGCTTGTTGCGGGGTTATTGCTACTGGCCGTTATCTCTGCGGCAGGCTTGGCGGCACCCTGGGTTACCGCCGATCCTTCCGGGATCGACCTCCGGCAGGTTCTGAAGCCTCCCTCTTCACAACACTGGCTGGGGACGGACGGCCTGGGAAGGGACCTGGCCTCACGGGTGATCCACGGCACCCGGGTCTCTCTGGCGGTCGGACTGCTCTCCGCCCTACTGGCATTGCTGGCCGGGATTCCCCTTGGCGCCGCCGCCGGCTATATGGGCGGCGTTGCGGACGGCATAATCTCAAGGCTAATGGAGGCCGTACTCTGTTTTCCCGCGCTGCTCCTGCTCCTGGCCCTTCTTGCCGCCGGCCCGGGCTGGTTGCGATCCTTCCCGGACATCGTCCAACTGGCGGCGGTAATCGCCCTGACCGCGTGGATCCCCATCGCCCGCTACCTCAGGGGGGAGTTTCTTCATCTTGTCGGCTCGGACCTGGTGGCTGCCGCCCGGGCCAGCGGGGCCGGGCACCTGCGGATCGTATTCCGCCATCTGCTCCCTGCAGCTCTGACCCCGGTTCTGGTGACCGCCGCTTTCACTGTGGCGGGGGCCATTACGCTTGAAGCAGCTATCTCCTTCATAGGACTTGGGATACAACCGCCGACGCCTTCTTGGGGCGGTCTTCTCACCGAGGCCAGGCACCATGTCGACAAGGCCTGGTGGCTCGCCCTGTTCCCGGGCCTGGCCCTGTTCCTCACCGTCCTGGCCTCCAACCTGGCCGGAGAGGGGTTGAGAGATTGGCTGGATCCTGAAAAAACGCCGGAGTGAAAACCTTTCGGGAACGGAACCTGATCCTCGTACTGGCGGCGACCCTGACCGTCGTCCTGGTTGTGATCGCCCTTTGCACCCGGTACGTCACGATCCCCTGGATCGTGGACGGCGATTCCATGACGCCGACCCTCAGCCCCGGGGACCGGGTGCTGGTCGACCTGTGGACCTATCGGAGCCGACCGCCGGCCCCCGGGGAGCTGATTCTCCTGGACGGTCCCGGAGAAATCCGTATGGTGAAGCGGGTCTCCCCCGGCAGGCCGCCGGTCGGTTTTTTTCACGTTCTGGGGGATAATCCGGACCACAGTGTGGACAGTCGGCAGTTCGGCCCTATTCCCCGGGAAGCAGTGCAGGGGCGGGTGTTCTTCCGTTACTGGCCGCTGCCCGAGGCTGGTCCGATCCGGTAAAGCCGCTCGCCCGGCTCCTGCGGTTCCGGGTTCAGGCTGCCGGTGCGGTAGCCCTCAAGATCCACTGCCACGAACCGGAAACCGGCCTCCTTCACTGCCTGCACCGCCTGGCGGCGGACCTCCGGGTCCTGGATCAGGCTGTTGCCGTCCGGGTCCAGTTCCAACCGGGCGATATCGTCATGGTGGCGCACACGAAACTGAACAAAGCCCAATTTTCGGAGCATTTTCTCGGCCTGGCCAACCTGAGCCAGCCGCTCGAGGGTAACACGGGACCCGACGGGGATCCGGGAGGACAGGCATGCGGCGGCCGGCTTGTCCTGCACCGGCAGTCCAGCCAGGGCCGCCAGCGCCCGGACATCATTCTTTGTGAGGCCCCCTTCCAGGAGCGGGGCCAGTACACCGGCCTGGTCCGCGGCGTTCATGCCGGGTCGAAAGTCCCCGGTATCGTCCAGGATCGCCCCGTAGGCCACGGCGTCGTAACCATGTTCCGCTGCATACGCCCCCAGGACCTTGAACAGCTCGGTGCGACAATGGAAACAGCGGTCGCCCTGATTGGCCTGGTACCCTGGCCGCTCCATTTCATTTGTTTTCAGGATTTTCCAGTTGGCGTCGAGATGCCTCGCCACGGCGCCGGCATCCTTGAGGTCCTCGTCACTCACCGAATACGAACCTCCGGTGACCGCCAACACGTTGTCCCGGCCCAGGGCCTCCCCGGCGAGCCAAAGCAACACGGCGCTGTCCACGCCGCCGGAGAGGGCGACAACCAACCTTCCGGCCTTCTGCCGGATATAGGAAATGATGTGTTCTTTCTTTTTCTGGAGCTGAACCTGCCCAATCAAGCCTGTTCCCCCTCTGCAATCCGCCTCTGAGCGGCCAATCCATGAAAATGCCGATGGATATTGGATTCTAGCATCAAGTTTGTATCTGTCCCCTGCGGTCCCCGGAACCGCACTGGAGAGCGCCAACTACCTTGACAACCCCCCGGGGTGACCGTAAATCTTGCGTACCCTTTTTGGGGGTTGTGTGTGTTTAGCTGTGTGTCTGGTGTTTTTATTTTGTTGCACCCAATAAGTTTTTTCTAGACAGGAGGAGGGTATGCAGATTAGCTGCATGGCAGGACGGAAACGTCTGCTTAT
>CALZKF010000225.1 GCA_945787955.1 uncultured Acidobacteriota bacterium | reverse complement strand
CTAGAATGCTCCTGAAGCTTACGGGCCTATAGCTCAGTTGGTTAGAGCAACGGACTCATAATCCGTCGGTCCCAGGTTCGAGTCCTGGTGGGCCCACCAAGCTTATGTGATTGCTGTTATTCGACTTACGTTCCTGACCAAGCAGCAATCATGAGAGCTTCCAGACGAAGTCTACGCAAACTCTACGCAGCTTCGTTTCATTTGGAGCCGTCTTTCGCGGCTCTCTTCTTTTTCTTAGGCCGTTTGGCGACATCTACGTCGACCAGATTGGCCAGTTTCGCCGCAGCCTTGCGGAGTTCTTCGTCGGCGAGGTGAGCGTAGCGCTGGACCATGACGCGGGACTTCCAGTTGCCCATGCGCTGTACGGTCGATTCCGGCACACCGTGGTTGATGGCCAGGCTCGCCATGGAGTGCCGAAACGTATGAAACGTCACTCCGTCCGGGTACTTCCGGCCGTAGCGTAGCCCTGCCGCCCGGGGGGCCGGCGGACGATGTCCCAATGAACTGTGCGGCCGATGGATTCCTGTTAGGGAAGACCCACCTCATCATGGATCGCGACCCTGTCTTCACCGTCTGTGTTCGGGAAATGTTCAGGCAGGCAGGTGTGAACCCTGTTCGCCTGCCACGCCGCAGTCCCAATCTGAACGCCTTCATCGAACGTTTCATCCGATCGATCAAAGAGGAATGTCTCTATCGTGTCATCCCGCTCAGCGAGACACATTTGCGAGAACTGATTCGCGAATACATGGCCCATTACCACGAAGAGCGCCCGCATCAGGGTCTAGGCGGGGCGTTCATCCAACCGGTCAACGATTATTCTGGAAATGGCCCGTTAGTCAGGCAGGAGCGACTCGGTGGCTTGCTCAACTATTACTACCGAGAAGCAGCATGATTTCGGGACGATCCAATAAAAGAACACTACGGGTTCTTTCACTCCTTCCGGATCCTGATCAGTGCCGAGGCTCGCACCGTCTTCCCTGTAGTTGTCCTTGCTTCGGCCTGAAGATTCAGAATCGACTTCCTGATCCCTTTCGGCATTTCAATCGTGACCTGTACGTGCCTGGTCGGTTCTTCCGGTTTTTCTGTAAGCGGTTCTGCGTCAACCCAACCGATTGTGACATGGGAGACCGGCTCGATGGAGTCGATGGTGACGGTCAATGTTTCTCCGGGCAGGGCAGGGTCAGGGGTCACGTGGATGTGCAGCCCCCTGGAAGCGCCATGACCGAAGGCCGACGGTATCGCCAGCGCTGCAGATGTCAGAGCGAGGAACAGCAGCGCCACGACCCGCATCATTTCACCAGATAGTAGTAAGTCTGGACGTCATGGAGGGCAGGGTCGCTGTGGGCGGTCACCGCCTGTTCATCGACCAGGGTGGCGTTGCCGGTAGTGAACGCGGCGTCACCGGCACGATACAGGGTGAACGGCGCCACTCCTCCGGTCCAGGACAGTTCTACCGTCCCGGTGGCCGGGCTCTTGCCGACCACAAGGGCGACCGGTGCCCACGCCGGTTCGGCCTGAAACCGCACCGTGGCAGTCTCGTACGCTCCGAGAGATACGAGGAAGCCATCCCCGTCCATGGAGAGCGGTACGCCACCTTCCTCGTCAAACTCCACCTGCCAGGGATCGGCAAGGGTCAGAGGAGCAGAAGAGATTCGGGCTGTGGTAGGAGTTCCTGTCAGTTCGGTCAGGCGGATCACCAGGCCGGATCCGATCATCGCAGGTTTGACCGAAGCAGGCAGAACAGCCGGCGAGTCGACTGCCAGAAACGATGCAGCGCCGTCCGGCAGATTGCCAGGCCGCCGGGAAAGCAGCCGGGCCCCGGTCTTGTTCAGGGCTTCGAAGCCGAAGCGACTGGCAGCGACCGGGTCGAACGTCGGCCCGGTGCCCTGGATGTGGTGAGTGAACTTCAGGACAGACGGTGTGCCGGGCTCGATGACGTACGGCCGGACGATGTCGTCGGAAAATGTGTATTCGTCGGAACGGTCGAGCAGTCGGGAGAGCACCAGGGCATCGCCTGTGGAATAGTCCGATGAACCGAGGCTGGTCAGGTTTTCCAGGTGGTGGGCGCTGACCTGGTCGACGGCATAAAAAATGCCTCCGTTCGAATCGAACAGCGCGATGGTGTGTTCTGCGTTGTGATAGTCGAACACCGATGTGCGCTGGAAGCTGTCTGCTACCGGGTCCAGGAAACGGGTGGTGGTTTCGGTCCGTATCTGGAAATTGTGGATGTCGAACGGCATGGTGACCATGTACGATTCCGTGCTGGTGGCAAGAGGTACGTACGGAGCCAGCGTTTTGTCCAGCAGGTTTTCTATTTCGACACGATCTTCGCCGTTGTAAAGTCGGTAGATCGTCTGCACATGAGCGCTCCCGGTTCGGGTTACCTTGAGAGCGGCCAGGAGGGCTCCGTCGGTTGCGATGGTCACGGTGGCGGAGGAAGGGGGAACAGCGACCGGAACCTGCCCGGCGTCGTATTGAGCCTTGGTGTTTTTGGCAAGCTCGTTGAAGTCATACGGCGAGGCAAGGTCGATCAGTTCCCTCCCGGTGCTCTTCTCCACCATGCTGGACAGGGAGCCGTCGGTCGGGTCGAGGGTCAGCCGATAAAAATCGTTCTCGATGGTTGTGCCGGTAACCGCCAGCATCCCTGGAGGGGAGGCGACCGGAGCGCCTGAGGTCAGGGCGTAGGTCCGGTAACCGAAGCCGGGAAGGTTCTCTCCCTGGAAAAGGATCTCCGAGCTGGCATCCAGACGCTGGAACGGAACTTCCAGCCCCGACTGGACTTCGACGACCTTGAATGTTGTGCCGTAAATCCCCGGGGGTAGTTGAATCTGTACCCAGCCGTCTCGGGGACGGCCCAGCGAGTTGACTGCTGCCACCGTATTTCCACCTGCGGGCAGTTCCATCAGAATCCGGTCTACGCTATCGGTCAGCAGTCGATCTGCAGTATCCCGGGCGTCGGTAGCGTACTCCAGATGGATCTGGTTGTTGCGGTCCATCTCTGCCGGGGTGAAATAGCCCGGCCAGCCTCCGGCACCGGTATGTTCGTCCGAGGTCAGCATCTTGGTATACATGAATTCCAGATCGGCTGTGGGAGCAGGTTGACCGTCCACGGACGACCCCAGAGCAGCGAGAGTCTCCGCAGCGCGCGCTGCCCGGTGGGCCTGGCGAATCCGTTCTACGGTGTGAGGTGTACCGGCACGACTGCGGGCCCATGCGGCGCCGAAGTCGCCGGAAAATTCCGGGAACGATTCGGAGCCATAGGTCGCCACCATATGGTCCATGAAATCTTCAAAGCTTGAAAGAACGAATTGCGGAGTGGCGTAGGCGGCATTCCACTGGTTGACCAGGTTGCGGGCGTGGAAACCCTGATAATGATTGTCGAACCCCCGCAGCAGCATCAGTTCCGGGTAGGCATAGCCGGCTTCTTCCTGAGCAGGCAACTCCCGGCCAAGCTTGTCGTACAGGTTGCCAATGTTGTCGAAGAACGAAAAGCCGTATCGAAACGCTTCGGCATAAGAGTGGAATGTCACCCATGACAGGACCTTGCTGCCGTCCGGCCCTACCCACCAGAACGGGCGGTCGCCATGGTCCGGCAGGGTCAGGCTTCCTCCGAAGCCGGTGTTCATGCCGCCGAGGTAGTAGTCGATTCCCGACCTGGCCAGGATTTCAGGAACGGCGAAGGTCGAACCAGGGACATCGTCCTGCATCCAGGTCCGGACCGGGAAACCGTGTTCCCTGGCGAGAGCGGTGCTGTAGTACAGGTTCCGGATCATCTCTTCATGGCCCACCATGGTAGAGGTCTGGTTGGCGTATCCTGCCGCCAGTCGCAGTCGGCCGTTCCGGAGCCAGGAGACCATCTCCTGCTGTTCGACAGCGGTGGATCGTTCCCACCACTTTTCCAGCCACCACCCTGACTCGATCAGCCAGCGGTATTCGGAGTCGGCGGCCAGATTGTTGAGGATCTGATCGAGATGGGTCTTGCCGAAGATCTCCACTTCGTCCGGTGGTTCGGTAAACCCGATGTCCAGATGAGAAAGTTCCACGATGTAGATCGTCTGGACCGACGACGCTACGCCGTCGCCCGGATCGCCATAGACATCAAGGTCGTCGATCCAGGTGAGGTTTCCGGAAGGGCCGTCTGTTTCGATTTCAAAGCGGTGGACCCGCTGAACCACGTTCAGATCGTCTTCCACCTCCAGGGTCCAGCCGGTAGACGGTTCGGAGGACGCTCCACCGCTCCAGACGCGCATCCTGAGGGCGGTGTGTCCCATCGCTCCAGGCTCGATTGCGAAACGGATCCAGCGCTTTTTTCGCCTTGGAATCATGTTTGGCCCTGTGGCCGCCATTTGCACCATGGCGCCGGACTCGCTACGCCACAGCGAGACCACTCCGTTTTCGTCGATCCTCATGCGATATTTCAGAAGAGCTTCCGCTCGCTGTTCCACATCCACAAAGAAGTAGTACCCGGCGCCATACTCGGTTTCATATTCGAACGCGACGGACAAGGTGGTTGCTTCCGTGGGGTGGAGATAGTGCCGGGCCCAGTGACGGCTGGGAGAAGAGCCGAACGGCCCGAAACCGTCGGCGGACAGGGCGTTGTCCGCTCCGTCCAGGTTGATGGTCCAGGGCGACGGGTTTCCAAGAAAGCCATTGCCCATCTCCCAGTCGGCGTCCAGGGCGTTGGTGAAATTGTCGCTGAACAGATCGCCGGAGCCGGGGTTGTAGGCCACGTATGGTGATGCCGGCAGAAGCAGCAGGATTCCGACGATGAGACAGTATCGCAGCACAGGCGCCTCACACCTTGAAAAGGAACACAGGTGAAGGGGGGAGAACCAGAGTCTACGCCGAGTCGGCGGCGGAGACAAGAATCCTCCATGGGAAAGTTCTTGATTCGGGCGTTTTGCAGGCTGTCCCTCCCGAAAAGTCCATCCGGCAGCCAGGTAGAGGTTTCGAAGGGTAATCCCAGCGTCGGGAGGTTGTGCCTCCCGAAAACTCAGTCTGCGTTGATTCTACAGGACTTGTTTTCCATCACGTCTATGGGATTCTCGGTCGGTTAGGATCCCCACTTGGA
>CALZKF010000224.1 GCA_945787955.1 uncultured Acidobacteriota bacterium | reverse complement strand
GCTGGATCACCCGTGACGAGTTCCGAACCTGGATGGGCAACACCTGGGACTTTGCGAAACTGCTAGTGCCACTCCTGTTCGGCGGTGTATTCGTCGTCGGTTTCATATCGGCGCTGCTGCCGGACAAGCAGATCGCGATGCTGGTAGGGGACAATAGCCTGCCGGCGACACTGATCGGCTCGTTGGTAGGGGCTCTGTTCTATTTCGCCACACTGACCGAAGTGCCGATCACCCAGGCGTTGATGGAACATGGTATGGCGCCTGGACCGGCGTTGGCGCTGCTCCTTGCCGGCCCGGCCCTCTCACTGCCGAACATGCTGGTCCTTATCAAGGTCATGGGCGGTAAGAAGACCGCCGCATTTTCAGCGATAATAGTGATCGCCGCGACGATTACAGGGTTGATCTACGGACATTTCGGATAATGTGCCGAGTTTCCAGGGAGGGAAGAGGGATGTGTTCAGAAAAGAAATCGATCCGGTTGGTGGCTCTGGCGGCTCTCGTGATTCTTGCATGGTTCAGTCTGGGCATCACTGTATCTGCCGGGGAAGGCGAACCTGCGGGACCGGATGTACTGACAACAAGCGGATCGGACCCTATTGAAAGTCAGGTGATCCTCTACTACTTCCATGGAACGCGCCGTTGCAAGACCTGCCGGACCATCGAGGCAAACGCGGAAAAGGCGATCGGGGAGAAGTTCAAGGATGCACTTCAAGAGGGTGCCCTCAGTTGGGTAGTTCTCAACACTGACGAGGCGACCAATGCGCATTTCGTGAAGGACTTTGACCTCTACAGCAGTTCTCTGGTGGTCGTTGAGATGAACGGAGACGAAGTGATTCGTCACGAAGTCCTGCAGGGTGCCTGGAAACTGGTCCGGGATGAGCCGCGATTTATCCAATATGTGCAGCGATCGGTTCACGAGTACCTGAAGTGATTGAACTTTCCGAGGCTCTTGTAAGCGCCGGATCGGCTATATGGCTTGGAGTTCTGACATCCATCAGTCCGTGCCCCCTGGCGACGAATGTCGCTGCGATCTCATACCTCGGACGGCGGGTCGACAGCCCAAGGCATGTCTTTGGCGGTGGCCTGCTTTACACACTGGGTCGCACCGCGACGTATGTCACCCTGGGGTTCGTCTTCATCCTGGGTCTGTTGTCGATGCCCGAGACAGCCCAGTTCCTGCAGCGACACATGAACCGGTTCCTTGGGCCGATCCTGATTGTGGTCGGAATATTTCTGCTCGAACTGATCCGTCCGGTTCTACCCGGGTTGGGACGAAAAGGCGAGAAGATCCGTCAAAGCCTGGAAACCAGAGGAGTATGGGGCGCCGCTCCGTTAGGCGCGCTTTTCGCGCTCTCGTTCTGCCCGGTTTCCGCCGCGTTGTTCTTCGGCAGCCTGGTGCCCCTGGCCATCCGGTACGATTCGCCGATCCTTTACCCGAGCCTGTACGGCGCCGGAACAGCGATTCCGGTGGTCGGATTCGTCATCCTGATCACTTTCGGCACGCGATTCGTAGCCAAGGCGTTCAATAGCCTTGCAGCCGTCGAACGCTGGGCGCGCCGTCTGACCGCTATCATCTTTATAGGTGTAGGCGTTTACATGACAATCACATACACATTTGGATTCCAGTTTTAAATCAGTGATGAGGGAACAAAAGATGAAGATCGAAGTGTTGGGAACCGGTTGTCCTAAATGTAACCGGCTGGAAGATATGGCCAAGACGGCGGCTGACAAGCTCGGAGCCGCCTACGAATTGGAACACGTCAAGGAGATCGGAGAGATCGTAAAGCGGGGCGTCATGGTTACACCGGCGCTGGCCATTGACGGGCAGATTGTGGTGGCCGGCCGACTGCCTACCGAGGCGGAACTGGCTTCCTGGCTGACCTCAGCGATGGTCGGGTAGGTACACTGCGATCAACGGTGAGCAAACAGGTGTCCATCTGGGTGTCCATAACCCTCGGACTCCTCGTAACCCTCGTAATCCTCGTAAACGGGAAAGGGCAACGAATTCAGCAAAAAAACCCCCTGGGGGAAACCCCGTCCGAGTTCGAGTCTCGGCTCCGGCACCAAGCAACCCGGACGATTCCTGCGGACGCGGGTTCGATTCCCGCCGCCTCCACCATTCGCCTCGGTTCATCCGACCGGGTTGCTGTCCCGGGCTCCACCGACGGATCGTGTCGTTCTTGTCCTGCCAAGTGTCCCAGGCCAGGCCCGAAGATCTCGGCGGTATTCGAATCTGTGCCCCCGTGGGGGACCCTATGTTCCTTGGCTTCGTGGGCGGGGCAGGAGATACGAGGTAAAGTGATGTGATGAGTGGATTGTTGAGGATCGGCGGGATCGCCTTTGCGGTGCTGGCAGTCTGCGCCGCTTTTTGCGAGGCGTCGCCCCCGCAGTTCCCCGGTCGCGACGACCCCTCAACCCTGCTCGACCGCCCTGCGCCGCCGCTCCGGCTCGAGCGCTGGATTGGGTCGTCGCCACTCGAGATCGAACATCTTCGAGGCAACGTGGTGCTGGTTCGCTGGTGGACCGACACCTGTCCCTTCTGTGCGAGCTCGGCCGGTTCGCTCGTCCGTTTCCACGAGCAATTCGCCGAGAACGGGCTGGTCGTAATCGGCGTCTTTCACCCCAAGCCGCAAGGGGACGCAAGCGACGAGCAGGTGCGCCGAGCCATGAAGCGGTTCGGCTTCGAGTTTCCTGTCGCCGTCGACGCTGACTGGAGCGCCCTTCGCCGCTGGTGGCTCGACCACGGATTTCGCTGGACCTCGGTCAGCTTCGTGGTGGACCGCGACGGCGTGATCCGCTTCATCCATCCCGGCGGCGAATACCACACGGGCGAGGGTGCGGGCCACTGGCCGGACCACTCCTCCTGCCGCCGGGAACACGAGGAGATCGAGGCCCTGCTGCAGCGACTTCTCGGTGCGGCGCCTAGCCCGTAGGCCTTGTCAGAGTCGAATCCCATCTTTCGGCCCCCTGGGAGACGGTATACTCGGACCATGAAGAAATCAGACGTACTTGCTTGGCTCAAGAAAAATCAGGACGAGCGCGGGATTGCGCACTGGAAGAAGAGCGAAAACAATCCCGCAGGGATGAAAAGCTATGGCATTGGGCTAGTGAAGCTTCGCAAGTTCGCCAAGTCGGTTGGGCGCGATGCGAAGCTGGCGGGACAGTTGTGGAAATCCAATGTCCACGAGATGAAGATCATTTCCTTGCTCGTCGATGATCCCAGGACCCTGACGATGGACCAGGCGGAGGCCCAGGTTGAACAACTCGATGGCGGCTACCTCGCCCATGTCTTCTCCTCCTGCGACGCGACCTTGGCCAAGGCCCCATTCGTGGTCGAGCTCGCTGACAAGTGGGTCAAGAGCAAGGACGCCATTCGCCGCCGCTGCGGCTACGGACTGCTCTATGAAATCTCCAAGAACACGAAGAAGACTGCACCCGAGGAAGACTACTTTCTGGCGCACATCTCAGCCATCGAGAAGAAGCATCCCAAGGCACCGGTGCCCGTGCTGATGTCGATGGCCGGCGCATTGATGGGGATTGGGAAGCGAACCAAGAAGCTCAACCGCGCCGCGCTCAAGGTCGCCAAACAGATCGGCCCGATCGATTTCGATCCCGACGGTAGCTGCGATCCGTTTGATGTGGTGAAGCACCTGACCGGGGACTACGCGACGAAGAAGCTGGGACTGTAGGCAGACCCGACCATTCGATCGCTGCCAACACGGCGAGAACCGGCGACGCTCAAAGGGGCTGTCCCCGCGTGGGCGACGGGTGGCGGTCGGCCACTGATCCGCGGGTCTTGTTACACGGATGTGACAGCTTTCCGGCGCCGCTCCCTGCACCATGCCTTCGTGAAAGCCGTCTACGGAGGATCCGACATGAAGACATCGCGAATCGTCTCCCTCGTCCTTGCGGCGCTCCTGGTCGCGACCACCATGCTACCGGCGCAGGTGGCCGCCGATCCCTACGAGGTGGTCCGCGGGATGACGATCTCCTGTCCGGGCTGGGGCCGCGTCTGGGGATCCGATGCGATGGTCGAGACGATGCGGAAGCTGAAGTCGCTCGGCGTCAACTGGATCACGATCCATCCGTACGCCGAGATCCGGAAAGACGGTAGTGTCGACGGAGACCCGGACGGGATGAACAGCGAGCTGAGCTGGCTGAAGCATCCGATCGAGGAGGCGCACCGGCTCGGCCTGAAGATCATGATCAAACCGCACCTGGCGTACTGGGGCAGCGGATTTTCATGGCGCGGCGAGATCACCTTCGAGACCGAGAAAGAGTGGAACCGGTTCTTCTCGACGTACGAGGGCTGGATCACCTGGCTGGCCGAGATCTGCGGTGACGCCGATGCTTTCGTCGTGGGAACCGAGCTCGACCAGACGGCGGGATTCGAAGACGATTGGCGACGGATCATCAAGAGTGTGCGGAGCAAGACGGGAGCGCCGTTGACGTACTCCGCGGGATGGGACTCCTACGAGAAGATAGGATTCTGGGACGCGCTCGACGTCATCGGAATTCAGTCGTATTTCCCGCTCGTCGATCACGAACGCCTACCGACCGCGCAAGAGCTCGAGACCTCCTGGGGCCGACTGGTCGAGCGGTTGAACGCTTACGCGAAACGTTACAATCGCAAGATCGTCCTCGGCGAGCTCGGCTACAACCGATCCTCCGCGGCCGCACGGCGCCCCTGGGAGTACCGGCAAGGCGGCGACGACGCGGAGGAAATCCAGCGCCGCTGCCTGACGGTGGCCCTGCGGGCCATCGAACGTTCCGACACGATCGTCGGCGCGTTCCTCTGGAAGTGGTTTCCCGGCGAGACGACACGAGGCAACTTCCTGAAGTCGTCACCCGCGATGCGCGAGGTGATCCGCACCCACTGGGCAGGTGATTCGTAGTCGCTACATGGGTCGCATGTTTCCCGGCTAACCGACCGTCAATCCTCTTCAGGCGGGGGCGGGTCACTTCCACTATCCGGTCGAGATCGCCGAGAGTAGCTCACCCATCCCCTTGTCGATCAGTTGCATCTCCTTGACAGCGTCGGCCTTTGCCGCCGTCGTGGTCTCTGCGTCCGGTGCC
>CALZKF010000223.1 GCA_945787955.1 uncultured Acidobacteriota bacterium | reverse complement strand
GGACCGGGCCGGCGGCGGTGTAGTACTCGGTGATCAGGCCGATGATGATGCCGACCAGGGTGCCCAGCAGCACGGCGTACCAGATCCTGCCGCTGACCAGGCCGCTGTTGATCAGAAACCAGGCCGCCGCAAGGAACAGGCCGGCGGCGATGAAGGTCGAATACCGCAGGGCGGCTGCCGGGTTGATCGACTTGAGGACCCTCATGGACAGGATCCCCAGGAAAGAGCAGACCAGGCCGACGGCGGCCAGCATGATCGGCAGGGAGGTCAGGAACGCCTTGACGGTTGCACCATCGGCGGCTCCGCCTGCGGTGAGCTGGTTGTAGCCGGCGCCGCCGACCGCGAGGGTGGCGGCAATGGCGATGGTGGCGATGATCGATCCGACATAGGACTCGAAGATGTCGGCGCCCATGCCGGCCACGTCGCCGACGTTGTCACCGACGTTGTCGGCGATGACGCCGGGATTACGCGGATCGTCTTCGGGGATACCGGCTTCAACCTTGCCCACCAGATCGGCGCCGACGTCGGCCGCCTTGGTGTAGATCCCGCCGCCGACACGGGCGAACAGGGCGATTGAGGAGGCGCCCATGGCGAAGCCGCTGATGGAGGACAGCGCGCCGAAGTCACCTTCCCCGAACAACACCATGTAGGCCACCGCCACACCGATGAGGCCGAGGGAGGCGACCGCCACTCCCATGACCGCGCCGCCGTTGAACGCCAGCAGCAGCGCCGCGCCCTGGCCTTTGTCCTTGGCGGCGGCGGTGGTTCTGACGTTGGCCCGGGTGGCCGCCTTCATGCCGGAGAATCCGGCCATGATGGAGCAGGCCGCGCCGGCGATGAACGCCACGGCGGTGGCAGGCTCCAGCTTCCAGGCCAGCAGTCCCGCAACGATGACGATGAATACCACCAGGATGGAGTATTCCTTCCGCAGGAACGCCATCGCACCATCGTGGATCGCCTCGGAGATTTCCTGCATGCGGTCATTGCCGGCCGGTTGCTTGACGAGCCGCCAGTAGATGAAAGCGGCGAACAGAAGTCCGAACAGACCGATGTACGGGCTGTACGTGAGAATATTTTCCATGACGACAGTCGCTCCTATCCGAATCGCCGGACATTCAGCGATCCGAGTGATTTATCTCCGCTGGGGGTTCCTGGGGCGGCCGGTTGAACGCGTTCATGGCTGCGGCGATGCCGTTTTCCAGGATCGCCTGCACTGCACCGGCCCCCCGGTCGATGAAACCGTCGAGCCTCCCCCTCTCCTCCCGATCAAACTCCGAAAGAACGTAATCGGCCAGGTCGATCTCGCCACGACCTGCTCCCAATACGCCGAGCCGAACCCTGGGGAAGGCGTCTGTTCCCAGTTCCTCCACCAGGGATTGAACCCCGTTGTGCCCGCCTGCGCTGCCCTGCGGGCGAACCCGGATCCTGCCGTACGGCAGGTCCACGTCGTCGTACACGACGATTAAATCCTCAATCCTCACCCGGTAATCTGCGGCAAGCCGGGCTGCCGACAGTCCCGAGCGGTTCATGAAGGTCGCCGGTTTGGCCAGGACCGGGCCTCCACCCGGAACCTCTGCAACCCATGCCAGGAACCGGCCGGAACTGTTCTCGGGGAAACAGGCCCCGGTTCCCGCCGCCAGGCGATCCGCCACCATGAACCCGATATTGTGCCGGGTGCCGGCGTAGACGGCTCCCGGATTTCCCAGTCCAAAGACGATTTTCACCTTCAATCGGCTCAGGATTCTTCCTTCTTCTCCTCGCCGTCGGCCGGTGCCTCTTCACCTTCCGCAGCCTCCTCACCTTCCTCGCCTTCAACTTCCTCTTCCTCGACAACTTCCTCGGCACGCTGGTGGGCGATGTTCAGGATGGTGGTGTCATCGCTGATAAGCAGGGTCACACCTTCAGGCGCGCTCAGGTCTGCGACGGAAGCGTGCTGCCCGACATGCAGTTCGGAAACGTCCAGTTCCAGGGCGTCGGGGATGTCGTTGGGCAGGCATTCCACCTGTATCGAACGGGTGATGACGTCCATGGTGCCGAACTCGACCCTTACACCGATCGACTCGCCGATGATCCGGACCGGTACGTCCACGGTGACCTTGGTATCCAGGTCCACCCGGACGAAATCGACATGCACCAGCCGGTCGGTCACCGGATCGCGCTGCAGGTCTTTCAGCATGACCGCCCGCTGGGCGTTCTTGTCACCGCTTCCCAGGGTGAGGTTGAAGATCGTGTTGAACCCGGTCTCGGACCGCAGGATCAACTCGATGTTCCGAGGCTCCACGGCGACGGCGAACGAGTCCTTCGCCATACCGTAAACGATCCCGGGGATCCGTCCCGCGGCCCGCATGCGGCCGGCCGGGCCTTTGCCCCGCTCTTCCCTGGGCTGTACTTGCACTACGCTCTTGCTGATCATGGTTGTCGTGTCCCTTCATGTTCTCGTTATTGTCTACTGCACAAACAGCGAACTCACGGAGGAGTTGCTATGGATACGTGCAATCGCTTCTCCCAGCAACCCGGCAACCGGCAATACGGTGATTTTCGGGTAAGCCAGCTTTTCGGGGGTCAGGGGGATGGTGTCGGTGACCACCACCCGGTCCAGGTCCATTTTGGACAGCCGCTCCATGGCCGGACCGGACAGTACTGCGTGGGTGAAGCAGGCGACCACGGAAACGGCCCCTTTTTCCTTCAGGGCACGAACCGAGCCCATCATGGTGCCGCCGGTGTCGATGATGTCGTCCACGATGATGCAGGTACGGCCGTCCACGTCACCGATGACGTTCATGGTCTCGGCCACGTTGGCCTCGACCCGGCGTTTGTCGATGATCGCCAGTTCGGCCTTGAGCCTTTTCGCATGGAACCGGGCCCGCTCCACGCCGCCTGCGTCGGGGCTGACCACTGTGATATTGCTGTACTCCTGCTGCTCCAGCCAGTCCAGAACCACCGGTGCGGCGAACAGGTGGTCCACCGGCACATCGAAGAAGCCCTGAATTGCCGGGGCGTGCAGGTCCATAGTCAAAATCCGGCTGAATCCGGCGGCCTGAATCAGGTCGGCCACAAGCTTGGCGGTTATCGGCACCCTGGGCTGGTCCTTGCGATCCTGACGGGCGTAGCCGTAGTACGGGATGACTGCGGTCACCCGGTCGGCGGACGCACGCTTGAAGGCGTCGGCGGCCACCAGCAGTTCCATCAGGTTCTCGTTGGCGGGGCTGCAGGTCGGCTGGATGATGAAGGCGTCGGTTCCCCGAACGTTTTCCTTGATGTGGCAGTAGATCTCTCCGTCACTGAACCGCCGCAGGGTCCAGTTCCCCATCGGTAGACGCAGGTATTCGCAGATCGCCTCCGCCAGCTTCGGGTTGCCGTTTCCCGAGAAGACCTTCAACTCGCTTTTCATGATGTTTTGCTCGGGTCAGGCGCCTGGCGCCTGCTGGCTGGGGCGGAAGGATTCGAACCTTCGAATGCTGCCTCCAAAGGGCAGTGCCTTACCGCTTGGCGACGCCCCAGTATGGCGGGCCTTACGGCCAGGTTTGATCTCCGCCTTCCAGCAGATTGCCCCGTTTTCCCTGTTCCTCCTGATCCATGTTCGATCCATTTTCCGCGCCGAGTTCCCGGATCCGGGAGCTCGAACCGGCACCTGATTCCGCCAGCACCTCGTTGTATCTGTCGATGATCTGCTGTTCAATCACCTTGCGGGTCTCGTTGTTGAGCGGATGGGCGATGTCCCGGAACGTGCCGTTCTTCCGCTTCTTGCTCGGCATGGACACGAACAGGCCGTTGACTCCCTCGATGATCTTGATGTCGCAGACGACAAAACAGTCATCGAAAATGATGGAGACAAACGCCTTGAGTTTGTCTTCTTCAACCGGGAAAACCCTGATCTGGGTGATGTCCATGCGCCTCGTTTCTCAGGCACAGAGACAGGCCGCCTCCGCAACCGTCCTCGTCCTGAGCAGTTCCCAATCCCGGTAAAGGCCGGACAGCTTTTCTCCGGCCCTGTTCATCCCGTCCTCATTGTCGAACGTACCGAATACGGTGGAGCCGCTCCCGCTGAGCATGGCGCCGATGGCGCCGTACTCCAGCAGGCTGTCCCGGAACAACCGCAACTCCGGCCACCCGGCAAAGGCTACCGCTTCAAGATCGTTGATCGCGAAACCGAAGTCCTTGTTTCCCGGCAGTTTAAGTGCCCGAAGTGCGCTCAAATTAACACCATTCGCAGGGAGTGTCAAATTGCTCCCGAGGCGGGCATAAACCTCCGCAGTGGAGATGGAAACCGGCGGAAATCCAAGTAACAAAGGGACTTCTCCGGCAAACCGCAACGGCTCGATCCGTTCGCCCCTCCCGGTTCCAAGTGCCGTTCCGCCGGTCAGAAAGAACGGCACGTCGGAGCCCAGTTCCGCCGCCATGGCCGCCAGTTCCTCCCGGTGGAGGTCCAGGGACCAGGCCCGGGCCAGTCCCAGGAGCGCACCGGCGGCATCGGAACTACCGCCTCCCAGTCCTCCCCCTGCGGGGATCGCCTTGGCCAGGCGGCAGGCAGCCCCTGGCGCACCGATGCCGGCCCGTGCGGCCAGGATTCGGGCGGCGCGGATCACCAGGTTGTTGTCATCGGTCGGTATCCCGGGCGTGTCGCAGGACAAAGTCAAGGTTTGGGCCGGTTCGATTGTCAGGGTGTCCCACAGGTCAATGGTCTGCAGTACGGTGGCGACCTCGTGGTAGCCGTCGGCCCGCTTCCCCAGGACCCTGAGGACCCAGTTGATCTTGCCGGGGCAGCGGACGGTGATGCCCCGGTAGTTCATTGCAGGAGCCCCTGGCCTCCGCCCTCCAACAAAACGGCCAGCGGCCGCACCGTCAAGCCGACCGGCGGAGTCCCGGTCCCCAGAGGCGATGACCGGCCTGGAGGGATCGTCCGGATCTGGAGGCGTGTCAGCTCCAGCAGGGCGCCGCCGGTTCCGACCTCCAGCCGCAGCGGCAAGCGTCCCGAAGCGGCGGCGTCCCGACGCCAGACCGTCAGTCCAGGCGGCCGTCCTCCTCCTGTCAACGCCGACACCGTCTCTTCCAGTGTCATGGATACGCCGAACACCGCCGACAGCGGAAGGCCGGCAGCCTTCCCGGCGAAGGTGACCTTGTCCCGA
>CALZKF010000222.1 GCA_945787955.1 uncultured Acidobacteriota bacterium | reverse complement strand
CCGTGGCCGCCGCAGCGGACGAGCGGCCCGTGGCCAGGCGGAACAGAGCGCAGCGGAGCAGGCCAGAAGCAACGAGCAGGCCACGGCCCAGCAAATGGAAGGGTTCAAGAAGGCGTTTGCCGTCTGCCTCGAGGCCAAGAGTTACATGGTGAAATGGTAAACCGTGAAATTGCTTCCATACGTCCTGATTCTGTTTGTGTTGCTGGCAGCCTGGATGTCGCCGGCGCTGGCCGAACCTCAATCCGGATCGGAAAATCGCGTCATCGAGGACGACTGGGTCATCGATATCGCAGGCTTTCTGGCTGAAATCAAAACCGATGCAGGCGCCGGGACGGGAGAGGTTATCGGCACGGTCATCCGTGCAGAGGATACACTTGGGCTCGACGATCACCAGACCGTTCTCCTTCTGAACGGCCAGTACCGCTTCAATCCGAAACATGCTCTTGGGGTGGGGCTGTGGTCACTCAATCGCTCCGGCACAGCGCTCATCGATGAGCAGGTGGAATTCGAGGGCGTTCTCTACGATGTCGGCGCAGACCTGCATACCCAGTTCGATACGAGCTGGTTCCGTGTCGATTGGCGCTATTCCCTCATGCGCACCGAACAGGGCGAGGCCGGGTTTTCTCTCGGACTGAGCGCCTATCAGTTCGATATCGCACTCAACGGCGAGGCGACGGTTTCCGACGGTATGGGCGGAACATTCCTCCAGGAAGTGCGCGCCCGGCAAAACGTCCTGGCGCCGGTGCCCACCGTCGGGATATTCATGAACTACGCGTTTCGCCCCGCCCTGGTAATGCGTGTCCACGCCGACTTTTTCGATCTTTCGCTGAGCGATCTGGAAGGCAAGCTGGTGAATACGTCAATCAATCTGGACTGGTATTTCGCCCGCCATGTCGGCCTCGGGATCGGTCTCGACATCACGGACATCAGTTACCAGGATACCGGCACCGACCCGTTCATTGTGGATTTCCGGCAGTCCGGACTCACGGGGCACCTCCTGCTGGTTTTCTGACGGTTGGGAAAGGGGGAGGCGAAGATGCCGGCCAACAGTGGAAATACCGCGTGCCGAATGGGGCGGCTTGTGGCCCTGCTTCTGATTCTCGTGATGCTGTTTTCCGGATGTGTCCGGGTTGGGCCGAACACCATCCCGAAGGACCGTTTCGATTACGCCGAGGCGATCGCCGAGTCCTGGAAAGATCAGATCCTGCTGGCGATCGTTAAACTGCGTTACCTGGAATGGCCCCAGTTCCTGGAAGTCAACCAGGTCGTGGCCGGGTATAATTGGGAAATGACCGGAAATGCCAGTCTGCTCACACTGGGATCCGGTACCGCGCGAGGCGGCGCCGGATGGACCGGGCGGTACATCGAGCGCCCGACCATCACCTATTCGCCACTGACCGGTGCGGCGTTCGTTCGTGGAATCCTCACACCGGTCCGGCCGGCGGTGCTGCTTTCGCTGATCCGGTCCGGATGGCCGGTGGACCGGCTGTTCGAAACCATGGTCCAGAGCGTCAATGGCCGGCCGAATCGCAGTTTCACCACCGGCACGATGTACACGGCAGATCCGCTGTTCGGCCGTTTCGTTCGAGCCATGCGGCAGGCTCAACTGGCCGCTGCAATAGCGATCAACGTATCGGAAACCGGAACGGCCGGGGAGTCGATGGAAATCGGTTTCCGGTACGAAGCGCTGGCCCCGGAAGATGCCCGGGAATTGAAAGACGTCCTGGCTCTTATGGGTATGAAACCGGAAGCGGAGCGTTATGCGGTCGTCTGGGAACCGTTCCATGTCGATCCGGAAGTACTCTCCCTTCAGACCCGTTCCGTGCTCCAGGTCATGGTGACCCTGGCGTCGATGGTGGAAGTCCCGGATGAGGATCTGGAACGGGGTAGTGCGGCGTCGACCGCAATGGATAATCAGGATGACCGCTCAGGTCTGCCCCCGCTGATGACCGTAAAAAGCGGGCCCAACGAACCCGAGTTTGCCGGCGCGAAGGTACGCTACCGGGGACACTGGTTCTGGATCGACGACACCGATATCAATTCCAAGCGCACCTTTGCCTACCTGTCGCTGCTGTTGACGGTGACGGCCACCGGGTCGGGGGATGCGCCTCAACTGACCATTTCCACAAACTGATATGAAAATGATGATTGTCAAACAAGTACAAGGTTTCATGGTTGTGCTGGCATTGCTTTTTCCGGTCGCCGTGTCGGCAGGCGTCAAGACCGACCGGGTGCTGATCTCCAATGGCGACGTTCTGACCGGAGAAATCAAGGATCTGATACGGGGGGAACTGAAGTTCAAGACCGAGGCTACCGACACCATCGGCATCGACCAGGAACTGATCCTGCGTTTGATCAGCAGCCGGCGGTTCGAGGTCGAGATCAGTGGGGGGTTCCGATATTACGGATCCCTGGCCGACCCGGGAGCCGACGGCATCCTCCGGGTGGTGGCGGAAGATGCTTCACACGACATCAACATTTCCGAACTCGTGACAATGGCCCCGATCGAGGCGACTTTCTGGAAGCGCATCGACGGGAACATTTCCCTCGGTTACAACATGGCCCACTCCTCCGGCGTCAGCCAGTTCACCCTTGGTCTGAACGCCAGTTACAGCCAGGAGCGGTACGAATCGAAGCTCAGCCTGAGCTCCGCCATCACCGACCAGGAATCAGGAAAAACGTCCAGGGACGATCTGACCTTCAGCAGCGGCCGTAGCGGCAAGCGGCGAAGGTGGTTCAGTGTGGGTACCGCCTCGCTGCAGAACAACGATGAGCTGGGAATCGATCGTCGTGCTCTTTTGGGAGGCGCCGTGGGTCGGTATTTCATCCAGAATGCGCACAACGAGTTTCTGGCTTCGCTTGGGGCAGCGGTCAATCGGGAAAATGTCGCAGGAGGAGGGCGCACCGACGCCACCTGGGAAGGGATGTTTACAATACAATACTGGCTAGCCCACAATCTTCCCAACGACGTCTCGCTCTCGGTGAACGTGGTGCTGTTCCCCGGGATCAGTGAGTCTTCACGATTCCGGTCCGAATCTTCGCTGGATTACCGCCACGAGATCGTCAACGACCTGACCGTCGGTTTGTCTGTGTATTACAGCACCGACAACACCCCGCCGCCGGACTCGCTATCCAGCGATTACGGTGTCACCGCCTTGGTGGGCTACAACTTCTAGGATACCGATGCCCCAACCAAGGTCTGGGCTGAAGGGCAAGACCTGAAGGGCCGTCAAACAGGAGTCCGCCATGGTCCGACGTATGAGTATTGTGCCATGCCTCATATGAAATCCGGTGCATTCACACTTATATGTTTTCTTCTGTGTGCTCATGGACACGTTGTCGCACAACAGGACGACTCCGTGGAAGAATCCAAACACTGGATCAACGCCACTGAGTTGAGCCTGGTGGTTACCGAGGGCAACTCCGACACTAACTCGCTGGGATTCAAAAGTACCCTGACGCGGAAAATGAAGGACTCGGACTTCCGTCTGCTTCTGGATAGCGTTCGTTCCTCCAACTCGGATGACCGCTTCCTGCTGCTGGATCCGGGCTTGACATTCCTGCCGGGGGAATCGCCTTCCGGAGATGCGACGACCGTGGTGGTCCCGGCTTCAGAACTGGATGTGGAGAAATATTTCCTCGAGGGCCGGTACACCAGAGAGCTGAGTGGACGGAGAAATTGGAACGTAGGCGCCAGTTGGGACCGGAACGAAGACTCGGGCATCCTGAACCGCTACATCGTCTTCGGTGGCGCCGGTACGAACTGGAAAGATGGCGAAAAGCTCAAATTCCACACCGGGTACGGCGGAAGTTACACCGATCGCGAAGAAGATTCACCGGACCCGGAAAAGGAAGCCCAGTTTTTCGGGTTTCGCGGAACGCTGGATCTGGATTACAAGGTACTGAAAACGACCACGTTGTCGTACAAGTTGACCGGCAACCTCAATCTTGAGGATCGTTCGGATTATTCCATTGATACCACTGCATCCGTATCTGTCGCAATGAACAAGAGGTTGTCTCTCCAAGCCGGCCTGCAGTTTCTGTTCAACAGTGAACCGGCTCTGGAAGATGTGGACGTATTCGCACGACTGATTACAGTTGACCCCGACGGCATACCCGGAACCGGCGATGAATATTTCGAAACCGTGACTGAAGGCGGATTTGAGATCGATATCGGAGAGGACCGAATTCGCAAGGAACGGTTGGACACGGTTTTCAGGACCTCACTGGTCATCACCTTCTGACCAGAACACGTACTGAAATTGTACGCGGCCACTCCTGCGAAGTTATCCGACTTGCGGTAGGTCAACTATCCCACTATGGCAAACGGTTCAGATAATCGCGGATCGCATTCAGGTTTCTCAGCACGCCGGGATGGTCGGGCATGCCCTGCCGGGCTATCTCCAGGTAATCCGCCGCCTCCTGGTAGCGTCCCATCTCCGCCAGGAGAAGACCCAGGTTGTAGGCGATCTCGTAGCGCTCCGGATACGCTTCCAGGATCTCCCGCAACAAAATTTCTGCCTCATTGTTCCGTTCCTGGGAGTTCAGCAGCAACGCCAGGTTCGCCTTGGCCGGGAAGTACAGGTCGTCGATGGCCAGCGATTTGCGGTACATCGCCTCGGCCCGGTCTGGCAGCCCCTGGCGCATGTACAGGTTCCCCAGGTTGCCGCCGGCGTGGGGGAAATCCAGGGAGTACAGCATCGCCGCTTCGTATTCGGCCAGGGCCACATTGCGGGCCTCACTCTGATACGGCTCCAGCATCGAGGCAGGCGCGTCAGCCAGGCGCATAGCCGCCTCCATGCGTACCAGTCGTGACTCGTCCAACAGCAGCGGCGTAATCTGCTCCACGAAGCTGGGGCCGTCGGTCACCGGCATCTGGGTCACTGCGGTGTACCGCACAAGCGGCTCCTCATCGGCCAGCGCCCTGGTGAATGCTTCGCCTCCGGCCTCCCCCGGGAAGCCGGCCAGCAATGACAGTGCCGTGGCCCGGACGATCACCGACTGCAGCGGATCCCCGGAAAGTCGGGCGAGATCCGGGATGGCGGCAGGGTCCAGGTCTCTTCCCGCCTTCAGGACCGGGCCGAAGTGGGGCTTGCGAGCCGCCTCGGCGAGATCCGGGCGCGGCACCCGGATGCTGTGATCGGCCCGTTCGTCCACCACCATGTAAGTGGTCTCCGGCATATGGCATTTGACGCACAGCGCACCGTCCGATGGCTTGCCTTCGTGGATCTTCTTGTGGAAATGGTGTTCCTTGGAATCGTACGCCTCTGCCTCGTGGCACTGCAGGCAAAGCTCGTTGCCGTCCTTGATCGGTTTCAGGCTGTGGACATCGTGGCAGTCGCTGCAGCGCACCCCCTTGGAGTACATCTTGCTTTGGAGGAACGAGCCGTAAACGTAGACCTCATCCAGGATCTGGCCGTCGGCGTGATAGAGGCCTTCCTGCAGTAGTGATGGAGCCAGGGTGTCCAGAAGACTGTTCTGAACATGCTCGTAATTCCCGATTTCCGCACGCCTGGCATGGCAGGGCGCGCACAGACTCACCAGTTCCCTGGACTCCAGACCGTCAGTACGCACCGTCAGGCCGAAATTCACAATATCCGGCCGCGCCATCGGCGGGATGTCCGCCCAATCCACGTGCCGCGAACCGGGGCCATGACAGGCTTCACAGCTGACGTCGATCTCGGAGAACGTGGTGTTGTACGAGTCGGTGGCCGGATCGGACCCCTTGCGGAGGTCGGTGGAATGGCACTCGGCGCACATTCCGTTCCAGTTCTGTCCGCCCCGGGTCCAGTGCAGCCAGTCGCCTGGCGGCGGGTCCGGTCCGGCGGCCAGGTCGAACCAGCGGCCCTCTTCGGTGTCCCAGGCGATGTCCAGGCACTGCAGCCTGCCTCCGGGAAACGGCACCAGGTACTGCTGCAGCGGTTCAAAGCCGAATACGTGGGTAACCTCGAAATCGGTTGCCTGGCCGTCCGGTCCTTCGGTTCGGACCATGTACTTCCGATCCTGGCGGAAGAAGAGGGTCGTTTCTCCGTTGGAGACGAAGGTGCTGTTGTTGAAGTCGCCCAGCACCGTTTCCGGAAGAGCCAGGTCCATGGCCAGGTCGTGATCGCTGCCGGTCCAGGCGTCGGCTGCCTGTTTGTGGCAGGGCAGGCAGTCCTGTCGGCCGACGTAGGTGGCCGGTGCGTCCGCGATCATGATTTGTCCGGCAGCGGGAGCCCCCTTCCGCACCACCCAGACAGGCAAGGCGAGTACGATGACCACCAGGGAGGCCAGGCCGAGGGTGTGCCAGCGCCGCATCGGGTCCCGGCTCACGGCCGTGCGACCTGGCTCGCGTCGAACACGTTCCGTTTCAAGGGGGAGGTCGTGTCCACTTTCACTATGCCGTTTTCTATCCGCACCGAGAACAGGTCCAGCGGCCGTGGCGCCGGCGCGCTGAGCACATCGCCGTGGATATCGAACGAGGATGCATGGCACGGGCAGACGAACCGGCCTTCATCCTGCCTCCACGGCACGGTGCAACCCAGGTGGGTGCACTCCCGGTGCAACGCCAGGAAACCGCCGTCGTCCAACCGGGCGAGGTAGAATTTTCCTTCCCGGAACGCGGTAACCGTTCCGGTTTCGAACCGCTCCACCGGTCCGGCCACGATAATGGACGATGGTGTCCCTCGCCGGGTGCGGCGGTTCCGTGGACGAAGGAAATCACCTGCCAGCCAGAACGCTTCGGCCAGGGCGACTCCACCCAAAAGGAACCAGAGCTTCCCCAGGAAACTGCGTCTTGTCTGTGGTGTATTCATATCTGCCATGGCCACACCAAAGCCATGCCGGCGCCCCGGAACCACACGCCGATGATCGTCAACGTCACCAGGCAGGACAGCAGCAGGACGGCCATCGCCTGCACCTGTTCGGCCCCGGCAGGGGAGTGCCTCCGAACCAGGTAGAACCGGAACCCAGCGATACCGGCGCAGATGATCGCCAGAGGAAGGAGACCGCGCAGCAGTACCGGTGCAACAGAATCGGAAATGGAGTGCAGCCACAGTTCATCCACCAGGACCATGGCAGTTGTAGCAACAGCACCGGCGATGGCCGCAATCGCTGCGGTCTTCCTGCCGGTAGGGGACAGGAACCAGGGTCCGGACAGTTCCGGAGCGTAGCGGATGTAGGGGATAGCCAGGAAGAACACGGCGCCCAGGATCGGTACGATCAGGATGGAGAACAGCGGATCGAAGTGCAGTTGCAACTCCTGGAAACCGAGAAAATACCACGGCGCCTTGGCCGGGTTGGGGCTCATCCCTGGATTGGCCGGTCCTGCCAGCGGCGCTTCCACCAGGACGGAAAACACCAGTACAGCCGCAACCAGGGCCAAGCCGACCGCCAGTTCCCGCATCAGGAGGTTTGGCAGGGTCGAGACGTAGCCCGGCTGTGCATCGCTGTCAGGGTCCGGAGGCACCGGATCCACGACCCCGCCCGCCTTGCGCACCCGCCAGAAGTGGAACGCCATGAACACGAGAACCGTTACCGGGATCACCGTGGTGTGGAATGCGTAGTACATCACCAGGGTGGAGGCGCCGATCTCCTGCCCGCTCCGCATCAACCCCTGCAGCCAGGGGCCTGCGAGGGGGATGTACCCGAGCATGCCGGTGCAGATGGTCACGGCCCAGTAAGACAATTGATCCCACGGCAGCAGATAACCGCTGAAATTGGCGGCCAGAATGCCGGCCAGGAGCGATAGCCCGATCACCCAGTTGAAGCGACGCAGGCCGTGGAAACCGCCGGTGACCAGCGTCCGCAGCATGTGCAGCAGCGCCACGGCCACAAGGAGATTGGCGGACCAGTGGTGGACATTGCGAACCAGGCCGCCGAACAGGTAGTCCTGTTGCAGTGCTTCGATGGAGCGATAGGCGGTGGCCGGTGTTGGCTCGTATGCCAGCATCAACAGCACCCCGGTCGCCATGAGCAGGATGACCAGAACCATGGACATACCGCCCAGGCCGAAAGTGTGGGTGAACGGCAGGGTGCTCTCCCGGACCCGCACCGGCCGGGCGTGAAGCGCCAGCCATTCCCGGACGGCGCGGCGCTGATCCCGTTCACCCTCGACTTTGATGGGGCGAGTAAATATCGAGCGCCAAATCCTCGTGACAATGCCGGCCATTTTTGGAGTTCTCCGAGTCCGTCGCACATCCCGGATTATACCTGACAGGCGCTCCGGTTTGAGCGGCGGGAATGGACCCGATCAGTCCATGGCCTGGCGGGCTTCCATCTGCTTCTGGCGCGCCAGTTCGAGACTCCGGTAGGTGACGTAATACTTGTAGATGTTACGGACGTAGGATGCCGGCTCTCCGCTGACCGCCCGGTACATGCCGACCTCCACGTTCCCGAACCACCGGTTGGGATCAAACCCCAGCTGCGCCGCTCGCTTGCGGGCCCGTGCGGTATTGCCGGGGCCGGCGTTGTATGCCGCGAAGGAAAGCAGGATGCGGTCCAGCGGCTCGATCTCCTCCGACGAGAAGTACTGGTCTCGCAGCCAGCGGAGATATTTCACGCCGGCGTGGATATTAGCCTCCGCAGTGGAGATGTCCGAGATGGCGACCGCCGGATCGGCGGCGGTGGTTGGCAGAATCTGCATGATACCCAATGCACCTGCCGAACTCACCTTGCTCTGATCAAAACGTGACTCCTGGTAAGCCTGGGCTGCGATCATCAGCCAGTCGAAGTCGTACATAGCCGAGTAGCGCTTGATCAGGCTTGCGGTCTCTTCAAAACGCTTCCTGTCTTCCTTGGCCAACGCGTTGTTCATCCAGTCGGCGTTGGCCGTATAGCGCTTGAGGATTATGTTTCCCAGCAGGGTGCCCTTCCGGGTCTTCTTGGTGAACGCGTTGACCGAATCCAGGAGTTGCGGGCTGTCCTTGCGGATCGCCCAGGCCACCTGGTTACCGGCGTGAACGGCAAGATCCTTGTGCACCACAATGTTGGGAAAAACCCTGGCCCAGAAAACCGCCTTGTGGCTGTCCACTACGATGGCCGGCAGGAGACCGGCGTTCACCAGATCGAGAAGGTCGTAGTCTTCCAGGTACTCATCCACTTCCACAACAGGAATCGGCTGTTTGCCCGCCTTCTTGCGCTCGCCGTTGAGCGCCGTCAGGTGCTCGGCAGCCCCGACAGCACCAGATCGTCGAACGACGAGACTTTCGAAGCCGCGGGACCGGTCACTACCAGCTCGTTGATGTCGGGATAGAGCGGCGAGGCGAAGTCGATTATCTTGCTTCGCTCAGGCGTGATGGTCAGATTGCCCATCGCAATGTCCCCGCGACCCTCGACCAGCCCGGTCAGCAGTTTGTCCCGCGCCACCGGGATGAGTACCACGGTGGGAGACCGGGCCTGCCCGATCTGCTTGGCCAGGTGCTTGTCGAACTCCCGGGCGATGTCGTTGGCCAATCCCCGCTGTTCGGCGCCATCGAAGGTGAAGAAAAGCGGATTGTGGACCGTCAGGACGCGGATGAACCCACGTTCGACAATGCTGTCGAGATCGCCAGTCCAGCGCTCACCGGCATGGACCATCACCTCGCCCGGCTCGGGAGGGCCAGGGGGGGCGACCAGAGTGATTGTCAGGAGCAGGGCTGGCAACATGGTGCGGGGAGTATTTCAGGCGCGCCCACTCACGTCAACCACAGCGTGTAGCGAAGATTGGGGATAGCCGGCCGTATCAACCTTACATGACAGGTTTTCCGGTCGAGCACCTCGCCGCGCACCATCCGCCGGTGGACACCACCGACCCGAAACCGGACGCACGGACATTTACAAGTCGCTTTTTCAGGCAGAATCGAACTGCTTTTCCCTGATCAGACCCTGGCACCGTACTCGCTATATCACGGTCCATGGACTGGCCGCGCACACCGGTGGAGAGGATCCCGGCAAGACGTTTCCAGCCACCGTTCTGTCCCTGGAAGGGCTGCCCGTCCCATCGCCTGAACAACTTCCGATCGGTTCGGGACGGTTACTATTCCAGGAAATGCGATCGCAGAACCATCCCTCGATTCCGCTGCAAGATCTGCAGGCGGCGTTTCTCGCTGCAAACATTTTCCAGCACTTACTACCTGAAGAAGCCGGCGTTGCTGTCCAGGGTCGCAGCGGCGATGGTCGCCTG
>CALZKF010000221.1 GCA_945787955.1 uncultured Acidobacteriota bacterium | reverse complement strand
CGCTGAACGGGCAACGGCTCTGTATGGCCTGCGGCGAAATCGTCATCAACAAACGGGTCACCATCACCGGTAGCGGCGAAAACGCCACCATTCTGGCCGGCAACAACGCCAACCGGGTCTTGGTGGTCCAGCCTGGAGCAGAAGGCACGGTGATCTCCGGCGTCACCATCGACAGCGGCTACGGCACCGAGGGATCGGGGATCCTGGTGGCGAACAACGGCCAACTGACGGTTCGCAATTCCAACATCACCGGCAACTATTCTGGGTGGGGCGGCGGCATCGCAGGCGGCTACGACACCCGAATCGTCCTGGTCAACACCACGGTCAGCGGCAACCAGTCCTTCCACCACGGCGGTGGGATCTACGTCCGCTCCGGTGAAATCACCCTGAGGAACAGTACGGTCAGCGGCAACAAGGCCTGGGGCGACGGCGGCGGGATCTACGGTGTCCGCGAACGGGTGAAACTGATCCTGGAGAGCAGTACCGTCACAGACAACATCGCCCTGGGACAGGTCGGCGGCGTCTGCATCGACGGCCGAGCCGGCGATCTCACTTTCAGCAATTCCATCGTCGCCAACCAGGAAACCGGCAGCGACTGCGCAGGCACTGCCGATATGTTGTCCCTGGGACACAATCTTGACAGTGACGGAACCTGCGGATTCACCGCGTCCACCGATCAGCCGTTCACCGACCCGATGTTGTACCCGCTGTCCCTGAATACCGGCTCGACCTGGACCCATGTGCCGATGTCGGTGAGCCCGGTTATCGACCGCGGGATCTGCCAGGCCATGACCGACCAGCGCGGCGTGCCCCGTCCCCTGGACGGCAACCTGGACGGCGTGGCGATCTGCGACATCGGGGCGGTTGAATACAACCCGCGCCTCATCCAGATCCGGAACCGGTTCACAGGGGAGACCTTGGTCATCCCGCCTGATCCGGAGTGACACCGCAGGCTTGCCGAAGACCTGGAGTTCAGTTCCCGCCACCCACGTAGCCCAGGGATCGCAACTTCTCCAGCGCCTCCTCGTCCATCGGCTCGTCGGGATCGACTAACTCAATCTGCATGATGCCGCTACCCTCCAGGGCGGTCATGAGGCGTTTGACCTCCTCCGGCTCGGCGGCAACGCGGTTGTTGCTCTCTTCGGGATCCTCCAGCAGGTGGTACAGCTCGTTGTTGCCCGGTTCTCCCGCATGGTGGATCAGCTTCCACTCCCGATCCATCACCATGAACAGCAGGTCTTTCTGGTGCGGCGGCAACTGCGGTGGCGCGTGGTCGTCCAGAGTGTTCAGCGCTTCCGCGACGGCGATCCGCCCCTTTTCCGCGGGACCGGATAGGATCGCCGTCATATCCGAACCCTGCACCGTCTCAGGCGGATCGATCCCAAGCGCCTGCAGGACCGTCGGCATGATGTCGATGGTGCGGGTCACCGCCCCCACCGTCGCGCGCCGGGTACCGCCGGGGATACGGATGATCAGCGGTACGCGGATCTGTTCCTGGTACAGCAACCGGTGCGGGAACCAGTTGTGATCTCCCAGGCCCTGACCGTGATCCCCCACCACCACGATGATCGTGTTGTCGTATCGACCGGTTTCCCGGAGGTGCCGGATCAGGCGTCCGAACTGGCCATCCATGAAGAATATTTCCGGGTCGTAGACTTTCAGCAGCGCGTCCGGTTCCGAACCGTCCACCCCGAACCGGGCTGTGACCTCTTGCGGAGGGACCAGGGAAGGATCATGGGGGTCGAAATAGTGTACCCACAGGAAAAACGGATTTTCCCCGACGTACGGCTCATCGAGCCAGGCCAGGGCCTCGTCCGTGGTGACGTCGGCCCGGCGCTGGGCCGACGCGGTGGGCCGGTCCTGCCAGTAGCCGTCCTTAGGCGGCCGCAGCCGCGGATCTCCCGCCATGACCTCCTCGGACACCCCGCTGCTGAATGTATCGAAACCGTGGTCCAGGCCGAATTTCTCCGATGCCGGGTAGGAGCTGACAAAGGCTGCGGTTCGCCACGAGCGGTCCCTGAGGATGGATGCAAGAGTCGGATGCTCCGGCTCCAGGTAGTGCCCGGTCCGCCCGTAGAACACCCGCAGGCCGTGACGGTCCGGGTTCATACCGGTGAAGATCGAGGCGTGGGATATAGGTGTGATCCCGGAGGTGGAGATCGCCATATCGAACCGGATACCGTCGGAAGCCAGGCGATCCAGGTTCGGGCTGGTCGGGAGCGGGTAGCCGTAGCAGCCCAGGTGGTCGGCCCTGGTAGTGTCCAGTGTGACCAGCAGGACATTGAACCGGCCGGCCTTCTCGGGTGAACCGCCGCAGGCCGCGGCCAGCACAGCGCATGCAACCGGCAGAATGATCCTTTTCATCACAGGTACTATCCTAGCGCATCATCGCGTAAGCTCGCTCCACCCTGGGATCCCAGGGTCGGAGGCGGCCGGCCCGGTAGAGCGCCGCCCTGGCGCCGTTGTGATCACCGGCTTGGATCCGGGTCAAAGCCAGAATGTACCAGCCCGCGAACAGGTCGGGATCAGCCTGCACTGCTTCGGTCAGCAGGCGTTCCCTCTCCGTGCCGGACCGGGTGATCCTGGCTCGAAGGTAGAGCGACCAGGGTTCGTCCGCGAACTGCGGCTCGGACAGGATACCGACCGCCGCAGCCTCCCTCCCGAGGGAGGCTTCCACCGAAGCCAGCATCCAGGCCAGTCGTCGACTGCCGGGTAACGGCAGGTGGCGCGCCGAGCCGAGCACCCGGGCCGTCAGCGCATGTCGGGGCCCTGGAGCGATGTACACCCCCCCCATAACCGGGAAAACGTAAATCCAGGCAGCCAGGATCATGACGGCCACCGGTGCCGCCCGGGTCCAGAGCCTGCGTCCCGATGGAAACGCACCGTGGGTGAATGCGACGCCTGCCACGGCGAGGACCAGGATCGGAACCAGAGGCTGGTGCATCCTGGAATGCCCGTAGGCCACGGCGATAACCGCCATGTAGGTCCCGATCCAGAGCAGGGCCAGGGATCTGAACCGGGTTCTGCCCGAAACAGCCAGGGCTGCGGGCCCGGCAAGAAGCGGAACCGCCCCCGCGGCCCATGTCAGCAGCACCAGGAACAGCGCCATCCCGGCCGGAGTCTCCCCGTACCAGTCCCTCACCAGGTGCCGGGGCAGAAAGAAATCAGGAGCCCAGAACGCCGAAAGCTTGGCCGGGATGCGGGCCAGGAAACCAGCCGGGTCACCGCGAATCACCTCAAGTGCCCGGGTTCTATACCACGTCTCACCTTCCGGATCGTGGGGATCGGCCACGCCGTCCTTCTTCATTCGTTGGGGGGCCTCAGCCCGCCACAGATCATCGGGAAGAAATTCGGTCAGAGCCGGATTCAGGCCGTTGTGCTGCAGGTGCCCCACCGCCCACACCCCCTGAAGGTCACCGGGGATGTAGCGGTTGTTCCCGCTCCACAGGTTGAACCCTGCGTTGGTGTCGATGAGGACCGGTCGTCCGGCAAGACTGCTGGCCCATATGGACCAGGGCAGGACCAGCAGCATTCCACCGCCCAGAAACACGGCAGCCAGCTTCAACCGCGACTTGCTTCCATGTCGCGTCAGCAACCACAGAAACGACATCAGCATCAGAAGCACGGCGGTGGAGCGGGTCAGCGCCGCGGCGGCCATCACCAGTCCCGCGGTCAGCGCAGCCGGCATGGTTTGCTCCCTATCAGCGGCCAGGAGGCGCTCCATCGCCAGCAACAGCAGGAAACCGTATAGCGTTTCCGACCACAACAGGTGGGAAAAAGCGACATGGGACGGATAAAAGGCAAGGAAGATGCCTGCAGCCGTTGCGGCAGTCTCATTCCACAGATTCTTGCCGATGCGGTAAACAATTATGGAACTCGCCACCGACAACAGAACCTGGAGCAGCCGGATCAGGACGGTACCGCCGCCTCCGACCAGGAGACCGGCGGCAACAAACCACTGATATCCCGGCGCCCGCCATAATGCCGGAGAAGCGCCGTTTTCGGCGATATTCGCGCCGAATTGCAGGAACTCGATCTCATCGTACTGCGGGGTGATGTCGGCGAACAGGACCGCCAGAACAGCCTTCAGCACCAGGGATAAAACCAGGGCACGTCGGAATGCCCGGCTCATTCCGAACCTATCGCTGGCGCCGGATCCTTTCACCCTGCGATTGTATCCCATGGCGGCAGGCGCTTTGACTCCGGACTCGGCTTCCCGGTATCATTCCGGCCATGGCGAGCGACCGGATGATCCTGCACCAGTACCCCGGTGGGGACGGTATCGGTTCCATCTCTCCCCCATGCCTCAAAGTGGAACTGGCCCTGCGCCTGCTGCAGGCCGAGTTCAAAGTCAGGAACCACCGCTCCATGTCCACGGTTCGCAAGTTCAGCCCGACCGGGCGGGTGCCTGTGCTGGAGATCGACGGTGAGTTCATCGCCGACTCAGCGCTGATCCTGGACCGGCTGGAAGATTTATTCCCTGACGGCGGTCTGTCAGCCGCGGACCCGGAAGGCCGGATGCGGGACCGGCTGTGGGAGCATTATTTCAACGATTACCTGTACTGGTACGGGTTCTACCTGCGCTGGGTGCACCCGATGAACCGTGTCCGGTTTCTGGACGCCCTGCTGGGCGGATTGCCGCTACCGGCCCGCTGGATCGCCAAGCGCACACTGGGACGGGGCCAGTTCCGCCGGGCCATGAGCCACGGCACGGCGGGGAAAACCCCGGAGCAGGCCCACCAGGCCCTGGCGGATGCCCTGGATGTTGTGGAGACCGGTCTGGGCGGAGGGCCGTTCCTGGAGGGCCGGGAGCGGCCCGGGCGGGGCGACCTGGCCCTGGCCGCCATCGCCGTGCAATGCGGTTTCCGGAACACCATGCCTGAAGCGACCGCGATCCTGAAGGCGCGCCCGGCCGTCCTGAGGCAGGTCGAGTCGGTCTACGCCGCCTGCGGCCTTGCCCTGCCCGAATGGTGGAACAGCTGAGCATTCAGCCCCGGTATCGCAGGCGGACCGGAGAGCCTGCCTGCGGCCATGAGATCAGTCGCAGGTGTACTGCAGGTTCTGAGTTGACGGACAGGTTCCGGTGCCGGTGTCCTCCGAACGTTCCGCACCGAGCCAGTCGGTGCCGTAGGATCC
>CALZKF010000220.1 GCA_945787955.1 uncultured Acidobacteriota bacterium | reverse complement strand
TTCCACGGCACCTCCCACCGCTATGTCGCTTACCGCTACCGGAAAATCCGCAAGATCGAACGGGAGAAGGTCAACGTCATAACGGTACATCTTGGCAACGGCTGTTCCATGTGCGGGATCAAGCGGGGCGATTCCCAGATCACTTCCATGGGGTTTACCCCTTTGGAAGGACTGCTCATGGGGACCCGCTCCGGCGATGTGGATCCGTCGATACTGGAGTTTCTGTCCCACAAGGAAGGGATGCGCTTGAACCAGATCGACACCGTGCTGAACAAGCAGTCCGGACTGCTTGGCCTGTCCGGTCTGACGTCCGACATGCGTGAACTGCTTGAGGAGGAGGCCGAGAACCAGGATCGCCGGGCGAGACTGGCAATCGACATTTTCTGCGGCCGGGTTCGCCGCTATATCGGCGCCTACTTCGCCGAGCTGGGCGGAACCAATGCGGTGCTGTTCACCGGCGGCATCGGTGAAAATTCATCGGTGATCCGTGAGCGGATCTGCGAAGGGTTGAAGTGCATCGGCCTGAAGCTGGACAAGAAGAAAAATCATGGCGCAAAACCCGGAACCGAAACCGAAATCTCGGCGAAAGACTCCAAGCCCCGGGTCATGGTCATCCCCACCAATGAGGAACTGCTCATCGCCCGGGATACGGTACGGGTCGTGAAGAACGCTCCTCGCCGCTGGTAGTCCGGATCAGGCAGCAGCCGTTTTGACCACCGCCACCGCCCGCTTGTCCAGGTAGCGGCGGACGGCCGCCACGGTACAGCCGATCAGCAGCAGGATCGTCCCGGCCCACAGCAGGTTCATCAGCGGCTTATGGGATACCTCCACCGCCAGAGTTTCGACTCCGGACCCTGATTCGGTCAGGATCTCGATCATCTGTTGATCCACCATCATGCGGCTCATGGCGATGGCATTCTCCCCGCCATGGATCGGCAGTTTGACCGCGTTCGCTTCCATCTTGCCGTTGACGTATTTCATGGTCAGGGTCAGCTCGGTCTGGTCCTCGCCATGGGTCAGCAGAACGATGGCGTCCACTCTCATGTGACCGGCTCCACCTTCATTGTTGTCCACGTCAAACCGCAGGAACGTCAACGTACCGTGGTCGAACTGCACCGGCTTGTTCTTTTCCAGGATCATCGGTTTCTCGGATTTGCCGGTTTCCAGGCTGAGGGGCGCCACGTACAGGTCGTGGCCCAGGGATCTCAGGATCGCCGGGTTGCGCATGATCTGGTAGTCGCCGCCGCTTCGGAAGCGGTACATCCTGGTCAGGGCGGTCACTTCCGGCTCGCCCGGGCTCATCACCGCCACCCGCCACAGATCCTTCGGTTCGGACCCGTCCACATGGCCCCGATAGGTGAACACCCGGTCCATGGCCTCCACCGGGTGGCCCAGGGGCAGATTCAGTTCGCTGGTCCGATCCCAGCCGGACGAGGCCACGATGCCGACCATCATCAGCGCGAAGCCGAAATGGGCGATGGCGGCGCCGGTATTCAGGAACCGGATACGGGCCACTTCCACAAACCGGATCAGGTTCCCCAATAGGGCGAAGGATGCGGCGAAGAACAGCAGGAGGAACCGGACGCCATGTCCACCCAGCAAGGCTGCGGCCACGGTGGCCAGCGCCGCCAGGACGGCGGTCAGGTAGATCCGTTTGTTCAGTTCATTCCATTTCGATTGCCAGCTGCTGAACGGCCCGATCCCGAGCAGGAGCAGAAGCGGGATGTACAGGATGATCCCGGTGAGGTTGTAGAACGGGATGCCGGGTACCGTCGGATTCTCGGTGAACGAGGTCAGAAGCGGCCATGAGGTCCCGATCAGGACGACGGCCGAAGAGAGGGTGAACAAAACAACCGTTGACGACAGGATGAAAGGCCAGCCGGCGTTCCACTGGATCTCCTTGCCCTGGGGGACGCCGGAACTGAACAGGCGCCAGAGAATTGCCCAACCCGCCGCTGCCAGGGCGAGGATCATGATGGTGGCGAGCCACCACAGCAGAGAGCCTTTGGGGAACGAGTGCACCGAAAAGTCGGCCAGGACACCACTGCGGGTCAGGAACGTGGAGTAGAACACTGTCAGGTAACCGCCCAGGGCCAGGACAATGTTCGTAAAACGAAGGGAACCGGTGAATTTCTGGACAACCAGGCCATGGATCAGTGCGGTGACGACGATCCAGGGCACCAGGGAGGCGTTCTCCACCGGATCCCAACCCCAGAAGCCGCCCCAGCCCAGCACCTTGTAGGCCCAGAAGCCACCAAGGATGATGCCGATGCCCAGGGATACGAATCCGATCAACGACCATCGCAGGCCGACATCCAGCCAGCGTGTTTCTTCCTTCCGGAACACGGCGGTCATGGCCAGCACCGCCGGTACGGTCATCGCCGCGTAGCCAAGGAACACCATCGGAGGATGGGTCGCCATCCAGGGGTCCTGCAGCAGCGGGTTCAGTCCGTTTCCGTCTGCAGGGATCCGGGCGGCCAGTGTGAACGGATTGCCCCGCGGGTGCAGCATGAGACCGACCATGAACAGGATGGTCGGTGTGTAAAACGCCATCACCGTGGCCGGCTCCCAGGAGCTCTTACGGAACAGCGGGTACCCGATCAGGGCGCCCATCAGAGCCCAGAGCAGGAACGTGCCCTGCTGCCCTCCCCAGAACGCCGAGATGAGATAGATGAGCGGCATTTCCGTGGAGGAATACCCGATGACGTAGTCGAACCGGAAATCGTGGCGCAGGATCGCAACCATGAGTACAACACTGGCGGCGGCCATTGCCAGGGTCATGGCGTGGTAAGACATCTTGAACGTCCACGCCGAGTCTTCGTTGCCCCGGGCCCAGCGCACTGCGGCGATGAACGACGTCAGTCCGAAAATCGCGCTGAAGTACACCAGAAGTGTGCCGATGGTCATAACGATGCTCTCCCGTCATCCGTGATTTTGATCAATCAGTATGCATCAGTCGGTTCGATTTCGCCTCGATTAAACAGGAGATATCGGGTCCTGTATCCTTATGATCGATACTCTCTTCAATGGAGGCCGAAAAGCTTGGGGAAAATAGTTATTTTCGACATGGACGGCACGCTGGTGGATAACACCGACCTGGCTGTGGGGGCGGCCAGGGACGGCCTCCGGGACTACTTCCTGGCCCGGGGCCAGAAGCCGGTCCTTCCGACCCGGGAGCAGGTCCGGTCCCTGGTCGGGCTGCCGGCCCCGGAGTACTTCGCCAGGCTCCTGCCTGAGGCGGACCGAACCCCGGCCAACCGCCGGGAGATCCTGGAGCGGGTCCAGGCTCGGGAGGAGGAGCGGCTGGCGGCAGGGGAGGGGAAAGTGTATCCCGGGGTGCCCGAGGTGATGCTCTGGCTGAAGGAGGCCGGGTTCTCCATCGGACTGGCGTCCAACTGCATGGCCGGTTACCTGGAGGGCAACCTGGAGCATGTTCTCAAACGGGAATGGTTCGCAGCGACGGCCTGCCTTGAACAGTGCCCGACCAAAATCGAAAATGTCGCGCTGGTTCTCTCCGAGCTGGGAGCGTCGCCAGGAGTCATGGTCGGAGACCGATCCGGAGACGTTGAGGCAGGCCGGGCCAATGGGCTCATCACCGTGGGTGCCGCCTATGGGTACGGAAACCGGCTGGAGATTCTCGATGCCGATCACAGGATTGGGGCGATTGGCGAACTCAAGGAACTGTTGTGAATGCTGCATCATTATTTGCGCACCTTGACAGTCCTACTGTTTGATCGTACTCAGAACGGCACAAGAGCAGACCGGTTGCGAGGGGGGCGGCGACAACTCCAACCTGCTGAACATCACCTTCCTGCAATGGAACGGCACCTGCCGAAGCCGGAAGGGGTGTACTTTGCGCAGCTATCGGACCGTCACGTTCCCGTTATCACTGTTCGCCGTTATCCTGTGTGTCGCGGTCCTCACGGTCCACGCCCAGGTTCCCGGGGAGATCGCCAATCTCGGTTTCAGTGCTCCGGACAACCTTGTCTGGGATCCTGAACCGTCATCCGACGATTACAACATTTATCGCGGCCGCCTTGGCGATTTGCTGGGTGGTCGTCCGCCTCGCTGCGCCGGGAACGATATTGCTGCTCCGTCCTTTTCCGTTCCGGCGGCACCGGCATCAGGCGAGGGTTGGGCCTACCTGGTCACCGGTGAATCGGATTCGGCCGGTGAAGGACCTTCCGGCTCGCCGACCCTCGGTGCCTGCGACAGGATCGTGAAGCACCATCTGCTCAACCGGATCGGATTCGGCTGGGACGAATACGTTCGGGACCGGATTGACGCTGTCGGCCTGCAGGGGTTCGTGGACGAGCAACTGGACCCGGCCTCCATCGACGAAGCGAGCAACACCCTGTTGACCAGCGCCCTGAACCCGATCGAGCCGCCGGACAACCTCAGCGAACTGCAGGGCATCAGCCTTGTGAACGCGGTTTACGGCCGCCGGCAGCTGGAGCGGGCTGCGACCCTGTTCTGGCTTAATCACTTCAACAACGACTACTCCAAACTGCGGCCGATTTTCAACGTCTACGCCGACGGCAACCGGCGAAACCTGGAAACGGTCACCCTGCTGTACCAGGAGATGGAGGAGTTCAGGAACGCCGCCTTCAACGGCAACTTCCGGGACATCCTGGAAGCGTCGGCCCTCAGCCCGCCGATGATCGTGTACCTGGACACCCATCTGAGTACCAGGGGCAAGCCGAACGAGAACTACGCCAGGGAGGTCCTGGAGCTGCACACCCAGGGGGTCAACGGCGGTTACACTCATCACGAGATCGACGAGCTGGCAAGGGTTTTCACCGGCTGGAAGGTCTGCAAGCACCATCGCACCCAGGTCACGGTTCCCAACGGGCTCTGTGCTCCTACCAGTATCCTGGATACGCCGGATGAATGGGTGGGTGAGTGGGTGCGGCACTTCACCGTTGCCAACCATGATTGCGAAGAAAAAGTTCTATTTCCGGGTACTGCCTACGAGGCCGTGATTCCTGACACCTGCGATTACGGTGATCCGCTCAACCCGGCGCCAACGGTTGCCGGCATGAATGATGTTTCCCTTGCCCTCGACGCCTTGGCGGACCACCCCTCCACGGCGACCTTCATTTCCACCAAGCTGCTGGAGCGGTTCGTCACCGAAACCCCGACCCCGGCGATGATCGACGCGGTGGTGGCCGAGTGGGACAACACCG
>CALZKF010000219.1 GCA_945787955.1 uncultured Acidobacteriota bacterium | reverse complement strand
TTTTTCCAGGCTGAGCCAGGGTCTCAAAGGGTCCAGGATCCTTCAGATCGCCGGGCAGGTTCGGGAGATGATTGCCGCCGGAGAGACGGTCTGCAACCTGACCGTAGGCGACTTCGATCCGGCGATGTTCCCGATCCCTGCCGCCTACAAAGACCGCATCAAGGCGGCGCTGGACGACGGTCAGACGACCTACCCGCCGGCCGACGGTATGCCGGAACTGCGGGCGGCGGTGGCCGAGTACGCCTCACGGGTCTGGAACGCACCGTTCGAGCCTGTAAACGCCATCATCGGCGGCGGAGCCCGGCCACTGATCTTCGCAACCTACAAGGCGCTGATCAACCCGGGTGAAAAGGTTGTTTACCCGGTGCCGTCCTGGAATAACCACTACTATGCCAACATCGCCCAGGCCAACCCGGTGCAGATCGAGACGAAACCGGACAACGGTTTCATGCCGACGCTGGACGAGTTGAAGCCTCACATGCACGATGCCAGACTGCTGGTGCTTAACACGCCGTCCAACCCGACCGGCACCGTGATCGATCCTGAGATTCTTCGGAAGATCACACAGGGGATCGTAGACGAGAACATGCGCCGGGAGGAAAACGACCGGCCGAGACTGTTCCTGCTGATGGACATGGTCTATCACGCCCTGGTGTTCGGCGACCATCGCCATATCCATCCTCTGGAGTTGGTGCCTGAGGCGGCGCCCTGGGTGATCTCACTGGATGCGGTTTCCAAGGGGTTTTGCGGCACCGGCGTGCGTGTCGGCTGGGGACTGGCGGCCCCCGCGGTCATTGCGAAGCTGAAACCTCTCATCAGTCACATGGGCGCATGGGCGCCGCGGGCGGAACAGGTCGCACTGGCCGGATTCCTGAGAGACCGGGAAGCGGTGGAAAAGTTTCAGGACAACCTCGTCACCGGTGTCGGCGAACGACTGGATGCACTGTACGGAGGGTTCGCCGCCATGAAGGCCGAAGGCTACCCGGTGGAGTGCATCGCGCCGGAAGGGGCCGTGTTCCTGTCCCTGAGGCTGAACTGGATCGGCAAACGCCTGGACGGGAAGACAATCGAACACAACGAAGACATCCGCAATATCCTCCTGAAGAAGTCCGGCATGGCGGTGGTGCCGTTCCAGGCCTTCGGCCGGGCGGCGGAAGACGGCTGGTTCCGTATGTCGGTGGGAGCGGTGACCTCGGACAACATCCGGGGCATGTTCCCGAAGGTCCGCGCCCTCATGGACGGGATGTCCTGAGTTGTGACGTCCCGCCGGCTTGGTACGGTTCTGTTGTCTTGTGTGCTGGCCCTTGCGGTTGTCGCCGCCGAGACAGCGCCTCGGTTTCAGATCGTGGGCGCCGGCGGCCGGCCGATGGCCAACGCCCGGATCATCCTCACGGGCAGGATCGAACCGGTCAGCGTGGACGGCGACGGCTACTTCCGGTTGACCCCGCTGCCTGAACTGCCTGTTGAGCTGATCATCATGGACGGTGCCGGACGGCTGGCCGGAACGGTCTTGTTAAAGGAGATACCCGCAGGCTCCGAACCGGTTCCGTTGAAGTTGATCCCGGTCGGCCTGGAGGCGGTCACGGTAGTGCTGGGCGCTGCGCCGTCCACCGCATCCTCACCCGCTGCCGCAGCCACCGTGATGACAAGGGATGAACTGGACAGGGCCAGGCCGTCCCGGCTGGTGGACACACTGACGGCGGTCCCCGGAGCCGAGAACTCAGGCTCCGGCCAGACGGCGGTGCCGGCCATCCGGGGCCTCTCCCGGGGCAGGACCCTGGTGCTGCTGGACGGCGCCCGGGTGACCACCGAGCGCCGTGCAGGAGCGTCCGCCACCTTCCTCGATCCGTTTTCCCTTGAGTCAACCGAACTTGTCCGGGGACCCGGGTCGGTGGTGTACGGCTCCGACGCCCTGGGGGGGATTCTGCATGCGCGGACTGTCCGCCCGGTGGCCGGGGAGTTCGCCGGCCGCTGGGAACTGGCGGCCGGATCCGGCGTACCTTACGGTTCCGCCGCTTTCGGCGTGAACCTGCCGGCAGGAGAACAGGGTAGCTTCCTGGTGCAGGGCCACCAGCGCGCCTTCGACGACTATGAGACCCCCAACGGCACCGAGGAGAATTCCTCGGCTCGGGACCGGGGCTTTCTGATTCGTGGCAGGATGCCGTGGCTGTCCGGAGATCTTAACGTCGGGTTCCAGTTCGATGAAGCTCTGGACGTTGAGAGGCCGGCATCCGACACCGCGACCAGTCGCACCGATTATCCGGTGGAGAGATCCGAGCGGTTCACGATGGACTGGACCCGCACCGGCTTGTCAGGATGGTTCAAGGAGCAGTCGGTACAGTTTTTCCTCGGCCGCTACCGGCTGAAGACCGAGCGTGAGGACGATGAGCCGGGAGGAGTCGAGATCAGCGGCTCCGACGTTTTCGCCACCGACTATTCGGTACGTGTGTCCGGGATTCGGGAGCGTGAGCTGTACCGGCTGCAGACCGGGCTGGATCTGAACGGTCGGACCGGCCTCGAGGCCGACGATACGGTGGCCGGTATCACCTCCCGGTCCATCGACTCGGCCCGTCGCACCGACGCCGGCTTGTACGTGGAAGGGGAACGGTTCCTGGACGGCGGACGATGGACCGTCTCAGGAGGCGCCCGGTTCGACCAGGTTCGATCCGGCAACAGCGGTGGGAACTTCGGCGACCGCACTTCATCCAACGGCACCGCATCCGGCTTCGCCGCGGTCGGGTTGCGACCATGGGAGTCGGCCACGCGGTTCACGCTCCAGGTGGCCAGGGGGTTCCGCGACCCGTCCCTGTCCGACCGTTATTATTCCGGCACCACCGCCAGAGGCAGGATTACAGGTAATCCGGAGCTGTTACCTGAAACCTCGCTGCAGTTCGATCTGTCCGCCACAACCCGGGTCGGCCGCACCACCGTCGCCGCCTACGGTTACCATTACACCGTATCGGACCTGATCGAGCGGTACGAGACCGCCGAAGACGAGTTCGGTTTCCGGAACCGGGACGAGGTAGTGATCCTGGGCCTGGAACTGGAAGCGGACACGGTCCTCACCGAAGGCTGGACCCTTCGAACCATCGCCGGCTGGTCGGAGGGTGAACTGGAAGACGGCGCCCGCCCCAACGATATTCCGGCGGCCACGATAGGGGCCACGGTGCAGCACAGTGTCGGCGACCGGCTGTGGTACCGGGTCGGCGGTCGCTATGTCTTACGGGATGAAGAGGCCGGCTCCACCGAGCGGATCGTCCCGGGTTACGGCCTGCTGGACCTGGTAGTCGGCTGGGAAGCGAAGTCCGGCTGGTCGGCCCGTCTCATTCTGAAGAACCTGGGGGATCGGGATTACCTGGCAAGCGCCGACCGCAGGGCGCCGTCGGCTCCGGGACTGTCGGCAGCGGTGGCGGTTTCAGGCAGGTTCTGAAGGGACAATCCAACATTATTATCGTATATAAGCGCTACGCCACCTGTCGAATAGGTGGCTGTAAGGAGGATTTTCATGCTTTTTCAGAGGGCATGCCCAAGTAGAGTACGCCTTTTTGCTTGTTATACAGCTATATTTCTGATTTTCGTGGCCGTTCCCACCATGGCTCAGGATGATGCTCCCGGCAGGGTCCACCTCAAAATCGGCTCGTTCGACCCGACGGTAGCTCTCCCGGAGCTGCCGGAGCGGCTCCGGCTGAACAAGGATCCGGAGGCCGGCGTTTTCGTCGTCCAGTTCAACCAGGCGATGGAGCCGGTTGTCCTGCAGTCGATCCGGACCGCCGGCGCCGAAACATTGAAATATCTCCCGGACAATTCTTACCTGGTGCGACTGCCTGCCGGGGCCGCCGCCGCCGTCCGGAGCCTTTCCTCGGTGCGCTGGCTGGGGCCGGTGCAGCCGGGCTGGAAGCTGGCGCCTGATCTGGGAACCAGGTCGTTTCAGGATCCGTCCCGGCGTATCGGTGGCCGGATGAACACGGTCGTTGATCTTTTCCCGGGAGCCGATGGTGAAGCGGTGGCCGCCCAGGTTGCCGCCACCGGCGCCGAACTGGTGCAGATCACCCGAATCGGGAAGACGGTTCGACTGAAGGTCCGGGGAGTGCGAGAGCAACTGGAACAGGTTGCCGGGATCAACGAAGTCGCCTGGATCGAGGAGGCGCCGGAACGGACCGATCGCAACGAGGGAGGCCAGTGGGTGGTGCAGACCGATGTGGTTGAATCCCGCACCATCTGGGACCATGGTCTTCATGGCGAGGGCCAGGTCATCGGTCATATCGACGGCCGGATCAATATCAACTCCTGCTGGTTCAGCGATCCTGTGAACAACACCCCTGGCCCCGGCCATCGCAAGCTGGTGGCGTACCGCTCGAATTCCGGGTTCGGTACCGATTCCCATGGCACCCACACCGCCGGCACCGTGGCCGGCAACCAGGAGCCGGTGAACGGCGTCTATACCGCCAACGGCCATGCCTACATGGCGAAGATCTCCCACACCAACTCCAACGACGTCTCCGGCTTCAGCAACACGACATCCAACCTGTACTCCTACCTCGAGGCAGCCCACCAGGACGGCGCCCGGGTTCACACCAATTCGTGGGGCGATGACGGCACCACCGTTTACACCACATGGTGTGAGGATATCGACCAGTTCAGCTACGACTACGAAGACTCCCTGGTCCTGTTCGCCGAAACCAACGGGAGTTCTCTCAAGACTCCGGAAAACGCCAAGAACGTCCTGGCCGTCGGCGCCACCCAGCGCGGCGCCTCGGCGGACAACCACTGCACCGGCGGGACCGGACCTGCCAGTGACGGCCGCAGGAAGCCGGAGATCTATGCTCCCGGCTGTTCCACCAGCTCCGCCTCCACCACCAGTTGTTCCACAACTTCGAAGACCGGCACCTCCATGGCCTGTCCGGCGGTTACCGGCGCAGGCGCCCTGGTGCGGCAGTACTTCGAGGAAGGCTGGTATCCATCAGGCGGAGCCAACGCCGCAGACACCATCAACCCTTCCGGCGCGCTGGTGAAGGCGACCTTGTTGAATTCCACAGTGGATATGACCGGAATCACCGGTTACCCCAGTAACAGGGAAGGGTGGGGACGGGTTCTCCTTGAGAACAGCCTGTACTTCGATGGCGACATCCGGGCCACTTCCCTCCTAGCCGACGTCAGGAACCTTGACGGATTCGCCACCGGAGAGGAAGCATCTTTTCCGGTCCAGGTCACCGGCAACGGCGAAGCGCTGAAGATCACCCT
>CALZKF010000218.1 GCA_945787955.1 uncultured Acidobacteriota bacterium | reverse complement strand
GGCCCGGGAACTCCGGGACCGCCTGGAGGTGGTCCGGGAACAGCTGCAACGGGGGCTCCAGCCACCGCCGCAAGGGGCGGAATAGGACCCTGCAGGTCGCTAACTGCAGTTGCCCCCGATTCCCCAAATCGGTTACAATCCCCAGCCATTCAGACATTTTCAGCCCGCAGCTGAAACCGCCGGTCCGACCGGCGGATTGGAGGGCAGATGGGCGAACTGTCGAAACGAACCCGCGACCTGGGCACTGAAAACGCTTTCGTGGTTCTGGGTGATGTGAACCAGCTTCTGGCCAAGGGCGAAAAGATCATCTCGTTCTGCATCGGCCAACCCGACTTCCCCACGCCGGACAACATTTGCAACGCCGCCATCCAGGCGATCCGGGACGGTCACCACGGCTATACTCCGTCCCCCGGCATCCCTGAAATCCGCGAGGCGGTGGCGAAATTCTACACCCGCACCAGGGGGGTTCAGGTCAATGCCGAGGATGTGGTGGTCGGTTGCGGCGGCAAACCGTTCATCGGCTATGCCGTCCTGTCTCTCACCGACTACAACGCCGGGCACGAGGTGATCTACCCGAATCCCGGGTTCCCGATCTACAAGTCCCAGGTCAAGGCCCACGGCGCTGTTCCTGTGGAACTGAACCTGCGGGAGTCCAAGGGGTTCGTATTCGATCTGGACGATCTGAAATCCAAGGTCAACGGCAACACCCGGCTCTTGATCCTGTGCAGTCCCGGAAACCCGACCGGCGGCGTGCTCAGCAAGGAGGAACTGGCCGGGATCGCAGACATCGTGCGGCCGTACGAGAATCTCTGGATCTATTCCGACGAGGTCTATTCAGGTCTTGTGTATGACGGCGAGTTCCAGAGCATCTCCGCCATGCCGGGCATGCAGGAGCGGACCATCATAGCCGATTCGGCTTCCAAGACGTTCGCCATGACCGGTTGGCGGATCGGTTACGCCGCCAACAAGGCCCTGGCGCCGGCGTTCACCCGATGGGTGACCAATACCGATTCCTGTCCGGCCCATCCCAACCAGTGGGCCGTGGTGGAAGCCCTCAACGGGCCCCAGGACAAACCGCTGGAAATGAGGGACATCTTCCTGCAACGAAGGGACAAGATCGTCGACGGCCTGAACCAGGTTCCCGGGTTCCAATGCCTCAAGCCGGGAGGCGCCTTCTACGTCTGGCCCAACGTCACCGAGGCCTGCAAGATGGTCGGTGCCGAGAACAGCGAGGAACTTCGCAAGCGCCTGCTGTACGAAGCCGGTGTGGCGGTCCTGGCCGATGTCCACTTCGGCACCCCTGTGGTGAAAGACGGCTGGCACATCCGGTTCTCGTACGCATCGTCGTTCGAAGCGATCGAGGCGGGGCTTCAGAAACTTCAGGATTTCATGAAAAAAAACACCCGGTAACACCGGACCGGGGAGGGCGGAACCGTGACCAAGACCAGGATGATGGCGTCGGAAAAACTGTACGAAGAAGCGTCCAAATCGTTTGCGCACTGGGAAGTAGCCAAAGACCTGGTGGATGAGATGATCGATCTGTCGCTGAACTACAGGCAGAGCGGCCACCCCGGCGGGTCCCGGTCCAAGGTCCATGCCATGCTGGCCATGCTGCTTTCCGGCGCCATGCGGTGGGATATTCTGCGCCCATGGCGAACCTACTGTGACCGGTTCGTGCTGTCCGCCGGCCATACCGTCCCCCTGGTGTATTCCACCCTGGCGGTGCTGAACGAAGCGATGCGCCAACGGCATCTCCTGTCCGGGGAAAAGCGATTCGCCTTTCCCGACGGCGGCAAGTATGCCCTGACCTGGGAAGACCTCATGGTCCTGCGCCGGAACAAGGGCCTGGCCGGCCACGCCGAGATGGAAGGTAAAACTCTGTTCCTCAAATTCAACACCGGGCCCAGCGGCCACGGCATGCCGCCGGCGGCGGGCGAGGCGCTGGCGCTGAAGATGGCCGGAGCCGGCGAAGTCAAGGTGTTCGCCATGGAAGGGGAGGGCGGCCTGACCCCGGGCGCCAGCCATGAGACCAAGAACTCGGCCTGGGGACTCGGACTCCACAACCTGGTGTTTCTGGTCGACTGGAACAATTTCGGCATCGACAACACGCCGATCGATCAGGTCGTCCACGGCACCCCTGAAGACTGGTTCCGGCCGTACGGCTGGAAGGTCAGCGGAACCGAAAACGGCAGCGATTGGGCCGAAGTGACCCGGTCGGTCCTGGAAGCGTCTCGGGGGGACAACCCGAACGGCGTGCCCTGTATCTCGTGGCACAAGACCAGGAAGGGGAGGGGCTACCTGACTTACGACAACAAGTCGCACGGCGCAGCCCACAAGATGAACAGCGAAAAGTTCTGGTCCCTGCGCAAGGAGTTCATGAAAAAGTACGGAGTGGAGTACCTGGGCGTGGATCAGGATGCGCCGACCGATCCGGCGGAACTGCATGCCCAGATGGAAGCCAACTTCAAGGTCGCCATGAGCGCCCTGGCAGCCGAAGACGACGCTGTGACTTACCTGTCCGACCGGCTGGCCGCACTGGCCGACTCGGTCCCCGACACCATCCCCGGTATGAACCTGGGCGGCAGGGGGGCCGGGCTGTTCGACGACCCGGCGATCTTCGACTACGAGAACTATCCGGAGTCGATGTACGTCAAACCGGGGGAGAAGGCTCCCAACCGGGCGGCGCTGGCCAAGTGGGGCGCCTGGGTCAACAGCTATGCGAAAGAGAAGTATGACCGCCCGCTGGTGGTCGGCTGTTCCGCCGACCTGGCAGATTCCACCAACCTGTCCGGCTTCGCCAACGACTGGGACGGCAAGGAAGGCTGGGGCTGGTACCACAAGACCGACAACCACCGGGGCACGGTTCTGCCTCAGGAAATCACCGAGTTCGCCAACGCCGGCATCATGGCCGGGATGGCCACGGTGAACCTGGCCGACGACCCGATGAAGTCGTTCAACGGTTTCTGGGGCGCCTGCTCCACCTACGGTTCATTCAGTTACTTGAAATACGGCGCTTTCCGCCTGTTGAGCCAGCTGGCCCAGGACACCGATCTCAAAATCGGCAAGGTTATCTGGATCGCCGGCCACTCCGGGCCGGAGACCGCCGAAGATTCCCGTACTCATTTTGGGATCTACGCCACCGGCGTGACCCAGATGTTCCCTGACGGACATGTAATCGACCTGCACCCGTGGGAACACAACGAGGTCCCGGTATTGCTCGGAGCGGCGCTGAAGCTGCCGACGCCGCTGGTGGCGCTGCATTTGACCCGGCCGGCCATTACCGTTCCGGACCGGAAGGCCCTGGGGATGGATTCCCACTTCGCGGCCGCCAAGGGTGCGTACATTATCCGCAAGTATCGGGAAGACCAGCCGAAGATGGGAACGGTTTACGTCCAGGGCACCATGTCCACCGCCAACGTGGTGGCTGTGCTGCCCGAGCTGGACAAGGCCGGGCTGAATGTGAAGATCGTGGCCGCCATCAGCCCGCAGTTGCTGGCGCTGGAGAGTGCGGCGTACCGCAACACAGTCTTCTCGGCCGCCGATCGCTGGGACGCCATGATGATCACCAACCGTTGCCTCAGAGTCAGCTCCGACTGGATCTGCCACCCGGTGGTGGCCGAATACTCCATGGGCTCGGACTGGGACAACCGCTGGAGGACCGGCGGCAGTCTGGATGAGATCATCGCCGAGGCACGCCTGGACAAGGCGTCGATACTGAGGGGGATAGAACGGTTCGTAGTGGACCGTGAGAAACGCCTTGGGGCTATTCGGAGTGCGTTGGAGGCGGCGGAGAAGCATTAGTTTCGGTGACAGGCACCTTAACCCGGGTTAAGGTGCCTGTCACCGAAATTATCCGTTCCTGGCGGCGAAGTCGTCCATGAAGCCGGCCAGGGCCCGGGCTCCCGCCACGGGCATGGCGTTGTAGACCGATGCTCGGCAACCGCCCACGCTGCGGTGGCCCTTCAAGCCGCTCATGCCGTTCTCAAGGGCCTCGGCTACGAACTTCTTTTCCAGTTCCTCGTCAGGGAGCCGGAACACGATGTTCATCACCGACCTGCAGTGCTCTTTCACCGGGCAGCTGTAGAAGCCCGCATTCCTTGCGATCGCCCCGTAGAGCAGTTCGCTGCGCTCGTTGGCCATCCGTTCCGCCGCTTCCAGCCCGCCCTGATCCTCCAGCCACTTCAAGGTTTTCATGACCATATAAACAGCGAACACCGGAGGCGTGTTGTACATGCTGTCCTTGGCGGCATGGGTAGCGTAGCTCAGGTATGCGGTCAGGTTGTCGCCGCTGCGTTCCAGGAGGTCTTCCCGGATAATGACGATGCAGGCGCCGGCCGGGCCGGCGTTTTTCTGGGCCCCGGCGTAGATCAGTCCGAACCGGGTCAGATCCACAGGGCGGCTGACGAAATCGCTGCTCATGTCGCACACCAGGGGGACCTCCCCGGTGTCCGGGAACCGTTGCCACTGCACGCCGCCGATGGTTTCGTTGCTGGTCAGGTGGAAGTAGGCCGATCCGGCCCCGGCCTCCAGGGTGGCAGGGTCCGGCAGGTTCATGAAATTTTCGTCGCTTCCGTCATACGCCAGTCGGACCGTGCCGATCTTCCTGGCGTCGGACAGCGCCTTCTTCGACCACGCCCCGGTAAGGGCCAGGTCACACCGGCCCCCCGGCGGCATCAGGTTCATCGGTACCATGCTGAACTGCAGGCTGGCGCCGCCACCCAGGAACAGCACCCGGTACTGGTCCGGCAGGCCGTACAGCCGCCGGACCAGGCCGGCCGCCTCCCGGTGGACTGCGTCGTATTCCTTGCTGCGGTGGCTCATCTCGATAAGGGACATCCCCTGGCCCCGGTATTCCAGGAACTCCTCCGCCGCCGACTGCAGAACCGGCACAGGCAGCGTGCACGGCCCGGCGCTGAAATTGAAGATTCGATTCATGAGCGGTCTCCTGTCATTCCCCGTACAGCCGTGGATCCAGCAGGGCAGCCGGGTCGAACGGTTCATTGCCGATCTTCGCTCCCCAGTGCAGGTGGGGTCCGGTCACCCTTCCCGTGGCGCCGGACAGGCCGATCTGCTCCCCGGCCCTCACCTGGCTCCCCTCCGCCGCATCAATGCGGGAGAGGTGGGCGTACAGGGTGAACAGCCCGCCGCCATGGTCCACGATGACGATATTGCCCGAGTAGTACAGGTCCCGGGCCAGCACCACCGAGCCACCGCCGGACGCCTGCACCGGTGTGCCGGTCTCCGCCCGGAGGTCCAGGCCTGGA
>CALZKF010000217.1 GCA_945787955.1 uncultured Acidobacteriota bacterium | reverse complement strand
AATCCTGATCCCCAACGCGGCGATCCGGAATCTGATCCGCGAAGACAAGGTTCACCAGATATATTCGGCCATGCAGGTCGGACAGGCGAAATTCGGCATGCAGACCTTCAACCAGTGTCTGGCAAGCCTGTACTTTAAACGCGACATCAGCCTCGAAACTGCGCTTACCACCTCTTCCAACCCGGATGAGTTGCAGGAGATGATCAACCGCGGCGCCGGAGCGCTGCACCAGTCGAGCCCCCAGCCCGTTCGGAGCAAAGCCCGCTGATCGCGGAAGCAGGAGGATAGGACCGTGCCCAACTACACGTGGAAAGGCCGCACCCGCGGCGGTAAGATTCAAGAAGGTGTTCTGGTGGCCGAGAGCAAGGAAGCGGCGATCTCGTCACTGCGCAGACAGAGCATCATCGTGACCGGGGTTACGGAAAAAGGCAAGGAGTTCGCCCTTCCCAAGCTGGGGGGGGGCGGGATCAGCCAGAAGGAGATCGCGATCTTCACCCGGCAGTTTTCGGTGATGATCGATGCCGGGCTGCCCCTGGTGCAGTGCCTGGAGATCCTGGGAGCCCAGCAGGAGAACAGGACTTTCCAGAAGATCCTGTTCCAGGTGCGTCAGGACGTGGAGCAGGGCTCCAGTCTTGCCGACGGCCTGCGCAAGCATCCCAAGGCGTTCGACGCCCTGTACGCCAATATGGTGGCGGCCGGCGAGGCCGGCGGTATCCTGGATACCATCCTGCAGCGCCTGTCCGTGTACATTGAGAAGATCGTCAAACTGCGGGCCGCCGTCCGCTCCGCACTGATCTACCCGGTGGCGGTCATCCTGATCGCCGTGGGTGTGGTCTGGGTCATCCTCTGGAAAGTCATCCCGACTTTTGCGACACTGTTCGAGGGCCTGGGTGCGACTCTGCCGCTGCCGACCCGGATCACGATCGCGGCGTCTAATTTTATCGGATCCTTCTGGTGGTTGATCTTCCTGTCCATAGGCCTGGCGATTTTCTTCATCAACCGATACCACAAAACCCACGACGGCAAGCGCTTGCTGGACGGGCTGGTACTGAAAATGCCGGTTCTGGGCAACGTCATGAAAAAGATCGCCGTGGCGCGGTTCTGCCGCACCCTCGGCACCCTGGTATCCTCCGGTGTCCCGATCCTGGATGCGCTTGACATCACAGCGAAGACCGCCGGCAACTCCATCGTCGAGGATGCCATCGTCAGCACCCGCAACAGCGTCGAGGAAGGTAAAACCATTTCCGAGCCGTTGAAGAGCAGTTCCGTGTTCCCCGGCATGGTGGTTCAGATGGTTGCCGTAGGCGAGCAGACCGGCGCCCTGGAAACCATGCTCAACAAGATTGCCGACTTCTACGAGGACGAGGTGGATGAGGCTACGGCCAACCTGCTCGCACTCCTGGAGCCGATCATGATCCTGTTCCTCGGCATAGTCATCGGCGGGATCGTCATCTCGATGTACATGCCGATGTTCAGCCTGATCAGCAAGATCGGCTAGACGGACGGGTTGCGGGGGAATGAAGGGCACCGAGACAGGACGGCAGCTGCGATGGCTGATGATCCTCAGGGTAGTAACCATTTCTACCTTGCTGGTATCGGCGTTTGCCATCGAGCTGCTGTTCACTCCGGTCCGGAGCCTGCGCCCACTGTTCATCCTGGCCGCAATCGCTTACGGCACGGTCCTGTTGTACGCCTTTCTGGAGCGATGGATGTCCGGGCGGCGGTCGTTCGCCTACCTGCAGATCGCCGGCGACGCCCTGGTGGTAACGGGGTTCGTCGGGATCACCGGCGGGATGAACAGCCCGATGTCGTTCCTGTACCTCCTGCCGATTACCGTTGCCGCCATGCTGCACTTCCGCACCGGCGGCCTGATTACCGCCGTGGGCTGCTGGATCATGTACGCCGTTATGGGCACCGCCGGCAGCCGTTGGGCGCCCATTGGGCGGTTGATGGACATGGTTCCGGAGACCGAACCCCGGGCAACATTCTACTTCCTGGTGGTCCACCTCGTGGCGTTCCTCGCCGTGGCGGTGCTTGCGTCCTATCTATCGGAGCGGCTCCGGACTCAGGGCGACGAGCTGGCCGAGCGCCGCGGAGCGGTGGCCCGGTTGCAGGCTCTGAACGAGAACATCATCGAATCGATCAACTCGGGGCTCGTGACTACCGACCTGTCGGGCCAGATCAATTTCATGAACCGCGGCGGGGCGGAAATCACCAGACTGGATTCCGGGAAAGTCCTGGGATGGCCTGTTGAACGGTTGTTCGGCCTGAAGCCCGGGTTCCTGCTCGACCTGCGCAAACAGTTGCTGGCCAACCGCCGCTTCCGCTTTGAGGAATGGTTCACCACCACATCCGGCGCCAGGTTTTTTCTCGGAATTGCCGCATCCAATCTGTACGATCGTGTCGGCAATCCGCTGGGCTTCATCTTCATCTTCCAGGACCTGACCGAGATCCAGGCCCTGGAGCAGGAGGTGCGGCTCAAGGAACGGATGGCCGCCCTGGGTGAGATGGCGGCCGGCATGGCCCATGAGTTGCGGAACCCGCTGGCGGCCATCAACGGCTCGGTGCAGTACCTGCGCGCGAATACCTCTCCCGATGCCGAGACCACCGATCTGATGGACATCATCCTGAGGGAGTCCCTGCGGCTGGATCAGGTGATTCGGGACTTCCTGACCTTCGCCCGCCCCGGCCGGTTCTCGCCGGAACGGGCCGACCTGGTGCGGTTGTTTCAGGACAACATCAAGCTACTGACCAAGAGTGCGGAGTTCGGCAGTAATCACCGCATCCAGACTGTTTTTCAGGAGACCCAGATCGAAGCCGAGGTCGACGTCAATCGTCTGAAGCAGGTCTTCTGGAATCTGGCCACCAACGCATTGAAGGCGATGCCGGACGGCGGGACCCTCTCCATCCATCTCGAAGCGCCGGAAGGTGAGGGCCGCATCCGGATCCGGTTCATCGACGAAGGCCGGGGTATGGGCGACCGGGAGATGGAGCAATACTTCCAGCCGTTCCAGAGCTCCTTCCGCGAGGGTAACGGGCTGGGCGCCGCCATCGTATACCGGTTGATCGAGGAGCATCGCGGCAAAATCGGTGTGCAGAGCAGGCCGGGTGGAGGGACCAGCGTGGTCATCGACCTTCCCGGGACAAGTACCGCCACACGGGACGCGACCACCATGGAGCAAGCGTACGCCGCCGGAGGGGCAAGATTGTGAGCAGGATTCTGGTGGTGGAAGACGAGAAGAGCATGAGGGATCTGCTCGCCATGATGCTTCGCAAGGAGAACTACCAGGTAAAAGCGGCCGAATCGGCCGTGTTGGCCCGGGATATCCTGGCGGAAGGCGAGCGCTTCGATATCCTTATCAGCGACATCTCCATGCCCGGAATGACCGGGCTGGAGCTTCTCAATTACGCCAAGCGGATCGCCCCGGAAACCGAAGTTCTGATGATGACGGCGTACGGCACCAAAGATACCGCCATCGAGGCGCTGAACAACGGCGCCGCCTGGTACGTTGAAAAGCCGTTTGATCTCGAAGAAATGAAAATGGTGGTCCGCCGGACCCTGGATCGCAAGGCCCTGGTCCATGAGAACGCCGATCTGAAAGTCCAGAACAAGGACCTCCGTAAAGAGCTCCTGGGGAAGTTCAAATTCGGCGACCTGGTCGGTCGCAGCATCAAGATGCGGGACATCTTCGAGCTGATAAGGCGGGTGGCCAATACCAACAGCACCATCATGATCTCCGGCGAGTCCGGCACCGGCAAGGAGTTGATCGCCCGGGCGATCCATCACAATTCCAGCCGTGCCGAGGCGCCGTTCGTCAGCATCAACTGCGGGGCTCTGCCGGACGATCTTCTGGAAAGCGAACTGTTCGGCCATATGAAAGGGTCGTTCACCGGCGCCGGCAGCACTAAAAAAGGCCTGTTCGAGGTGGCCGACGGCGGTACCATTTTCCTGGACGAGATCGGCGAAACCTCACCGGCGATGCAGATCAAGCTTCTCAGAGTGCTGCAGGAGCGCAAGATCCGTAAGGTCGGCGGGACCGAGGAGACCGCGGTGGACGTCCGGGTCATTACCGCGACGAACCAGGACCTGGAACAGATGGTTCAAGACAAGACTTTCCGGGAGGATCTGTTCTACCGCATCAACGTCATCCCGATCCAGATGCCGGCCCTGCGTGAGAAACCGGAGGACATCCCTGCTCTGGCGGAGCAGTTTCTTGAGAAGTACCGGGTACTGATCGAAAAGCCGGTAGAGGGCATCAGCAAAGAGGCGATGGAGTATCTGGAGGCGTACAACTGGCCTGGAAACGTCAGGCAATTGGAGAATGTCATCGAACGGGCGGTTGCCCTGGAGGCGGGACCTGCCATCGTGCCCGAGAGCCTCCCGCAGGAGGTTCGCTCCGGCGTCAGTCGGGGAGGCTGCGATTCCGTCCGCCTGCCGGACGGTGGAGTCGATCTGGATAGACACCTTGAGGAGCTCAGGCGTAAGTACATGGTGGAAGCGATGGAACGGGTCGGTGGGGTCCAGACCAAGGCGGCGGAGATACTTGGCATGACCTTCCGTTCCTTCCGGTACTTCGCTAAAAAGTACGATCTAACGGGCCGTGACGCCGGGGCGGCCCATACAGTGACCGGTGATGGTGATGCCGGGACGGTGGCGAGGTAGAATGAAAGGTCCGGAGGCTGACAAAAGGTGTCAGTGGCTGACAACGAGTGGTCTCTTTAGTTGGAGAATCGGTGTTTTTCAGCAGGTACAGTTTGCACCTCCAAAACCTGCAATCAACACAAAGTATTTGTTTTCAAACAGTTAGCAATCAAATGATTCGAATATTGAATAATTGGCATCAGGGTTGCTCTAGGAAGGGGCGGACCTTGAAAGGAGGCCGGAACATGAAAATTAGGAATTCCAAAGGTTTTACACTGATCGAGCTTCTGATCGTGGTCGCGATCATCGGCATCATCGCCGCCATCGCGATCCCGAACCTGTTGAACGCAATCGACCGGGGCAAGCAGAAGAGGACCATGGCGGACATGCGTTCCATCGGCACCGCCGTTGAATCGTACGCCATCGACTCCAACATCTACCCGGTCGGTGGTGACCTGGCCACCGTGTCAGGCGATTTGGCGCCGATCTACATCAAAGTTCTCCCGACCCTCGACGGCTGGCAGGGCACCATCGACTATGACTCCACCGACGGCTCCGAGTACACCGTGCAGGCCCCTGCCAAGGGCGGGGTAGCCGACGCCTACGTTGGTGGCGAGATGCACCTGTTCACCGATGACATCTACTTCGCCAACGGACAGTTC
>CALZKF010000216.1 GCA_945787955.1 uncultured Acidobacteriota bacterium | reverse complement strand
GGGACCGGCTGGACCGGGAAGGTCCCGGCGGTACCGTGGTGGTCAGTTCCTCCCGGCTCCTGTTCGATATTCATCTCGAGGCGTGGCGGGAGGAAACCGGTACCCTGCCTGTCCAACTGGCCCTGGAGGGCACCGATCCCCGGCCGTTCCTGACCCACCTGGCCCGGGATACCGAATTCACCGGCCTGGTGGTGGTCGGCGTCACCCCGCCCCTGTTCTTCACCCCGGACATCGGCGTGCGAGAAGGGATCCTGGACTATTACCGCAACGAGACACCCTCCCAGTGGGCCAGCCAGCGCATCTCCATGGCGGTTGAACCCTGGGTCGCGTTCTACAGCTTCGACACCGCCCTGTTTACCGTGCTGCGACGCCAGCCGTTCTGGCCGGAACGGCAAGGGCTGGTGCTGCTCCCCGACGTACGGAAACTCTCCGACATGCGGATTACCCGCCAGTCCGATATGTGGTCGAAGGTGGAAATGAACCAGGCCTACCGGGAGATCGCCCGGAATACCTGGCTGGACTTCCTGAACATGCCCCGGGAACTGCCGCCACCGGAGGTGTTGAAGCAGGGTTTTGAGCAACTCCTGTCCGAAGTGAAAGGAGATGTGGATGCGATCCGCGCCCGGGGTGGTGAGGTCGTGTTCGTTCGGGCGCCGTCCACCGGACCGTTCCGGGAGGCGGAGAACGGCGGGTTCCCCCGGGAGAGGATGTGGGACGTCCTGTTGGATCATACAGGCGCGGTCGGAATACACTTCGAAGACCACGCCGATCTCCAGGATGTGGAGCTGCCGGAATGGTCCCATATTCGGGCCGGCGACACAGAGCGGTGGACCCGGGCGCTGATCGGGCACATGCGGGCAAGCCTTGCTGCCAGGGGCTCCCCGAGACCGGAGCTGAAACGATGAACATCCTGATCGCCGTTGACTTTTCCGACGTTTCCCGGAAGATGCTGGCCACCGTCACCGGGATGCCCCGGCATCCGGACGCCAAGGTGTTCGTCGTCCACGTCGCCGAACCGGAACCGGAGTTCGTCGGCTGGGACACCGGCCCGGAGGTCGTGCGGGACCAGATCGCCGCCGAGTTCCACCGGGAGCGGAGCCAGGTGGAGGCGATGGCCGACGAGTTGCGAAAGAACGGCATCGACGCCGCCGGCCTGGTGGTCCAGGGCCCGACGGTGGCCACCATCCTGGACGAGGTCCGGCGCCGGGAAGCCGGCCTGGTAGTGCTCGGCTCCCACGGCCACGGCGCGGCCTACGACCTGACCGTCGGCAGCATCTCCACCGGGGTCATCCGGCAATCGCCGGTGCCGGTGCTGGTAGTGCCGAACCGTTAGACAGCCGACATTCGCGGCAGGGTAACCAAACATGAAAAAGCCCGGAGCGCTCGGCATGGCGCCCCGGGCTGATGGATAGATAGCTTGCGGATCAATCCGACCAGAGAGCAGCTTCGCCATGCACCGAGTCGGACCACAGCACCGCATCGCTCCACAGCACCGCATCGCTCCACAGGACCGCATCGCTCCACAGGACTGCGTCGCTCCACAGGACTGCGTCGCTCCACAGCACGGCGTCGCTCCACAGAACCGCATCGGACTGCAGGGTGGAATCGGACCACAGCACCGCGTCGGACCACAAAACGGCCAGGGAGTACTCGTCGATCGGCGCGTTCTTTTTCGGGTAGACCCAGATGTCGGCCGTGTCTTCCACACTGATCGTGTTCGTTTCCAGCTCGCGGGTCATTTTCGGAGAGGGCGCTGCCAGGAACTCGAGAGTTGCACTCAGAGTCGTGGGGATGTCCAGGACACCTGCGCCGGCGGCCATGGGATGATCGGCGAAACCCTGGGCTGATATCATCAGCCGAGCCTTGACGCTGTCGGGAGTCAGATAAGGATCGAGTTCCAACATCAGCGCCGCTGCACCGGCAACATGGGGCGCCGACATGCTTGTCCCAGAAAGCATAATATATCCATCGCCTACGCGATTTTCGGGGAACTCCTTGTCGAGCAGTGAATTGGATGCACGCAGCGACACGATCTTGTTGCCCGGGGCCAGGATGTCGGGCTTGGCATAGTGATCTATCAGGCTCGGGCCACGGGAGGAGTAGGTCGATACGATGTCATCGCCGGGGTCCGCGTTACGGTAATCGGTCAGCGAGCCGACGGTGATCACTTTGGGGGAGTTGCCGGGACTGGTGATGGTAAAGAAGCCGTCACCCTCGCGACCGTAATTACCCGCCGAGACAACCACCACGAGACCTGCATCCCACGCAGCCTCGGCAGCCTGTACCAGAGGGTCCACGCTGGCGGATTCGAAGATTGTATGTCCCAACGAGAGATTCATCACACGGATGTCGTACACGTCCTTGTTTTGAATAACCCAGTCGATTCCGGCGATGACTTCGGAAGTGACTCCGGATCCGCCCTTCTCCAACACCCGGACGTTAATGAGATCGGCTCCGGGAGCGACGCCGACATACGTCCCGTTGGATGCGCTTCCACTCCCGGCGATGATGCCGGCCACGTGGGTGCCGTGGCCCCATCGGTCCTCGAGAGAGCTGTTGGAAGTTGCACTGTCACTGACGAGGGTGACCTCAGCAAGGATCCTGCCTGCCAGATCGGGATGGCTCGAGTCGATGCCGGAATCCAGGACCGCCACCGTGATTCCGGCGCCGGTGGTTTCGATCGGCGCTCCGCCATCGGCATAGTCTACGGGTTCGGTCGGATCGTTCTTGGGCGGTTTACCGAACAGCTGGATCGGTGCGTCGATGGTCACCCACTTCACGTTGGGCCGTTTGGCCAGGGCCTCCACCGCACCCGCCGGCAGGCTCAGGGCGATGCCATTGATCGACCTGAAATCATGCTTGACCTTGCCGCCCAGGTTCATCGCGCCCGCCTTGTCCAAGAGCCCTGGAGGGGTCCGGAAGGTCACGATGACGTCCAGCTTTTCGGTCGGGTTCGCCTTGACCTTGTCGCTCAGGACCTTGCTGACCTTGTGGTCCTGTTTCGCAACCGCCGGCGCCCAGATGGCGCAGAGCGCGATCATGGTCAGGACCAGCATCATAATGAGGGCCTGGTTAGGTCGGCATTTCGTTTTGGCTTGGTCAGTCATGAGTGACCTCATTTCAAATATGTCTTGTGTCACGCTCCGTTATTGCATGATGGATGCCAGATTCCAGGTTTCAGGGTTGTGGCTTTATAACCTTTGATCATAAGACTTTTTAGAATTTTGGAATGTGGTGCCAGCTGATAAAAGTGGTGCCTTTCCACAATTCCGGTCGGTTTGCACCGAAAATATGGCGGCCAGCAAGATGGCGGTAGCCACCACAGGGCCTGCGATCACGCACTGGTTCTATCTGATCAGGCTCTCTTCAGCACCGTGGTCACCGAGGCGCAGATCGGGCCACCGATATTGAACGTGGCCGCCACCCTGGCGTTCGGCCGCTGGAGCTCCGCCGGAGCCTTCCCCAGGAGTTGGCGTGAGGCCCAGCCGACCATGGCGACGCCGGTGGCTCCGATCGGGTGGCCCTTGGCGATCAGACCGCCGGAACTGTTCACGGCGCATTCACCATCGACGGCAGCCTTGCCATCCTTCCAGAACCGGGCGCCGGCGCCGTACGCCGCCTTGCCGATGACCTCGACCCCGATGGCGCCCATGACCGAGAAGCAATCATGTACTTCCGCAACATCGACGTCGGCCGCCGTGACTCCTGCCATCTCGTAGGCTCCAGCCATCGCCCGGAACGCGCCTGCCGGCTTCAGGATATCCCGGCCCTGCTTCAGGAGCGGATCGGTGGCCTGTCCCCAGCCTGCCAGCTGCACGCAGTCAGTCCGGTCGATCCCCAGCCTGCCGAGGCCTTCCTCGGTGGCAAGGATGAGAGCCGCATAGCCGTCGGTGATCTGTGAACAATCGTAGGTTTTCAGCGGCAATCCATCGACGATATAGCGGTTGATCCCTGCAATGGTCATGGCCTGTTCCAGGGTGACATCAACCTTGCGCATCTGGGCATCCGGGTTGTGCGTGGCATTGGCGTACTCGGCCACCGCGATCCGGGCCAGGTCTTCCTCGGAAACGTCGTGGGTTTCCATATAGGCCTGCATAACCTCCGCGAACAGATGGGGAAAGACATACCGTTTGCCTTCACGGTCGTCGGGATGGGAGAAATATCCCAGTGCTTCGCCGACCAGCTTCCCGTTCATCTTGCCTTCATCGTTGCGCATCTTCTCGTAGCCGACGGCGATTCCCACTTCACCGATTCCGAGCAGGAGCTTGTGGGCCACGGTCAGGATCGCCTGACCGCCGGATGCGCAGGCGTTCTCCACCGATTCCAGCGGCTTGCCCGCAAGCCCCGGGACCATGGCCATGAGGCCGCTCAGGAGCCCCTGCTGGTTGAGCGTGAAATTGCAGGCCGCGGCAATCGTCCCTAGGTCCAGGACCGCAGGATCGGCATCGATTTCACCACAGGCGCCTACAACGGCACGCTTCACAATCTCCGGTACCCCGACTGCACCGAGTTTCCCGAATCGTGACTGGTGGTAGGAAGCAATATAAACAGGTTTGTGAGTCATCGTTCCTCCAAATCAACCGGCAGTTGCCGGGATCGGCTACTCCACCATAAGCACCGCCGCCGCGCTGTCCGCGGTGGCGGCTTGCACCAGCATACCTTCCAGCCTGCCCGGGTCGTCGATGGTCTCGATGGCGGCCCGGGTCTCATCTTCCACAGTGATCCCCCGCCCCGCCAGCAGGGTCAGTACCGCCGTGGCCAGTTCCTGCGCCTTCGCCTTCTCTTCCGCCTTCAGGGCCAGTTCGGCCTCCATCCTGCGCATCTGCAACCGTTCGCCGGTTGTGGCGGCCACATTCTCGTACCACGATTCCGGGTAGCCGGGATGGGTGACCTTGCCCTGGGCGTCCTTGACGTTGCCGTCCAGGTACTTGTACAGCAGGAAATCGCTCAGTTCCTTCCAGCGCGCCATGACCTCTTCCCCGGACCGCCGGGTGTAGTCGGTAAGGTAATCCCGGGCCAGCCGGGGCGACTGTTCCATCAGCGCCACCGCCGCCTGGTCGATGTCGTGCTGCTCCGCCAGGAACCTGCCTTCCAGCTCCTGCTGCACTTTTTGAATATCCACGATCATGTCCGAGTACCGCAGGTAGGCGAAGTTGGATACCTGGTTGAACCGCCAGAACGCCGCGTCCAGGTCGACCTCATCAAACGACCCGGTGCCCTCGGCGAAGGCGTGGGGCACCGAGGTCACCCCGGCGTAGACCGGGATGTACACCGTGCTGTAGGTATCGTCCACGCCGTACCACAGCACACCGCCGATCACCCGAGGCAGCCGGCTGCGGGACTGGGCCACGAACGAGAACCCGGTCTGCTGGGTG
>CALZKF010000215.1 GCA_945787955.1 uncultured Acidobacteriota bacterium | reverse complement strand
TCAACGGACCACCGCCGGCATAGCTCGCCATGATCCACGAAGTATACCGAGAGCAGACCATCCTGCACCTCTACACCCCCGCCCAGGCGTTCCAGGACCATCACCAGGCCGACGATGTCCCGGATCCATTCAAGGAAGCGCACCAATGAGAGGGCGGCCGGGTATGAGAACCCCTTGCTTTCCCAACGGGACGGATCGATCCCCTCCAGCATCTTCAGAGTCGCTTCGCCGTCGGACCGGGACAAGGTTCGGCCCTCGAAGCGCTGGGCCAGCCCTTCGTGGAGCCAGCGCGGGCAGTTCCCGCGGGTTTTTGACCGAACGACCGCGTGGGTAAGTTCGTGAACCAGAAGACGGCTGCTGCGTGGATCGATCCGGCTGAGCCCACCCAGCGGGACACGGATTTTTCCGTCATACAACCCGGCGACCTGCTCCGGCGCCAGGGTTACGTCGCGGAACTCCTGTTCCGGATAGAGCAGGACGGTTATCGGCTGCTCCGGCGCGTGCATGAGGGTATCGGCCAGGATCCAGTATTGCTCTTCCAGGTAATCGACGATCTCGGCGGCCAGGCCCGGGTCCATGCCGTCGCCGTACCGCACGTTGAAATGGGGTGCGGTGGAGAAGGCGTAGTCCCGGCCGGCCTGCAGTTCCCGTTCCGCCTTTTCGATTTTCTCCTGCAACCGTTCTCCAGGTGCGATGTGGTGAGCCTGCCGCCACGCCTGCAGCGCGTCCTCCACCCGCTCCTCGCGGTTGCGCAAATCACCCAGAACCTCGTGCAGGTCCGGATTGTCGGGGTCCAGTGCAATCCCTTCCCGGATCACCGAAAGGGCCAGGCCGTCCCTGTCCATGGCGAACACGGCGACGGCATACCCGACCCGAGCCGCTGAAATATCGGGACGCCTGCGGATCGACTCGAGAAACCGTTCGGCTGCTGCTTCGAAGTCGCGGCCGAGAAGGGCCTGTTTGCCCTGCTCAATCAGACCACCGGCTCCTGCAATCGCCTGCGCCTGCGCCGGTCCCTGCGGCTCGGCGACCGGTTCGGACGATTTCACAGGCGGGGCCGGCTCGGTCGGTTCGATCCGATCAACCTCGGCGTATGGGATGCCGATCATCCCCGCCGGCGATTCGTACAACAGCACGTTACCGTCCCGTCGCCAGTGGTCGGTCTGAATCCGGCCGCCCCCACGGAGGTGGATGATGTCCGCCCGGACGGCGCCGGCCGTCATGAGCACAAGCGCCGCCGCCAGGATAGTTCGCATCAAGGCCGGATCTCCGCCAACGCCTTCGGTGTGCGTTCGGGGAACTCACGGGCCAGGTAAGGGAGGATTGCGCCCTCGGCCTCCGTCGCTTCACGTGTGGGGTAAATGCCCCAGCACAGACGGAAACAATCCTGTCCGTGGTATTCCGCAGGAAGCAGGTACAGGTTGTCGTGCCATCCGGCCCCTTCCATGTGGCGCCGGGTGTTGTCCTGGTCGCAGGACAGCATCAGGTGAGAGGTGAAACGGTCCTCCATCCCGGATAGACGCCGGTAGTCCCGGTCCGCACGTTCCCGGACCGAGACGGTCCCGCCGGCGGGCGGCGATCCAGGTATCGCCGCTTCCGCCTCCTCCTGCACGATCGGTGGCTCGATGACCGGGGCAGGGGATGGATCGGCGGCGGCGTTGCGCTGCATCGGTTCCGGCTCCCGGTCGGTGCGGAATACCGCCGTCATCAACAGGATCAGCAACACCAGAGCTACCAGCCCGGCTGCGGGCAGGACACTTTGCCACTGAGCGTTGTCTTGATTACGGGCCATGTTGAAACCAACCCCAATATAGGGTCGCGGCGGCCGGCGTGCAGCCCGGTCCGGTCCTGGCGCCGAGAACCCTGGACTGTCAGCGAATCAGCGTGAAACAGCGGCTGAAACGGGACTTCGTGAAAAAATGAATGAACTTGCTGCCCCAGGAACGGACCTGGGCGCCGGCGGATAACTGGTGACTGTTCTCCTGCTCTTCGTATGAGTACCAGATCAGGAGTGCACGCCCCTTGAGCAGGTCCTGGTTGACCTGGCCCCAGACCCGGCTGTCTGAGGACCGGTTGCGGTGGTCGCCCATGACGAAGTAATTGCCCTGTTCGACACGAGTCGGGCCGTAGTTCCTGCCCCGGGCATCGTCGCCCAGCCTGTAAGCCTCCTGGACGTAGGGCTCCTCGCGGTAGATGCCGTTGACGAACAGGGCGCCGTTGCGCAGTTCCACCATGTCTCCCGGCAAACCGACTACCCGCTTGATGTAATCGGTTTCCGGCTCGGAGGGGAATTTGAAGACAATTACGTCGCCGTGGCGAACGTCCCGCACCGGGAGGATGCTCCTCTCCCAGTCGAAACTGGTGGGGGCGTACAGGAACCGGTTGACCATGATGTAGTCACCGATGAGCAGTGTGTCCATCATCGATCCGCTGGGGATCTTGGACTGCTGAAATATAAATGCACGGGTGAAGATGACGAAAATGACGCAAACCAGGATTGTTTCGGCATAATCCCGCAATACGCTTTTGCGGTACGGCTCGCCGTCCCGTTCCCTGTCGTCGCTGTAACCGGTTCGTGAACCCACGTCATCCCTCCAGAAACCGTTCGATCTTGTCAACCGCGTCCCGGGGCGTGGCGGCTATGGCGGTGATCTCCCGCTGAGCCGGATCCAGCATGCCGGCAGCGGACAGGCTATCCAGAAACCCGGGCCAGCCCTCTCCCAAAAGTATCACGGGACGGTCCGGGAGGCATCCTGCCCGGTGCAGCGCCCAGGTGAAGGTCAGTTCCGCCAGGGTGCCGGCCTTGCCGTGCAGGATGACGCAGGCCGCACTTTTTTCGATCAGGATCCGGGTCCGCTCCAGAAGATCGGCGGTCGGTATCGATTCCTGCACGTACTCGTTGGCGGTGCGCCGGGTAAAAATGTCGCACAGCACCCCGACGGTATGGCCGCCTGCCTCCATGGCGCCCCGGCTGGCCCCTTCCATCACCCCGCTGTAACCTCCGGTGAGGACGATGTAGCCTCTCTCCGCCAGCATGCGGCCGGTTTCACGGGCCTCCTGGTAGAGCAGGCTGTCCGGAACCGGTTCCGAGGACCCGAATACGGCCACCAGGCCGCGGCCGGCCATCAAAACCCCTCGGCCCGGCCCTGTCCGCGGGGATCTGCGGCGCCGTGGATGGTGCCGTCGTTCTCGAACCAGATCGCCGCCACGTTCCCCAGGGCGCGCTCCGTCGCTTCCAGGATGTGCCCGCGCCGCCTCAACCCGGCGGCCACGTCTTCAGGCAGCATGCGTGCCTCGTAACGGATGACGTCCGGCAACCACTGATGATGGAACCGGGGTGCGTCCACCGCCTCCTGCAGCGGCATGTGATGATCCAGAACGTTCAGGAGCACCTGCAGCACCGAGGTGATGATGGTGGAACCGCCGGGAGAGCCCAGGGCCATCACCGGTCTTGAGGATGCGGCGTTGGTGGTGACGATGGTCGGGGTCATGGAGGACAGCGGACGTTTGCCGCCTTGAATCGCATTGGCCTCGCCGCCGACCAGGCCGAACTGGTTCGGCACGCCGGGCGCTACGGCGAAATCGTCGATCTCGTTGTTGAGCAGGATCCCGGTACCGCGGGCAACGATCCCCGAGCCGTAGGACGAGTTCAGGGTAGTGGTCATGGCGACGATACCGCCCTTGCCGTCGGTAACGGAGAAGTGCAGCGTCTCGGGAGATTCCTCCGGTACCGGCCTGTACGGGGCGATCCGGCCGGAAGGGGTCGCCCTGGCAGGATCAATGGAACCGGCGCGACCGGCCAGGTAGTCCGGGTCCAGGAGTCGATCCAGCGGGATGTCGAAAAATTCGGGATCGCCCATCCACTGCGCCCGGTCGGCATACGCCCGCCGCTCCGCTTCCGCCATGAGATGGATGGTTCGGGAGCCGCCGTATCCGGAGGCCGACAGGTCGAACGCCTCCAGCATCTCGAGGATCTGCAACAACACCGCACCGCCGCTGCTGGGAGGAGGGAACGAAGTGATGCGGTAGCGGCGATAGACGCCGTGAAGCGGTTCCCGCAAAACCGGCTTGTAGGCTGCCAGATCTTCGAGGGTCATGACCCCGCCGCAGGTGCGCACTGTTTCCACGATGGCCCGGCCGATCCTGCCGGTGTAAAAGACAGCCGGATCCCCGGCTGCGATCTGTTTCAACGTGGCGGCAAGATCGGGCTGGACCAGCACGTCGCCTGCCTGCCACGGCCTGTCCCGGCGGACGAATATCTTCGCCGATTCCGGGTCCGCTGCGAGCAATGTTGCGCTCCGGTTCAGTCCGGCTGCGGTTTCCCGGGATATGGCGAATCCGTCTCCAGCCAGGCTGATCGCCGGCGCCGCCAGGTCCTTGAACGGCAGGCTGCCCCAGCGCCGGTGGGCGTCAAGCAGGCCGGCGACCGTCCCGGGCACTCCCACCGCCAGGCCGCCGCGCAGGCTGCGCTCCGGAACCGGCTTCCCTTCCCGGTCCAGGAACATGCCTGCTGTCAGGGCGCCTGGTGCGGTCTCACGATGGTCATGGGCGTGGAATTCGCCTTCCGGGGTGCGATAAAGCAGGAAGCCGCCACCACCCAGGTTACCGGCGTTGGGATAGGTAACCGCCAGAGCCAGCGCCATGGCCACCGATGCGTCCACGGCGTTGCCGCCGCTCTTGAGCACCTTCAGGCCGACCTGGGCCGCCTGTGCTTCCGGCGCCACCACCATGCCGTTCCTGCCGACGGCGGCCGGACGGGAGGCGGCGGAGGCGATGGTCAGCGCCATTACCGCCGCCAACACGATTGTCGGGAAGTATTTGTTTGCTTTCATGGTTACCGATCATACCAAACGGTCCGAAACGGTCCCGGCTGCTATCATATTTATTCGTGCGCCGGACAGCTCCGGCAGGTGGAGAACCAAACCATGCGACGTATCAACCTACCTGTTTCCGTTCTTTGGGTCGTCCTGGCCGGCCTGGTCCTGGCCGGCGCCGGTTGCGGTGAACGGCCCGATACCATCGAAGACTATTCGTTCACCCTGAACGACCTGGGCGGGAATCCGGTTTCGCTGTCCGATTCGGAGGGCCAGGTCCGGATCGTGGATTTCTGGGCGACCTGGTGTGCGCCGTGCCGCGAGGAGGTCCCGATGTACAAGGAACTTCACGCCGAGTACGGCGGGCGGGGCGTCCAGATCATATCCATCTCCATGGACGATGAGGACGACCTCGATGCGGTTAAGGAGTTCGTGGCGAACTACGAGATCCCCTACACCAATCTGATTGACGATGGCCAAGTCTCCCAGCGGTATCAGGCCGTCGGCCTCCCGGCGACCTACGTTTTGGACGGCCAGGGTCGTGTGGTCAAGAGCTTTGTCGGCC
>CALZKF010000214.1 GCA_945787955.1 uncultured Acidobacteriota bacterium | reverse complement strand
CTTCGTCGGCGAATGGCTGTTGTTGCCCGATGAAAGCCGACTGCGGCTCGGAGCCAGCGCACATGGTAGACATTCATGACCCAGGTCTTCGATTCGGTGATTTCGGATATTTCGGTTTTCGACAACGTAATCCGGTCACCTGCCCGGACCCCGTGCCCTGATTCCTGAACCTGGATCATGACCTCGTCGTGCATTTCCTGAAGCACCACGCCCCGAACTTCACTGCCGTCGGTGCGATGGACGATGGCGTCACCCGGATTGAACCAATCGCTGAACACCAGAAAGGCGACCATGGCAACAAGAAGGAGCGCGTTCTTCCAGATCGGCCGTGATTCGGCCGGAGGCTCGGGTATCTGTGCCGCATCGGCAACCTTTTGCTTTTCCTCCCTCCGGAAAAGCGTGTGCATCCCCAGACCGACCAGAACGGCGAAGACAATCGCACCAAGCCCACGCCACAGACCTAGTTCAAAGCCCAACACCCTCGCCGTGAGAAAGATCGCAAGCACGTTGATGGCGGGGCCGGAGTACAGGAACGCCGACGCCGGCCCGAGTCCTGCCCCCAATCTGTAGATCCCGGCGAACATTGGCAAAACGCTGCACGAGCACACCGCCAGCACCACACCGGCCACTGAAGCGACCGAGTAGGCGGCGAGCTTATTCGACTTCGGTCCCAAATACCGCATGACCGCCGCCTGGGACAGGAATGTGGTGATCCCACCCGCGATGAACAGAGCCGGTACGACGCAGGCCAGCGTGTGGTTACGGGCGTACCACTGCAGCAGCTTGAACGCCTCCAGTATCGCTCCGGTCACTTTCGAATCGGCCAGGGGGAGGTAATAGGCCGCGGCGAAAACCCCAGCCATCGCCCCGAAGATCTTCCACTCGCGTTTGTGGTTCATGTTCTGAATCCTATATTTGGCGTATTCGCCAATTAGATTTCAAAAAAAATATTCAGCCTGCACAACGAACACGCTTCGCCCGGGAATCCTGCTGGACCTTCTCCACGCAATCGAATATGCCCAGTACACAGGGCGTCTTGAGTCGGTAAAACACCTGGAGGCCTCTCTTGTCGTCAGCCAGGATCCCGGCCGCTTTCAGCAGGGCGAGGTGCTTCGACACCGTGGAGATATCGGCACCCACCATGTCCCGCAGTTCGCAGACGCAACGTTCCCCTTTCGATAGTTCATCAACCATGAACAACCGGGTAGGGTGGGCCAGGGCCTTGATGATTCGAGCCCGGGCTTCGTAGCGTTTTTGCACTGTATTGCTGAGTTTCATGATTTTCCCTTAATTTTACTTGGCAATCATGCCAAGTAGTTTTCCGCCCCGCCACATGGATTCAGGACAACCCCGGTCCAGCGAGTGGGAAGGAAAAGTCGATGAAGAAGTATGCTGGAACCGAGACTCGCAGCTGTAAGAACAGCGAGCCCGGAGTGCGAAGCTAACTCGAACAGCTTGAATTGGTGCCGGAGCCGAGACTCGACGCCAAAGGCGCGCGTAGCAACTCGGACGGGGTTTCCACCAGGGGATTTTAAGTGCTAAAAAGAAAGGGCGGCGAACCAAGGTTTTTCTAATTCGTTGCCCTTTCCCGTTTACGAGGAGTACGAGAGTTACGAGGAGTCCGAGGGTTATGGACACCCAGATGGACACCTGAGTTTGAGCCTGAGGCAGCGAGTTTCGTTGCGAGCTCGCAAGGAGCCTGCTCGACCCGCAGAACGCATCGCAACCCGAGGCAGTCGAGTCTGACGTCGATCCTGTTCTTCGCCGGATTCGATCTGCACGACTTGGTGCCATCGATTCTGCTGCTCGGCGATCCGCTCGAGCCGCGGGTGCTGGTTCCCTTGATGACCGGCTCGCTCTTGTCCGTACCATTTACCGCCAATATCGTTCGCCGTGTAAGCCAGACCGGAATGTGGCATACAATTGCGGTGCTGACTACGGCTCTCGGGGCTCTGACCGTATTCAAAACGCTCTGACCGCGGCGCGACACCGGGCAAGGAGTGATTCGAACTTTGGCAACGGACCTGCTTCTACTGGCTCTGGGTTTGGTCGTCCTGACGTCAGGGGCGACCCTGCTGGTCCGCGGCGGTGCGTCGCTCGCCCGGCGGCTCGGCCTGACGCCCCTGGTGATAGGCCTCACCATCGTGGCCTTCGGCACCAGCGCTCCGGAGATGATCGTCAGCGTCACCGGTGCCGTCAACGGTCAGGGGGACATCGCGCTGGGCAACGTCGTGGGATCCAACATCTTCAACCTGGGAGTAATTCTTGCGCTGACCGCCCTGATCTCGCCGATCAACGTGAAGCTGGGGCTGCTCAAGATTGACGCGCCGTTCATGATCGGCGTTTCGTTGCTGGCGGTCTGGCTCGCCCGTTTCGAGACAATCGCACGCCCGGCAGGCGTGGTTCTTCTCGTGCTGCTGATCGGATACACGATCTTCAGCATCCGGCTGGCGAAAGGGCAGGGCGACGACCCGGAAATTGCTCGAGAGTTCGAGAACGGAGTTCCGGGCCGCTTGCGCTCCGTGTGGGCGGAGATCGTTCTGGTTGTCGGAGGTCTGGGACTGCTGATGCTGGGCTCCGAAATATTCGTCGGATCCGCAGTAACCGTCGCCCGCGCGTTTGGCGTGAGCGAGGCCGTGATCGGGTTGACGATCGTCGCCGCGGGAACCAGCATGCCTGAGCTGGCGACGTCCGCGGTTGCAGCGATGCGCGGGCAGTCCGACATCGCAATCGGCAACGTCATCGGCTCCAACATCTTCAACGTCCTTGGAAGCCTTGGGTTGGCTGCGACCGTGCAGCCATTGAGCGCGCCGGGCGTCGGCCGGTTCGATCTGTGGGTCATGATCGCTTTCTCGGTCGCACTGCTTCCGATGCTCTGGACCGGCAGGAGGCTCCAGCGCCTGGAAGGTGGGGTCCTGCTTGCCGGCTACGTCGGCTACCTATGGACCCTCTGGCCCAAGTAGTAGTCTCAATCCCGCGCTTGAAGAGGTCGTCGTGCCCGGATCCGCGCGAGATTGTCAGTCGGTGTACCGAGCAATCGCGGATTTGATCGCTGCCTTGGCCTCGCTCCAGGCGTTCTCGCAGCCGCCGGCAATATCCGCCCACGCTTCACCTGATTCATCCGTGAGTTCCTGGAGCTTGGTCCGTATCGGACGGGTCGCGGCCGTAACGGTCTTGTCCAGCGCCTCAAAGCGCTCTCGGGCGTCCATCTCGCCGAGCTTTGCCTTGAGTTTGAGCGGTTCCAGCTTGGCCTCCCACTCCTCGATCTCGTGCTGAATGCGATCGACAAACTGCTTTCGGTCTTTCATTTCATGGCTCCTCTTCTTCTGCTTCAAAACCAGCTTGATTTCTTGCCGCCGGCGCGGATCGTCATCGGCTCCGCACGGTGTTCAATATAGCAAGGGACAAGCCAAACCCCGCGTCCCCACCGTTGCCGTGTTAACTGCTTTGTATTGAGACATATGTGCGGCTGATCGCTTTCTCCCCAATTTCCGCTCCGCGAGAGTATCGGGCTCCGAAACTCCGATTCTCCGCGAAACCGGAGGTCGGGACGACAATAACGAGGAAGCTGGTCACGGGGCGGTCCAGGAGACGCGCTACTCGGCTCCTGGCGGAGCAACCGCGCCTGGGAAATCGAGCATGCTCTTCTGGCTGACCTCAATCAATCCGCGCCGGGGCAAGTCAAGGTCGATGATGATGAAGATGACCAGCACGATCAGCACTGACATTGCGATCGTGGCGAGCAACGGACGTTCGCCCTCGAGGCCACCCGAACAGCCGAGTACCGAACCGGCAATGGTGAAAACCGAGAACAGGAGAAACAGCACGACTTCAGGAACGTGCTTGCGAAGGGCCGCATTGCGCTCCCCGTACGCGTCGATCATCTCGTTCAGAGCTTGGATAAATAGACCGGCGGTCACCGGCCGTGGGTCCTCCCCTGCCGCCTCGAGTACGACTGCCCAGACTGCGTCCTGCGCAGCTGCCACATCCTGCTGCATGCAACGCCGCGTTTCCTCTTGAGTCAGGTCGAGCTTGCTTCCCTCGATGCGGAGCTGCACGTAGGCGGCGAGCCTGTTTTTGGCTGTCCGGCGCTGCGCCTCGGGTAGCAACTCGGTACGGAGGTACGCCCTACCGATCGCGTTCGCCTCCTTGAGCACCGCCTGACTGCGACTGTCGAAACGCGGGAGCGGCACGCAGGAGCCTAGATTCGCGATCAGCTGTGAGGCGAACCCGAAAGGAGAATAAAACCCGAGAAATCACCCTGGTGCCGGAGCCGGGACTCGAACCCGGACGAGCGTTAGCTCAGGGGATATTAAGTGCTATAGGGAAAGGGCGACAAATTAAGCTTTATTTAATTCGTTGCCCTTTCCCGTTTACGAGGAGTACGAGAGTTACGAGGAGTACGAGGGTTATGGACACCCAGGTGGACACCTGTAGCCTCCACACCATATCGATAGGGGGCTAGGATCGGCGGCGGTCGAAACCTACTTCTCCGACCGTACCAGTACAGTTCAATTCGCCGAGCAAAGCGAGCCCTGATCGATTGCATTTCTCGGAGATCGAATTACCGGGAACATCTAGACGTAAAGCATCTGCATGATCCGGGAACAAAAGAACTTCTACTTGAGGTGCAGCTACTAGAAGCGTAGAAGTGACTCAGCCCCATATCTGGGGAACGCGACGCAAGACACGGCTTCACCGTAGCGGGAGTGAAGTGCGCTTTTTAAGCCCTTCACGCACCCGGTAATATTTTCCCCAGATTTTGGAATCGGCAATAACCGGGAGGTCCCGCAATGGAGAACTCCAGATACTCAATTCAACAGCCAACCAGAATCTCTGTATGGTGTTCCACTCTTCTGATTCTGGCGGCCCTTTCGTGGGCAAGCACGGAAGTTCCGGTTGCCGCGGCAACCGACATCTGCGGGAACATCACCTGCGACGACACCTGGACAGCAGCGGGCGGTCCTTACAACGTAACCTGTGACTCAACCGTTCAGGTGGGCTGTGCATTGACGATCGAAGAAAACATCAATGTGCTGTTCGACTCAGAGATTACGCTCATAGTTAATGGCACCCTCTACGTCAACGGCACGCCGGGTAACGAGGTCACCTTTACTTCAAATGCCTCCTCTCCCGCGGCCGGTGACTGGCGGGGCGTGCAGCTCACCACGGGCTCGATCGGGACAATCGACCACGCCGAGATCACGTACGCCGCGGACGGCGTCAACGCCACCGGCAGCGGCACCTCGGCCACCCTGAACCACGTCACGGCGACGAACAACACCACCGGCGTAAAAGTTCGCGACAACGCATCGGCGACCCTGACCAACGTCACGGTGACGAACAACACCACCGGCGTAAAAGTCCGCGGCAACGCCACGGCGACACTGACCGACGTCACGGCGAGGCTGAACAACTAC
>CALZKF010000213.1 GCA_945787955.1 uncultured Acidobacteriota bacterium | reverse complement strand
TGTTTCCCATCCGGTTTCAGCATCCGCTGGACATTTTCCGCGAAGGCCGCCCGCTTTAGAGGGAAGACGTGGTGCAGGACGCCCCAGTGGTAGACGAAATCGTAAAGCGGGTCCGGACAATCGATCGGTTGGGTGAGGTCCGCCACCTCGAACCGGCAGGAAACACCCCGTTCCAGAGCCAGGGCCTCGGCGTGGCGGACCGCTTCTGCCGAACAGTCGTACCCGGCGACCTGAAACCCTTTCCGGGCCAGCCAGACGGCGTAGCTGCCGGCGCCGCAGCCCAGGTCCGCCGCCGGGCAGGGCACCACGGCCTCGGACTCCACAAGTTCAACCAGGACCCCGGGCGGTTCTTGCTGGACCCACGGGATATCGTTCAGCGGAGTATCCCGGTAGATGCCGTCCATCTCGTCCTTGATGTTCATGCGGGCATCTCGATCCGGCGAACTTTCCCGAGTACGATCAGGATGCCCGCGGTGGCGGTCACTGAGAGCACCATGCCGATACTGGAGAGGATCAGCAGTGACGATGGGGAGTCAGGGTCGCCCTGTGGCAACAGGAGAGCTGCCACCGCCAGCACCATGAGCACGACGGTTGCAGCGGCAAGCCGTGCTCTCCCCAGTGTGCGGCAAATCCGGGCCAGCTGCAGCAGGCCGAACACCAGAAATGCCATCCAGGTAATCGCCCCGAGCCATGGGATGCGGATTTCAAACGCCGCCAGAATCGTCACGATCGCCCAGGCCAGCGCGGAGAGCCGAACCAGCATCCTCCACCCGAGAAGCGCCCCGTTTTCATTAGGTTCTACAGGTGTCAGGAGCCAGGCGGCGATGACCATGAGGATGGAGGCCGGCGCTACGAACTTCCTGGCCAACACCAGTTGGTCCATACCGCCGTCGGCCGCGTCCACCGAATCCATCGCAACCGAAAGGAGCGGCAAACCAAAGCCGATCAGGTTCAGCAGAACCGGGCCAAGGAGGATTCCGAGTAAGGCGAACAGAGCTCCGGTTCGGATGGTATTCATGGAACCCCTCCTCTGATTCCATTATCCCACGAGCTGTCGTATTAATTAGTCATTTCCGCGCTTCAGTCAGAATCATCCCTTCCGTGAAGCGGTCGTCGGGCCCGGTGATGGACAGCGGGGTCTGGCTGAGGAGGCTGAATCCGGCGCCCTTGAGATGTCCCTGGATCGTTGCCGCGGAGGGGAACACGAAATCGGGACGGATCATGGATCCTTCCAGGGCCCAGTGCACCCGTGCCGGCGGTGAGACCCCGTAATCGGGGGCGAGCTGGTCCACGATCATGAACCGTCCGCCGGGAACCAGCGCCTCGAACACCTTGCGGAACAGATCGTCGCTGTAGATGTTGACGTCACACTCCAGCACCAGATCGAAACCGAACGGCAGGGCGTCATCCGTGAAATTCAGGGCCTGGAAGGTCAGCCGGCCCTCCAGCCCGGCCCGTGCCGCCAGTTCACGGCCTGTGCGACATACGTTCTCGATATCTATGACGGTAATCTCAAGCGCCGGGTGCCGTCGGGCCAGCGCCGAAGAGATGACCCCGGAGCCGCCGCCCAGGTCCATGAGCCGCTTCACACCGGTCAGGTCCAGCCGGGCGGCCACCCGGTCCGCCAGCTCCTGGTGCAATTCGTACAGCATGCATGTGAACCGGCGGGCCAGGCCCGGATCCGCGGTCATCCGGGCGACATACATCGGGCGATCGATCCCCAGGGCCGCCAGGGCCGAACCGCGGTTTCGGATATGAACCGGGAGGTCGCACAGCACGGGGAGTTTCTCCCGCGCCTCCTGCGCCAGCAAAGCCCAGGAACCGGGACTGAAGACCTGCAGTATGGCCTCCCGTGCCGTGGGGGATGGAACGTATCCTTCCGGGCTGTTCTCGATCAGGCCCGAGTCGACAAGCAACTGCAGCCAGTAGCCGCAGCGGACCTTCGGAATCTTCAGGGCATCGGCCACCCCGTCAAGATCCAGCGGCTTATTGTCCAGCAGCCAGAACAGCCCCAGTTCCAGAGCAGCCCCTACGGCGGTGGATGTGAAAGGGGCATCCAGGATGGCCAGAACTTCTTCCGTGGTAGTCGGCTTCATGTACCGATCATCTCAGCATTGATCCGGATCGGTAGCGCCGCCGACCCGCTAAAGCAGACATTCCATATGAACAATGCCGTGATATCGTCAGGGGATGCCGTCGAATTCATCCTTGAGGTGGCATTTGTTGCACAAGGATCGCTGCGCCGTCGTGCCGTAGGGATTCGGCAGCGGGTACGATCCCGACTCGACGCCGTCATCGCTCAGGAAGGTGACGTTAAAATCCCATCGTCCGGAATCCGGTGCGCTTGAAGCGTGGGCCCGGTGGCAGCTCAGGCACATGACTCGGCTCGTGCCTGTCGGCCCCTCGGTGCCCGTGTAAAGAACTGCAGGGTCCTCGAACGGGACAGCGGCGAGATAGGCGGTGCTGCTGGTGCCGCCGGTGGGATCGAGCGCTCCATTGTAAAGGTTGTAATTCTGAGCGATCTCCGGGCCCAGAGCCACGTTGGTGGGATGGATAAACTTGCCCCCGGTCTCATGGATATCACCGTGGCAATTGCCGCACCAGGCGCTCACGCCGCTGTTATATGCGGTGTGGCGGCCGACCCGTTCGGACCCATGGTAAATTGAAAGACCCTCCGCCGCCGGAGCGTCGTTCACGAAGGTGAACAATCCGTTCTGCACCTGGCCCGAACCGTTCAGTATCCGGAAATGCCCGTTGCCGTGAGGGTCGTGGCAGCTGGTGCAGCCCAACTGACTCGCCGGGAACGTACCTCCCGGGGATGTCGCCAGACTGCCGTCGGGGACAAGTCCTCGAGACGGAGCCAGGATGCTGTGCCCCGCAACATATCCGGGTAATGGGGCCATTCCGCCTCCAGGGCCGTCATTGATGTTGTCCTCGAGGAGAAAGGTGAAATTACCTGCGCCGATTTCTCGTGGAGGATTTGACGGATCCTCTGCGAAAGTCATGCTTACGAACCCCGTATGGCACCGCAGGCAGACGTCACTCGGCGCGTCGTCGTTCAGCAAGAACTCATTCCCGTTCGGGCTGTCCGGGTCTACCAAAGTCCCATCGACGCTGTTGTGCATGGTGTGGCACATGTTGCATTCACCAACCCCGCGGGCGTGCATCCCGTTGGAGAAAGTGAAATGGCAGTTGAGGCAGATTGATTGCGCCTGGGCACCCGGCGTCAACTGGATCGCGACGAATAATGCGACAACAGGAAACAGTCGTTTCCACATAATCGATCCCCATCAAGGTCAGAGCAAATCGCGCTGCAGAAACTGGGTTGTACGACCGATCAGCGGAGTTGTAAATGTCGATACGGTAAGAGTACGCACCAAAGTAGTATCTTGGTCGCCGCGCTAGGGTTTGGAGCCGGGGATGGTCGGATGGAGCTCGCCAATACACGTGAGGGTTGAACGGATCCAGCAGCTGTTTGTTTTGGCCCGTATAACCTAAATAGTAATAACCAGGTTTCAGCTATCGAAAGAAAACGGTGTCTTCTATTCCTGACTACCTGACCAGGTTAACGCCGGCAAGATCCCGGCGGATGCTCTTGCGGTAACTGTATTTCGGATGCCCGAGGATCAGTGAGGTCATGACCTTGTTCTCTTTCGGAATACCGTACCGCTTCCTCAAGAGTTTGGAACGCTCCACGATCGGCGGGATCATACCGATGATCGTGGTGCCCAGGCCCAGTGCAACGGCGGCCAGCATGGCGTGGTGGCAGACAAGGTGGGCATTTTCCTCGTAGGACATCGCCCGGCGATTGCCGTGAAACAGCATCACCATCGGTGCGTTGTACATGTAGCGATCGGTGCCGTCCCGGTGGTAGGCGTCGTTGGCGTATTTGGCCAGGTCACGGATGTAGTCTCTCAGGATCGGGTAATCTTCGGCACCGGCGGCAAGGCGAATCATCGCCCGCCCCATCGGGTTGGCCATGGCCTGTACCATCTTTCCGTAATCTTCGACAAGTTCCTTCAGCAGGAAATCCAGTTCATCCCGGCGGTCGATGACCACGACTGCGGTCGAGTGCGGCGGGATACCCATCGGGGCGGTGGCGGCGGCCTCCAGGATCTTGTCGGTGAGATTCTGTTCCACCGGTCGGTCCTTGAATACGCGTACGCTGCGCCGCAGTTTGAGAAAATCGAGAAACTCGCCGTAGCCGAAAGGGAGCCTGGGAAGTTCCCGAAATGCTTCTGCAGAAAGCTGGGGCATCCTGAGCGATTCGGTGGGGCAGACCGCCACGCATTGCCCGCACACGATGCAGTGGTCTGCACGGCTCTCCACGGTTGCCGCCGTGCCGTCCACCATTTCCAGTGCGTTCTCGGGGCAGATATCGGCGCAGATACCGTCGCCCCGGCAGGTATCAGGATCGACCAGATGCAACTGCGTCCCCATCATTCACCTCACTTCCAGGATACCGGTTGCTGACAGTTTATCGCCGTGGGAGGCTAACCGGAATCGGGATAGTGCCGTGAGTCGATCAGGGAGGTAGGTTTTGCTCGCATTCCGAGACGTTCACCCGGTCATCGTACATCCCTGCCATTGCCGGCGCTCCCGGACAAAAGCTCGCCGTACGCTCCGGTCATCTGTTCGGCGCGCAGCCGCCAATCGTATTGTTCCTCAGCGATGAGCCGCAGAGCCCTGCCGCGCTCCTTGGAGACTTTCTCCGCCAGCAGCCCCGCGAGGTTGCCGGCCAGGCTCTCGATCCGGATCGTGTCGTCCATCGGGATCTTCATCCGTTCCGTCACGTCAGCGCCAAGCCAGGGAACCAGTTCGTCGACCCCGTCGGCGAACCCGCTGAAGTAGGACACGACCGGGAGCACGCCGTTGGCCAGGGACTCCATCAGAACCAGCGGATAGGCCTCGGGCACTACCGAAGGGAACACTGCCAGATCGGCGCACGGAAAGAGATAGCGCAACCGATCGTGATTAAGGCGGCCGAGAAAGTGCACGTGTCGGTCCAGACCGCGACCGGACTCCAGGAGCGAGGTCATATTGTCCTCGTGAGCGAGATAAGCGCTAACGTCACTCCAGGGGCCGGATTGATCACTGCGATCCAGATCCTGGCCTGCGGCGCACAGCCTCAACAACAGCTCGCGGTTGTTGTCGGCTATGGCGAACACCAGAGCCTCAAGCACTTCCCGGTAAGCCCCCGCCCCCACGATTACCAGATGTGTGTCCGAAACCGCCCTGCGGATCGCCGGCAGGGCGGAGATCAAACTCTGCAGCCCTTTGCCCACGGTCAGCGCGCCGACAAACAGCAGGATGTTCCGGTCCCACGGAATGCGGCGCAGATGGGAGTCCAGATCGGCGTCGGGCCGGGCGTGGTCGTAGGCTTCCCAGTACTCGCGAGTGGCCTGCATCTCGCCAACCGCCAGACGCCGGCGCAGCTCGGCGGTCTG
>CALZKF010000212.1 GCA_945787955.1 uncultured Acidobacteriota bacterium | reverse complement strand
CGCCCGACGCCTCCGCACCGAATCGTTCCGGGCTGCCGCCGCCGCCCTGGCGGATGCAGGGTTCCTGGAGCACGCCGATCCGGAACCGGCCGCCTTCCTGGACGCCTGGCTGCGCTGGCTGGGCGCCGGCCCTGCCCGTCTCGTCCTGGTCAACGCCGAGGATCTGTGGCTGGAGACCCGGGCCCACAATGTCCCGGGGACACAGGACGACCGGCCGAACTGGGTCGGGCGTGCGGCGCGGTCCCTGTCCGATATGGAACAATCAGACCGGATCACCGGTGTGTTGCGGCGATTGACCGCCGCCCGGCGGTCGGCGGAGGAGAACCGATGACCCGGGATGACCTGGCGAGGCTGCAGGAAGGTCGGCACGACACGCTGTACGAGCTGCTGGGCGCACACCTTGCGACCCGGGACGGAGTCGCCGGTGTGGATTTCGCGGTCTGGGCCCCCGCCGCCGAATCGGTTTCGGTAATCGGTGACTTCAACCACTGGGACCCCCAGACGGATCCGATGGAGCGTTGGGAGGAAACCGGATTGTGGACACGGTTCATCCCCGGCGCCGGCCCGGGTTCGATGTACAAGTTTCATGTGGTATCCCGATTCAAGGGTTACACAGCCGACAAGTCCGACCCGTTCGGCTTCCACCACGAAACCCCCTCACGCACCGCCTCGGTGGTCTGTTCGCTGGACTACAACTGGAACGATGGAGACTGGATCGAGAGCCGCACGGCAGGACAGGACAGGGCGATGTCGACCTACGAAGTCCATCTCGGTTCCTGGATGCGGCACGCCGACGGCAGCCGTCTCGGGTACCGGGAAACGGCGAAACGGCTGGCGAAATACGCGGTGGAGACAGGATTTACCCACGTGGAACTGCTTCCGGTGATGGAGCACCCGTTCTACGGCTCCTGGGGATACCAGGTCACCGGGTATTTCGCTCCGACCAGCCGGTTCGGGGCGCCCCGGGACTTCATGGCCCTGGTGGACGAACTGCACCAGGCCGGCATCGGCGTCATCCTGGACTGGGTGCCGTCCCACTTCCCATCCGACGGTCATGGTCTGGCGTTTTTTGACGGCACCCATCTTTTCGAACACGCCGATCCCCGGCAGGGTTTCCACCCGGACTGGAAAACCTACATCTACAACTACGGCTCCGGCTGGGTGCGCAGTTTCCTGATCAGCTCAGCCCTGTTCTGGATGGATCATTACCACGTGGACGGCCTGCGGGTGGACGCCGTCGCCTCCATGCTTTATCTGGACTACTCCCGGGACGAGGGCCAGTGGATCCCGAACCGTCACGGCGGCCGGGAAAATCTGGATGCGGTGCGTTTCCTGCAGGACGCCAACACCGTGGCGTACCGCAGGTTCCCGGGGATCCACATGATCGCCGAGGAATCGGGCTGGATGAACGACACCCTGGAATACATGGCCCTGGATCCGGTCCACCGGCGCTACCATCACAACAAGCTGACCTTCCGAATGATGTACGCCTGGTCCGAAAACTTCACCCTGTCCCTGTCCCATGACGAGGTCGTCCACGGCAAGCTTTCCCTCCTGGACAAGATGCCGGGAGACAGGACGGAGAAAGCGGCCAACCTGCGCCTGCTCTACGGCTACATGTTCGCCATGCCCGGGAAGAAGCTGCTGTTCATGGGCTCCGAATTCGGCCAGCGGAAGGAGTGGAACCACGACGCCGCCCTGGACTGGTCCCTGCTGGACGATCCGCTCCACGCCGGAATCCTGAACTGGTATCGTGATCTGAACCGGCTGTACGCCGCCGAACCGGCCCTGCATTCCCGGGAGTCGGATCCCGAACGGTTCCGCTGGATCGATTGCAACGACCACCAGAACTCGGTTCTGACCCTGTTGCGTTCTGGAGGCGACGGCGATCCGCCGGTGCTGGTCGCCCTGAACTTCACACCGGTGATCCGCCGGGATTACCGTGTCGGCGTCCCCCGGTCCGGCGGCTGGCGGGAGATCCTCAACAGTGACGCCGAATCCTACGGTGGAGGCGGCGAGGGCAACCTGGGGCTCGTAGCGGCGGAAGAGATATCCCACAACGACATGGAACAGTCTGTGCTGCTGACGCTGCCGCCGATGTCCGCCCTGTTCTTCAGGCACCAGGAGAGCTGATTTGTCCAAACCCGATCGCTGCATTTGCATCCACGGCCACTTCTACCAGCCTCCCAGGGAAGATCCCTGGACCGGCATGATAGAACCCCAGCCGTCGGCGGCGCCGTTCCACAACTGGAACGCACGGATCACCGACGAGTGTTACCGGCCCAACGGTGAATCCCGGATCCTGGACGCGAACGACAGGTTGGAGGTGCTGGTGAACAACTACGCCTCCATCAGTTTCAACTTCGGCCCGACCCTGTTGTCCTGGCTCGAGGAAAATGCTCCGGATGTCTATGCCCGGATCCGTGAGGCGGACCGGGACAGCGCCGTCCAATTCGGCGGCCACGGTTCGGCCATCGCCCAGGCGTTCAGCCACATGATTATGCCCCTGGCCGACCCCAGGGACCAGCGCACCCAGGTGCTCTGGGGTATGGAGGACTTCCGTCACCGCTTCAGCCGGGAACCGGAAGGGATGTGGCTGCCGGAAACCGCCGTCAACATTGCGACGCTGGAAGCGCTGGCCGTCGCCGGCATCCGGTTCACTATCCTTGAGCCGGGCCAGGCTTCGCGCTACCGCGGGATCGGTTTGAAGCGCTGGCACAAGGTGGCCGACGGCGGCATCGATCCCAGCCGGCCTTACACCGTGCGCCTGCCGTCGGGTCGATCCATCGCGGTGTTTTTCTACGACGGTCCTGTCTCCCGGGCGGTGGCGTTCGAAAACCTGCTGGATGATGGAGGGCGGTTCACCGACCGGCTCATGACCGGTTTCGACTACGGACGGAACCGGCCCCAGCTGGTCCATATCGCCACCGACGGCGAAACCTACGGCCACCACCACCGCCACGGCGACATGGCCCTGGCCTTCGCCCTGCGCCGCATACGGCGGGATGATCTGGCCCGGATCGTCAACTACGGCCAATACCTGGAACTGCACCCTCCGGACCACGAGGCGGAGATCCGCGAGAACACCGCCTGGAGCTGCGCCCACGGCATCGAGCGCTGGCGCTCGGACTGCGGCTGCGCCACCGGCCTGAACCCGGAGTGGAACCAGGCCTGGCGCGAGCCGCTGCGGGATGCACTGGATCGGTTGCGGGACCGGCTGCGGCCCCCGTTCGAGGAGGCTGGCGCCGCCCTGTTTCACGATCCGTGGCTGGCCCGTGAGGACTACATCCGGGTCCTGCTGGACCCGGGACCGGCATCGGAGGACCGTTTCCTGGCCGAACACGGGAAAACCGCTCTGGAGGGCGACGCGCGGGAAAAGGCTTTGAACCTGATGGAACTCCAGCGTCATGCCATGCTGATGTACACTTCCTGCGGATGGTTCTTCGATGATCTGGCCGGCCTCGAGGGTTTACAGATCCTGCGTTACGCCGGGCGTGCTATCCAATTGTCCGAGACTCTGTTCGGCGGCCGGTTCACCGAACCGTTTCTCAACGACCTGGATCAGGCGGTCAGCAACGATCCTGCCGCAGGCAGCGGCAGGCAGGTTTTCGAGGCCAGGGTCGCCCCGCTCAGTTCTCGTTTACCGTCGGCTGCACCGGCTCGGCGTAAATGACCTGCGGCGCCTCGGGGACGATCAGCCAGGCCACAAAGTAGGCCAGGATCCCCGGCACCACACCGCTTATGGCAGTTCCGAACACCCAGGCCAAACGGATCAGCACCGGGTCCAGCTGGAAAAAGGCACCGATCCCGCCGCAGACCCCGGCCAGCTTGCGGTCGTCTCGACTGCGGGTCAGTTTCCGTCCTCTTATATCCATGGCGAGCCTCCCCGGGAAGGATGCCTCCCCTGCTCCGTGTAACGGCTGGGATTGGCCGCGGTTCCATCTATTTTCCTGAATTCCGGATTATCGACCGATCGCCTTGATTTTTCGCTCCTAGGGGCCGACCTTTTGATCTGTTATGGCACTTTATGGAGATTTCAAATCTTTCCCGGTCACCGACCTGCTCCAGTGGGTCGAAAGTTCCCGGAAAACAGGCGTTATAGAGATCGAGCAGCGCCACATCAAGAAGTCGATCGTCTGCCGGGAAGGGCGGATCGTCGCCTGCACCTCCGATGATCCTTCCACCCGGCTGGGACAATCGCTCCTGGCCCAGGGCAAAATCACCGAAACCCAGCTTCAGGATGCCCTCACGGTCCACGAGGCCAGCGGCAAGATCCTGGGTGAGGTCCTGGTGGAATCCGGAATGGTCACCCTGGACGTCGTGGTGGAGCACGTGGCTGCCAAGGCGGAGGAGGCGATCTACGGCCTGTTCGACCAGGAAGATGCCTTCTTCCGGTTTGATGAAAATGGCGAAGAGCCGGTCTATCTGGTGGCGGTGGACCTCAATGTCCAGGACATCCTGCTGAAAGGCCTGAAGCGTTACGACGAGATGAACCAGATGCGGGAAGTGTTCACCGACCCGGGCATCATCCTGGCCCGCACGGCGAAGGCCCTCCCGATGGAGATCCAGACCAGCAAAGCCTCCCAGCGGTTGCTGAGTGCGGTGGATGGTGAGCGCACCCTGGAGGAACTCCTGCTTCACACCCGGGGCTCGGAGTATCTGGTCACCCGGTTCCTGTTTCAGCTGTACCGCAGAAACATGCTGGAGATCCGCGGGATACGCCCTGCAGCGCCCCCGGCCCGGACGGAGCAGCCGGCCGGGAGCCCGGAGAAAGAGACCGGGGCCGACGTGTCCGGCGAGATCGAGTTGGCCAGCCGCCTGATGGAGCGGGGTGAGCATGACGCCGCAATTGCAGTGTTGGAGGCAACCAGCCGGGCCTGGCCCGGGGCGCCGACGGTCCGCCAGATGATCAGCAGGGCCGAAGCGGAGTACTTCGAGAAAATCAGCCGGCTATTGCCGATGTCTTCGGTGCCGATCATGAACACCGAGTTGAACGAACTGGCCTGCGAGTCGATCACACCTGGAGAGGCTTACCTCACCACCCTCATCGACGGCGTGGCCGAGATCAAGTCGATCCAGTGGATCGCCCCGATGCGCGCCCTGGACGTGCTGCGGAACCTGCAACGACTCCTGGACAGGGGCATGATCCGGCTGGTGGAACAGCAGCCTCTTGACCCGATCGCCTCTCTCCCCGAGGATAGCTCTCGGGGAGGCGTCCATGACGGGGAAAGGTAGACCGTACCGAACCTATCCGATTGATGGGTTTGAAGTCCTGGTTGGCAAAGGCGCGGCGGCAAATGACATCCTGTCGTTCCAGGTTGCCGATCCCGCCGACTTCTGGCTTCACGCCGCCGGCTACGCCGGCAGTCACGTTTTGATCCGGAATCCGGACCTCCTGGACCTCCCTCCTGCCGGAATCCTGGAACTGGCCGCCCGTCTGGCCGCCTGGCATTCCAAAGCCCGCGGCAGCCGGGGCAAGGTGGAAGTGCATTGGTGCCGGGCTGGGGACCTTAGGAAACCAGGCAGGTTCCCTGCAGGCAAGGTGGAGCTGAAACGCTGGGAAACCATCCGGGTGTATGCTCTCTCACCCAGCGTTGAGGGAACCTGATCTACAATACCGGTTCCCAACGAGGAGGTTCCCCGCCATGACCGACGAAGCGAACCGTGAACAACCTGAGATGTCTCCCTACCTCATCGAGCCGGCCCGCTCCGGACGCTCCAAGTGCAAGACCTGCCGCCGGGTGATCCAGAAGGGGCACACCCGGATCGGGATCCTGATCGTCGGACCGTTCGGACCCGGCTACCTGTGGCATCACATGAAGTGCGCCGCCCGGCGACAGTTGGCCAAGGTGGAAGAGGCCTACGAAATGAAGGTATGGGCCGACGGCGTGGAGATCCCTCCCATCGAGAAGCTGAGGGTCCTGGCTGAAAAGGCTGAAAAGGATAAGGCGGAACGCAAAACGGCGCCTCACACCGAAATCGCACCTACCGGACGGGCCAAGTGCAAGCATTGCGGAGAGCCGATCGCAAAAGGCTCGTACCGGGTCATCCTGTCGCGCGGAGTGGAGTTCGCCGGCCAGGTCCGCAGCGGCCCGATCAACGTCCACCCCGGCTGTGTTGTGCGCGAACTGATGGCCGAGGACTGCACTACCGAACCGGAAGGGTTCGAGGATGCCCTCAGGACCAACAGCACCGGCATACCGCCTGATGATGTGGCAAGAGTCCTGGAGGAAATCGGACCTATTCCTGGCTAGCGTCTGCTCTCAGGCCTCCTTCGGCGTGGCGCTCCAGGATCTGCCTCAGGGCGTCCGGCGGTAAAGCACCCGGGATCTGTCCGATCGGCTCGCCGTCGATGTAGAACATCAGGGTCGGGATCGACTGGATACCGAATCTGCCCGCCACTTCCGGGTTCTCATCCACGTTGACTTTGAGGATCCGGACCTTGTCCCGGTATTCCGGGGCGACCTCGTCCAGAGTCTTCCCCATCGTCCGGCAGGGGGCGCACCAGGGCGCCCAGAAATCAACCATCACCGGGATTCCTGCTTCGGCAATTTCCTTGTCGAAGGTTGTGTCGGTGGTATGGATAATCGCTTCGTTCATCATTTCGTCCTCCCTGTATCCTTGGATGCCTCCGGCGCCGCTTTGGTCACACGACAAAAAAAGGCCGCCAAACGGCGGCCTTTTAGAGGTGTGATCGGCGCGACGGTTCAGACTTCCAGCTTCTCCTGCTGCTCCCTGACCGCCGCGGCAGACGCCTGGAGCATGTCCTGCTCCTGGCCGTTGAGCTTGACTTCGTAAATCTTTTCCACGCCGCCTGCTCCCAGCATCACCGGCACACCGACGAAGGTC
>CALZKF010000211.1 GCA_945787955.1 uncultured Acidobacteriota bacterium | reverse complement strand
GGCCGAACAGCTCGGATTCCATCAAGGTCTCCGAAATTGCGGAGCAGGTGATGTTCATGAAAGGCTTGTCGGCCCGGTCCGATGAGTAGTGGATCGCCTTGGCCACCAGGTCCTTGCCGGTGCCGGATTTGCCCTGCAGCAGGACGGTGCTGGCGGAAGATTCGGCGACTTTGCGGATCAGGTTGAACACTTCCTGCATCGGTTTGGATCGCCCGACGATGTTGGTGATGCCGTAGTCCCGTTTCTGCTCTCCTCGAAGCCGGGCCACTTCACGCTGCAGCTGTGTGGTCTTCAGCGCCTTTGCGATGGTGGCCAGCAAGTCGTCGTGTTTCACCGGCTTGTTGAGGTAATCGTAGGCTCCCAGTTTGATCGCCTTCACGGCGGAATCGATGCTGGAGTGGGCGGTCATCAGGATGGCGCCCGTTTCCGGGTGCAGCCGTCGTGATTCCTTGAGGATCTCCAGGCCGTTGGTGTCCGGCAGGCGGTAATCCAGGAGCAGCAGGTCCGGTTCCTGGTTGTGGAGGCACTCCATCGCCTCGGCGCCGTTGGCCGCTTCCCCGACACGGTACCCTTCCTTCTCCAGCAGCTCCCTGATGGTCATGCGGATCAGTTTTTCATCTTCGACGATGAGGATCTTTTCGCCGCCCGCCATGTTCTACTCCTCCGCCCGAAGCCGGATGACTATTTCCGTTCCTGCCCCGCCGTCGGCCGGAGCCGTGGCCTGGATGGTCCCGCCATGATCCTGGATGATCTTGTGCACGATCGCCAGTCCAAGGCCGGTCCCTTTCGCCCGGGTGGTGAAGAACGGTTGGAAAATTCTTGAGAGGACATCCTCCGGTATTCCGGGCCCGGAGTCCCGCACCGACACCAGTACGTGACTATCGACGTTGCCGGTGGTGATGGTAATGGTCCCGTTCCGGTTCATAGCCTGGCAGGCGTTCAGCAGGATATTGAAAAACACCTGCTCCATCTGCTCGGGGTCCACCAGCTGGTGTCCCAACTCGTGATCATACCGCCTATCCACAAGGATGCGTTTGTTTTTAGGATCGCCTGCGATCATTTTCAGTACACGGTCCAGGATCAGGTGGATCTGCGCCGGAACCGGCTGGATCGGCTTGGGTCGTGCGAACGCCAGGAGGTCATGGGCGGAACGGTTCAAGCGGTCCACCTGGTACAGCATCTCCTCCCCCAGCTCGGTGCGGGATTCACCCTCGCCGGACCCTTTGATCAGGATCTCGCATCCGCCCCTTATGCCGGCCAGGGGGTTCTTGATCTCGTGAGCCACCGCCGCCGCCATCTGCCCCAGGGCGGCCATGCGCTCCTGGTCCACCAGCCGGGACTGCAGTTCCTGGAGCTTGGTGACGTCGTGGATCAGTGCGGTTGCCCCGACATACCGATCAGCCCCGTCGAACAGCGGCGACAGGGTGACATGGACGATAATCATCGAACCATCCTTGCGGTGGTGGGTGGTCTCCTCGTGGCGGACCATCCCCCCGGCCTGGAGTTCCCCGGTCCACTCCCGGAAAAGGCCGGGGTGGTCCGGCCCACCTGCGAACAGCCGGTCGCAGCTCTCCCCCAGCATCTCATCCTGCGTCCATCCGTAAATCTGTTCGGCGGTACGGTTCCAGGATGTGATTCTGCCGTCGTCACCCAGCGTGATGATGACCTCGCCGGAGGTTTCGATCACGTTGGAGAGGAAATCCCGTGTCGCCAGAAGATCCTCGTTCCGGGCTGCGATCTGGGCCTCGTACTCCCGGCGGTGACGGAACGCCAGCCAGGCGATCACCAGGGACATAACCAGGCTGATGGTTGCGATCCGGGCGACCGCATAGAGTCCGCTATCGGAAATTGTGGCCGGATCCAGAAACGAGCGTGAGATCCAGCGGAAAAGGAGGATGACACCGCCCATGACCACCGGCGGTATGAGGATGAAATGCCAGACCGTCACACCCCGGGGGAACAGGAAGCCACCTGCCTTCAGGTTCCCGGACTGCTTTCTGTCGGTGACCGGAAAGGCATCAGGCGCCACAGGATTACCCCGTCCTGTTGGAAAAGAAAAAAGGTATCACAGTGCGGTCAGGGTCCCCAGAAGGCTCAATCGGGGATCTCCATCCCGTGACACTTCTGGCACAGCGAGCCTTGGGACGGCCCGATGAGCGGGTACGGGTTGGGGATCGGGTATGAGCCGGAGATCCCCTCGTCGGCCCAGGTCAGGATGTTGAAGTCCCAGCGGCCGGCGTACGGCGCCGACGAGGCGTGAGCCCGGTGGCAGGACAGGCACATGAGCCGGGATGAGGGATTGGCCGGTCCGCTATCCCCGGTCCCCGGGGACTGCATATCTTCGTAGGGCACCAGAACCTTGTATGCGTTTACGCCGGTACCGGAGTCGTCACCTGTTCCCAGGTAGCTGTTGTAGTTCCGGGCTTCGTCTCCCATGCCGTGATTCTGGGGGTGTTCAAAGCTGGCATTGGACCCGCGATGCACCCGGTTATGACAGTTCTGGCACCACTGCGAAACGCCGGAGCGGTAGGCGGTGTGGTTGGTGTCCGATTCCGGAGGGCCGAATATGGAAATCCCGTCGGCCTGGATCGCGGGGCTTGTGTAATTGAACTCGTACCCGCCGGAGCGGCTCAATGGGTAGTCGCTGCCGTACAGGAACCGGAAGTGATTGCCCTGGCCGTGAGGATCGTGGCAGGAGGTGCAGGTCAGGTAGCTGGAGGGATAGGTTCCGCCCGGGGCCGCAGGGTTGTTGACGTCGGTATTGGCGCCCATGGAGGGCGAGATCACATTGTGGCCGGCATGGTCGCCGGAAATGATCAAGCTGCTGCCCGGTTCGTCGTTGAGGTTGTCCTCCAGGAGAAAAACGAAAGGACCTCCGCCGTACTGTGGCCCCGGGGCCAGCACGTCCAGACCCCAGGTGTTACCGGAAGCCATGCCGTGGCACCGCAGGCAGGTGTCGGTGGAGTTCTCGCCGATCAGCAGGTAGCTGCTGATGAGCGGAATGCCGTCCACCTCATGGGAGGCGTGGCAGCCGCTGCAGGCGCCGACGCCGCCGTCGTGAAACGCCGCCGCCGGGCCGGCCAGAAGGCCTGCCACGAAGATGGCCGTCACTGCAGCGGATCGGTTCATGGTGTCCTCGCAGCAGGAGCAAACCCTTTGTAGACTTGCACCCGGCCTTCGAAGCCCTGACTAACGTATACGTTCCCGCGGCTGTCCAGGGCAAGGTCATTCGGCTGGTACATGGCGCCGGGACTTCTTCCGATGCCGGAAAACTCCTGCAGGCATTTTCTGCTTTCCATGTTCCAGATCATGCCGATGGTGCGCTGCTGATCGATGATGATGACATTGCCGTCGCGGTCCAGGGCCGCCGCCATGGGGAACCCGGTCCGGCAGGGTGAGGTCCCTTTCCGGCCGATCACCACGTGGGGTTCGCCGCCGAGATCGTAGATGTGAATCAGCCCGGTGGACGGGATCGCCACCAGAACCTTGTCTCCATAAACATCGACGTGGCCCAGGAGAGTGTCGCCGGCTTTCTCGCTGCTTTTATCGGGAACCAGGAGGACCCCCTTCCGGACCTTGCCCTCACGGTCGGCGATCCACAAGGTGTAATTGGCCTGGTCCAGGGCGAACATGGTCTGGCCGTCAGGCGACAGGGCGACCGAGACCAGTTCCGGCGGCACGCTGCCATCCAGCGCTTCCCCGGACAGACCGATCGCCTTGATGAACAGGCCGTCGAAGTCCAGCAACGCCAACCCGCGGTCCTCTCCCAACCGGGCCGCCAGGATGATGTAGCCGTTCGGATCGACAGCCAGGTCCCTGGGAGCGGTGAACTGCTCTCCCCCGGCAATCTGGTACAGGAACATCCCGCGCTGGTCGAAGATGGCAAGTCTGCGTTTACGTATATCGGTTACGAAGATCTCTCCGGTCTTGAGGTCGGTCACTACCGACCCGGGAAAGCCGAGCTGGTCGGCCTGGGTCGGCAATTTCAGGTTTTGGTGGTAGAGCGGCGTTGCCACATCCTCGGCGTTCGCCGCTGCGGCGGCCAGTAGGGAGGCAACCAGGAAGACCGCTCCCGATGACGCCGACAGCAGCCTCATGGCGCAGCTTCTTCCTCGATGCGCCGGTAGATCTGCACCCGGCCGTTCATTTGATCGGCAACAGCAACCCGCCCGTCGGGGAATGCCGACACCGCGGCGGGGAACAGGAGCAGGCCCGGTTCCCAGCCGCGCCGGGCGCCGATACCCTGAATTTGTTGTTTGTTGTTGAACAACACCAGCCGGTGGCCATGACGGTCCAGGGCGATAAGGTCGCCCTCGATCTGCACCAGGGAGACCGGCCATGCCGGCACCGGCTCCACCGACGGTACCGACCATCGGTTGGTGATTTTTCCGGTAGCGTCGTAACCGAGTATCTCAGCCGCAGCAGGTCGGGAGGCGAAGAATCCGCCTCCCCTGGCCGCGGCGAGACCGACCACACCGGCTTCGACCGGCGTCGCACCATCGACCTTGCCGGCCCGGTCCAGCTTCAGGATCTGGTGCCCGGCCGGATCATGGACCAGGAATCCGCCGCCGGGTATTCCGGCTACGACTCCGGCTACCGATCCGACCGGAAGTGAGACAGGCCGGAGCTGATGGCGCGGCCCCTCCACGGCAGTGAGTCCCTTCCCTTTCCGCATGGAAACCAGGTAGCGCGTGCCGTCGTGGGCGATGGCCAGGGGTACGGCGGGCAGATTGACGGTCTGTTGCTCGGTCCACTCGGTGCCGGTGTATCCGAAAATGATCAGTCGATTCTCGTGGGCGTCGACCACCGCCAGTTCGGTATCCGATCCGGCGGCGACGCCGGTCGGCTTCCTCACGGAGTTGGAATCTTCACTGTCCACGATCACGTCCCAGGCGAACAACCGGGCATCGTCTGCTGCGAAGACGCCCGGCAGGGCGGACAGCAGGAGGATGGAGGCGAGGATCAGGCCACGTCGGTTCATCGGTCTCTCCTCCCCAGGTTCTTGTGGCACCCGATGCAAAGCTCCCGGTCCGCCTCCCGATGGAGGTATTTGGGGTGGGGCGCATCATGGATGCCGTGGCAGGACACGCAGTCCATGCTCTTGCCGGTGCGCGGATCCCGCACTTCCTCGCCCTGGGGGTGGGCGACGTTGTGCTGATGTTCGTGACAGGAGTTACATGTCTCCATCGGAGTCTGGGCCATGAGGATCGGATGATCGCTGCCGTGAGGATCATGGCATGCGCTGCAGTCCAGGCCATCGCCATGGCTCACAAACCTGCCGGCCGACCCGGAGGAGGAACCACCCGGGTCGTGACAGGACAGGCACAGGGCTTGAAGCGGCTTGTTCAGGAGGCCGCTGCCGTCGGCAGTGTGGGGGTTGTGGCAGACCTGGCAGTCGCCGCCGCCGGAGGACACGTGTGGGAACGGTGCAGTCCTGGACCGTTCGACCTGGTCCTCGTGGCATTCGCCGCACAGCTTGTCCATCGGCAACCGGGTGATCATC
>CALZKF010000210.1 GCA_945787955.1 uncultured Acidobacteriota bacterium | reverse complement strand
TCATCCCGGCGCCGTTCACCCTTGCCCCTTATCTCCGCCTGGAACCCCATGGTCTTGCGGCCGATGCGCTTCTCGATGATATCTTCCAGTCCGACGAAGGCGCCGCCTACGATGAACAAAATGTTGGTTGTATCCACCGGGACAAACTCCTGGTGGGGGTGTTTGCGCCCACCCTGGGGCGGAACGTTGGCTACGGTTCCCTCGAGGATTTTCAGCAGCGCCTGCTGCACGCCCTCGCCGGAGACGTCCCTGGTGATGGACGGGTTCTCGCCTTTGCGGGCTATTTTATCGACCTCATCGATGTAGATGATCCCGCGCTGGCATTTCTCAACGTCGTTGCCGGCGGCCTGCAGCAGCTTGAGGATGATGTTCTCCACGTCTTCCCCGACGTAGCCGGCCTCGGTGAGGGTGGTGGCGTCGACGATGGCGAACGGGACCGACAGCAACCTGGCCAGGGTCTGAGCCAGCAGGGTCTTGCCCGAACCGGTGGGACCGACCAGCAGGATATTCGATTTCTGGATCTCGACTTCGTTGCGACGCTTGGACATCTCGTTGCGCTTGTAATGGTTGTACACCGCCACGGCGAGGCGTTTCTTGGCTTCGTCCTGGCTGATGACGTACTCGTCCAGGAACGCTTTGATCTCCACCGGCTTGGGGAGGCTCATGCCTTCTTCCTGGCCTTCGCTCTCACGCTCTTCGGCGATGATGTCCAGGCAGATGTCAACGCACTCGTCGCAGATGTAGACGGTGGGGCCGGCGATCAGTTTCCGGACGTCCCGCTGGCTCTTGTTGCAGAAAGAGCACTTCAGTCCGTCGTTATCGCTTTTCTTTCGAGACATGCACTATCTCCCGTACCGGTCACTATTCCATCAGTCTTGTGTACGACTCTATTATAACGTCTGCAATCTACGAAATTGTAAGAATCAGCGTTCTGTGATGATCTTGTCGATTAATCCGTACTCGATAGCCTGCTCCGAGTTCAGGATGTAGTCCCGGTCGGTGTCCTTTTCGATCTTGGTCAGATCCTGGCCGGTGCTTTGGACCAGGATCTTGTTCAGTGTGTCCCGGAGCCGCAGGATCTCCCGGGCATGGATCTCGATATCGGTTGCCTGGCCCTGGGTACCTCCCAGGGGCTGGTGGATCAGGATCCGTGCGTTAGGCAGGGCGAAACGCTTGCCTTTGGCGCCGGCGGACAGCAGCAGCGCCGCCATGCTGGCCGCCTGCCCCACGCAGAACGTGTTGATGTCCGGCTTGACAAGCTGCATGGTGTCGTGGATCGCCAGGCCGGCGGTGACCGAGCCTCCCGGCGAGTTGATGTAGATCGAGATGTCCCGGTCCGGGTCTTCCGCTTCCAGGAACAGCAACTGGGCGATCACCAGATTGGCCAGGTGATCATCGATCGGTGTTCCGATGAATATAATGTTGTCCTTGAGCAGCCGGGAGTAGATATCGTAGGCGCGCTCGCCCCGGCTGGTCTGCTCCACGACCATCGGAATCAGCATAATCGTTTACTCCTCCTCGCGGACGTCGGCGGCGGCGACCACCCAGTCCAGAGCCTTTTCGCGCAACAACTGTACCTTGATGGCGCCCAGTCCGCCGGAATCGGCCAGCCGTTTCCGGACTTCACCATACGGTTCTCCGATCCGGGCCGCCTCGGCCTGGATTTTAGCGTCCACTTCCTTGTCTTCCACCGTCAGTCCCTTCTCACCGGCGATGGCGTCCAGTACCAGCCTGGCATGAACCGCGTTGCGGGCCGGCTCGTCCTGGCGCTCACGTATCTCTTTCCAGTCAACGTCGATCTTCTGAGGGTCGACCCCCTGCATCATCATGTTCCGGACCATGTCCTCCATGCGATGCCGGATTTCCTCATCGACTAAAACATCGGGCAGCGACGCCGGATTTTCCAGCAGGATCTTGTCCATGAGCGCCTTCCGCAGTCCATTGTCCGCCTCGGCCTGCTTCCGGGCTTCCAGATCGGTGCGAATGCGGTCTTTCAGGGCGTCCAGGGAGTCGAAATCACCCAGATCCTTGGCAAACTCGTCATCCAGATCGGGCAATTCCCTGATTTTGACCTCGTGAACGGTCAATTTATAGCCTACATCCTTCCCGGCCAGCTTCTCCGCAGGGTGTTCCTGCGGGTATTTCACCGAAAACTCCAGGCTGTCGCCTTTGCCGGCACCTTCGATACGATCATTGAAATCGGGGAGATTCTGGGTCGAGCCGACCTCCACCAGGGCGTTTTCCTGCTGGAACGGCTCCCCACCCTCCGGCTCCCCCATGACGTCGGCCATGAGGTAGTCCCCTGTTTCCGCCTTGCCTTCCTTGACTACCAGCCGGGCCCGGCTGTCCCGGACCTCGCCCAGGGCGCCGTCCACATCTTCCTCGGTGACGATTGCCGCCGGCTTCGGGACCTCCACCCCTTCGTACCCTTGGGGATCGATCTGGGGAAAGATCTCGAAGGTGGTCTTGAAGCTGAACGGCTTGCCCTCCTCGAACACGACCTCGTCCAGGGCCGGATCGCCGATGGGAGAAATCCCCTTCTCCTTGGCCGCCTCACCGTAAAGCCGGGTCAGGAGGCTGTCCTTGACATCCTCCTGCACTTCCTTCCGGAAACGGGAACGGACCACCGCAAGAGGCGCCTTCCCGGGACGGAAGCCGGGGATCCGCGCCTTTCCGGCGTAGCGCCGCACCACCCGCTCGGTTTCGGCGGCAACCACGTCGGCATCGACCTCCACGCTCATGGTTCGTTTGACGGGGCTCAGTTCGTTGAGTTCGATTTTCATAAGCGCTTTCCTAAGATCGGGAATCAGCCGGGGCAAGCTTTCGACACAAAATACGGCTGGTGCGAAAGGGGGGACTCGAACCCCCACGGGTTACCCCACCGGCTCCTAAGGCCGGCGCGTCTACCAATTCCGCCACTTTCGCGCCGCGGACATTATCCGAAGGGTACACCCAATCAGAAACTGGTGAGCCGCCGGGGACTTGAACCCCGAACACGCAGATTAAGAGTCTGCTGCTCTACCAGTTGAGCTAGCGGCCCACATACCTTCCAACCTGCGAACGGGCCGTATCCTAGCACAAATAAGATAAAAATCAGGGCAGGCAGCCGACCTGGCCGGGGAGTTCCTCGCAGATGTCGTCCAGGATCTCCCGCAGGGACAGGCTCTCCACCGTTTCATGGCCGTAGAGGTCCCCGGCCCGGGCCAAAACACGGAGATCGGCTGTGTCCCCGAACGCAGAGGCGCTTACCAGGAGACCGGCGTCATCCAGCCGGTAGACCGCCACCGTGTCCTTATGAACGCCTCGGGGTGGACTCGGCATGAGGACCAGGCCGATTGCACTGTCCTGGTCCAGTTTCAGTCCGCCCTCCGTCTGGGCCTGGTCCCAGACCGTCTGCAGCATCGACCGATCCGGCCCAAGGAGAACCACTTCGGTCCCCTTCCGGCCGCTGCGGACCTCAATCCTGTTTGATTCTGCGGAAACATACGAAGTTTTCCCTTCCTGGGTAGCCGCGACCCGGACTTCCGGGTCCAAAACACCGTCGCAAAGATCGGATGCAGTTGTAATGACCTGCCACTGGTGGGCCCAGACGTTTCCCGGCTGCATCACCGGCTCCAGATCGAGACTCAGCTCCGGAGACAGACTGTCGGACACCTCAATAACCGCATCGTCGATATCGGTGAGTCCGAGTACGTCGGTGACGGAGAGTTCGACGGCATGGGAACCGAGGCCGAATGAAGCCTCCACCACCGCCCCGTCCCCTGCCGGGTCGCCGTTCACCGTCCAGGCGTACCCGGCGATGTCGTCCTCGGTCCCCGGCGTGGAATCGGGATCGGATGACCCGGACCCGTCCAATGCAACGGGAGTTCCCGAGGCGTCATCGCATTCCACCACCTGGTCGGTGGCTGAGGCCACTGGTGGCCGGTTCATCTCCGGATCGCGAACAACGACAAGTTCTTCTCGATGCCGGACCGGAATTGTGGCGTGACCCGTAAGGAAACCATGACGCAAAGGCTTGGGACTGTAAACGGTAGTCGTTCCGTATCTACGGAAAATACCGTCGGGCAGGACAACCATCACATCCGATTCGAGGTTTCCGGACCACTCACGAAACTCATACGCCGACTTGCCGTCGGGGCGCGGTACACACCAAGGAGAGTCATAGTATTCTTCAGATTCAGGGAAGAGTTGCGGCGTATCGGTACTCACGTTGTACAGGACCGATTTCCACCCGATCCATGTCCAGCGCCAGTACAACAGGCTGGCATCCCCATCATGCCCGAATGCACAGGACGGAGCGTAGTAATAATGCACTGCGGTCGGTCTCCCCGGCTCACCCAGTACCTCACCGGTATCGGCATCCAGCAGCAATGGAGAGAACCCCCAGTACTCTCCGTTCTTGAGTGTCACCGCCACTGCCGCATCACCCCGGACGAAATCCACGAACTTGACCCCCGCACCGGCCACCCACAACGAGCGGGGATTCGAGGCGTCCGACAGGTCGACCATGTGCGCTTTGTGATTCTCACCGCCCCAGATCGAGTTGGCGCTCAGCACGGCACGCCCTCCGGCTTCGCTCAAGTCGATTCCCGAATACCCGCCGTCCAATTCAAGGTGTCCTGGCTGGCGTTCCGGACCGAATGTCAATAGCGCGTAAGCCGTGAGCACGACCACGGTACCGTCCTGCCTTACTGCCACATCCCGCAGATTGCCGGTGCTGTCAGCTTCAACCGGCCGACTGATCCGCCGCACCAGGTGCTCGTCAACAACATCAAAAATGTTGAATCCGTAGCTATCCCCGACGACGAACGTGCTTCCGCCTGACGCGGCCTTCAAGTGGTTATCACTGATGGGAGGATGCTGATCGTATCCAATGGTATCGAGTATGGTTCCATCCGCAGTGTCCACAAGGAGGATTGCGTTGTTGGCCATATCCACCACACCGACCCATCGTCCGCCAAGTGGAAAAGCTGCCTGAATTTCATTGGGAGTGACTTGGGAGATGCTCGCAATCCGAGGGTCCTCTCCCGTGGACTCCAACAAGAGCGTATCCATGACGGTTTTTCCGCCCTGGGGCCGGATATCGTACTGCCGGTCGGTTGAGAAATACCCGAAGTAGACGATCGCCGGTTCGCCGGATTCGGTCTCCGTCCATTCCAGCCCCATCGCGTACGTCCCTTCGACCTGATGGCGCAATATTTCCGATCCATCCCGCACATCGATCACGACCACGCCTCCTGGGTTTACGGTCGAAACGGCAATCCAGGGTTCGCCGGAATGAGCTCGTGCAGGAGGCCTGTACCCGGAGCGGATCGGTTCGATATCAAAGGAAAAGGTGTAGCGTGGTTCTGCTGGATTCGAAAGGTCGAACAGGTCCACGGTCTCACGTCCGACCAGCGCCAGGGTACTCCCGACCTCGTCGTTGACAAGAACAGGCTTCGCGTACTCATTCGGCCATTCCAAGACCGAGAGGACCGCACCGGTCGGAAGGTCACGGACCTGAGTTTCCGCATCGGATACTGCA
>CALZKF010000209.1 GCA_945787955.1 uncultured Acidobacteriota bacterium | reverse complement strand
AGGTTGGCCGCATACCGGACAACGGCACCAACCTGACCCGTATCGCCTGGATCTCCCTGTTCTCCGGATTGTTCCTGGGGATGGCCGCACTGGTGGAAGGTGACTTGGGGCCGCCGCCGGACCTCCGGACATGGTCGCTACTGTTCCTCCTGGCCCTGGTAGCCCAGTCCGTCGGCTGGCTGATGATCGCCCGCTCCCTCCCGAAAGTATCCGGAGCGATCGGCGGGCTGTTGCTGCTGCTGCAACCGGTGCTGGCCACCGTCTGGGGCGCATTCCTGTTCCGGGAGCACCTGGAACCGGTTCAAATGATCGGAGCAGTAGTGACCCTGGCGGCGATCTACATCGGGTCGATGAAATAAAATGGGGACATTGCACATTATCGTTTAATACTTATCTCGAGTGACACGATACATCCAAGTATTGAAAGATAAAGTGGAATGTCCCCATTTTACATTTTAATGGTTAAACCCCCAGGCATCGCCGTACTTCACCGCCAGGATCAGCACCACGATCGCCAGGGCGAACAGCTTCACCAGCAGCGGCATTACGAACCGGACCCAGCGGGTGTACGGGATCTTGCCGAGAGCCAGAGTGCCCATCACCAGCGCCGAGGTCGGCACCACCATATTGGTGAAGCCGTCGCCGAACTGGTAGGCCAGCACCGCCACCTGCTGGGGAACGCCGGTGAGGGTCGCCAGGGGGGACATGATCGGCATGGTGACATAAGCCTGTCCCGAACCGGACGGGATGAAGAAGTTGCAGATCGTCTGCACCGCCAGCATGCCGACGGCGGAGACGTACGGTCCGGTGCCCTCCAGTGTGGAGGCGATGGAATGGATAATCGTATCGATGATCTGGCCTTTGCTCAGAACGACTTCAATGGTTCGCGCGAACCCGATCAACAGCGCCGCCGCCGTCATTTCCGAAGCGCCCCGGATGAACGTTTTGGATGCGACGTTCGGCGTCATTCGGGACAGGATCACCGCCAGTCCGCCGATACCCAGGAAGATGGCGTTGAGCTCGATGATGTACCAGCCGTACACCTTCACGCCGTAGACGAAACCGACCAGGCCTATGACGAATATAGCCAGGATCGCCACCCGCGGCCCGGTGATCTTGACGTCGTGAGGCGGCTCGAACCCGGTGCTGTAGTCCACATCGGCCACCAGGCTTGCCGAGGGGTCTTTCTGGATCTTCCTCGCGTAGGCGTAGACATGATGGAACCCGATGGCCAGGAACACTGCCAGCAGCACCCAGCGGGTGGCCAGTCCCGACGTCAACGGAACCCCTGCGATGCCCTGGGCGATGACCACGCCGAACGGGTTGGTCCCGGCGCAGGCCCAACCGATGCCGTACGGCACCCAGATCATCCCCATGGCGACGATGGAATCCAGCTTCATCGCCAGGCACATGGTGACGATGATCGGGATCAGGGGGACGTACTCCTCCCCCATCCCGATGGTGAACGACCCAAGCCCGAAAATAACGGAAGTCCCGAGGATAAGAATCCACGGCGCCTTGCCCAGCCGGGTGACGGCGCCGTGGAGCGCCGCGTCGATCGCCCCGCTCTCACGCAGGAGTGCGATCACCCCGCCCACCAGGAACACCAGGAATATAATCTCCTGTGCCGCCGCCAACCCTTCCGGCAGCGCCGTCAGGAACGCCCAGGGCGCCAGGGTGACATGATCGTCTTCGCCGACCTGGTGGTAAGTGCCGTTCTCCACCATGGTGCGGTGAGCACCTGGGACCTCCACCCTGTTGTACTCGCCATGGGGCAGGACGTAACTGAACATCTGCGCCAGGATGATGATGCCGAAAATAAGGACCAGGGAGTCCGGAAACCGAGATTTCTTCATAGCGGGCGGGTCCTCCAGTTCGCCGCATTCTACACAGAAAAAGGGACCGGATCGGTTTCCGGCCCCTTTTCCAGTGAATTCGTTCCTGTTAGTTGTGTTCGGTCCGGCTTAGTCGTCGTCCCCCTTGGTGCGGACTTCGAATTTCCGCTCGATGATCTTGCGGGTTACCGGCTTCAACTCGGTCTTGTGCTTTGGGCAGAAAAAGACCTCCTCGGCCTCATCCGTGTCGAGGACCATCGTCGTGTCACCTTCCGTGCAGCGCAGAACGGTCTTGTCGCCGTGACCGAGACCGTGATGCCCCATGCCGCCGATCATCTTGACGATATGCGGCCCGCCTTCTTCACCGTCCACGTCGACGGTGAAACTGTTCTCGCCACCTTCACCGATCCGGATGATGTGAACTTCCTTTTCGATGCCGCCGTGGGCGTCACCCTCGTCGCTGAAGAACATGGCGTTTCCGCCGATCCCGCCGGCGCCCAGTTTGATGACGTTGCCGTCCTCGCTGACCCACAGGTTGCAGTCGCCGTCATCGGTTTTGCAATCGATGTCATGACCGGCCGTGGCCAGCATCACTTGCTTGCCGTGCAGCCCTTCCATGCCGTCAATGTTCACCGACAGCTGGTCGCCGTTCCGGGTCACGGTAACCTTGTGGTCCCCTTCTCCGAAGGTCCGGGTCTCGCCGTCCGCCAGGTCCTCCAGCTTCAGGCTGTGCAGTTCTTCGTGATCGCCTGCCACCAGGAACCCGACGGCGCACAGGACGAGGATTGCCAGCAATACCAGGCTGCGGCTGTTTTTCAGTAGCACGATATCTCTCCTTCTATATGTGGGGACGAAGGTATTGCATCCTCCGTGCCAGAGGTGCCGCACCATCGTTCCGCTGTTTTTTAGCGGCTCACCACCCCATACCGGGTGGGCATGCCTCATTTCGGGCAGACCGGGACTATGGTACAGTTTCCCGATCGATTAACTCGGTATTCTTACATGGAAACACCTGGAGGGTGGACATGCGCAGTATTCGTTTGAAGGCTCCGGCGATCCTGATCGCCGCAGGCCTGTTGATCCTCGCCGGATGCGCCGGGCAGGGCGACACTGCGTCGCCGGACAGCTTCGACGACGCCCTGGCCCTGGCCGGTCACGATAATTCCCTGATTCTGGTCGAGTTTCATACCGATTGGTGAGGGGCCTGCAAACGGTTCGCCCGTGAGGTGGACGACAACCATGATTTCCGGAAAGCAATCCATGACACCGGTGTGTTCCTCCGGCTTGATGCGGAAAAAGGCGAGGGCGTGCCGCTGGCCGAGCAATTCAGCGTCAACGGATACCCGACCTACATCGTCCTGAACGCCACCGGGGAAACGGTGGACCGCTGGATGGGGTATGACGACGCTGAGGGTTTCCTGGCCGCCCTGCAGGGCGCTGCGAACGACCCTTCCACCGTAGCCGAGAAGTTGACCCGCTACGAGGAATCACCCAACGCCTGTGACGCCGAGAAGCTGGGAGACATCTACTCCGCCGAGAGTGAATCGCAGAAGGCGATGTCCATGTACCGGGCCGCCAGTGAATTGAACACCGAGCCGAACCCCAAACTCACAGGGAAAATCTTCTATACCCTGGCCGACGGGTATACGAGCGAAACGTTCAGCCTGGAGGAGGTCCGGACCGGCGCCGACGCCGTACTGGCAATCGAGGCGGAAGACAACATCATGAACCTGGTGCAGGTCGCCCACAGGATGGGAATGATCGGCAGCCAGGCCGGCCAACCGGACCTGTCCACGCCTTACATCATGGCGGCCCTCCAAGCGACCGAGGGAACCCAGGAGCCCGACATGGTGGCCGCCCGCAGGGAGCTGTTGCTGGAAAAGGCCCTGCGTATCGACAACGATCTTGAGGCTGCCGTTCAGCTCAAGCGGGACAGCATGCCGGAAGGGTGGAAAGACAACCCCACCGACCTTAACAATTTCGCCTGGTGGTGCTTCGAGAACAAGGTCAACCTGGAACAGGCCGAGAAAATGGCCCGGATCGCCACCGACCTGGCGGAGCCGGGGCCGGAAAAGGCGATGATCCTGGACACGCTGGCGGAACTCTGCAACGAATTGGGCAACTGCGGTGAGGCGGTGGCGCTGATGCAAACCGCCACGGAAGAACAGCCGGAGAACGAGTACTACCGGGAGCAGCTGGAACGTTTCCAGGAACTCCTGAGACAGGACAACAGAACATAATTCAGGGACAGGCACCTTAACTCAGTTAAAGTGCCTGTCCCCGAAACTCCAGCCTACCGCAGCCTGCCCAGCAGTTCGATGAACTCGGCCCGGTACCGGCCCGGATCATCATCGCTGCCGGACGCGGCCAGCTTCCGGATTTCGTTCCAGTTCATGTCGGCTACCTGGCTGGAATGCCGCAACTTCAATCCGAAGGCTGCAACAGCCGAGGCAAACCGGAAGTCGTCGGACGCCGCTCTCATACCCCGGCCCCTGTCCATCACCGCAACCGCCAACTGTTTGCTCGTGCTGCCCTCGGGTTCCTTGTACCGCAGCTTGACGGTGAACGATTCGCCGTTTCGGGCCTCCCGGGACGGCTTCAGTTCGGTCCGGGGCTTCTGGTATTTCAGCGGATCGACACCGCTGGCCGGGACGACTTCCTCCATCCCGGCCGGCACGATCTCGTACAGGGCGGTGACCGAGTGCCCGGCGCCGATCTCACCGGCGTCCTTGGTGTCGTCATTGAAGTCTTCCTTGGCCAGCATGCGGTTCTCGTACCCGATGAGCCGGTACGCCGCCACCTCAGCCGGGTTGAACTCCACCTGGATTTTCACATCTTTCGCGATGGTCACCAGGGTACCGCCGACCTGCTCCACCAGGACCTTGCGGGCCTCGGACAGACTGTCGATGTAGGCGTAGTTGCCGTTGGCCTTGTCCGCCAGGTGCTCCAGCATGTCGTCCTTGTAGTTCCCCATGCCGAAACCGAGAGCGGTGAGGGAGATGTTGTCTTCCTTCGCATACCGCTCGATCAGGTCCAGGAGTTGTCCCTTGCCGGTGGTGCCCAGGTTGAAGTCACCGTCGGTAGCCAGGATCACCCGGTTGACGCCGCCGCGCAGGAACGACCGCTTCGCCGTGCTGTAGGCCAGCCGCAGCCCTTCGCCGCCGTTGGTGCCTCCGCCGGCGGACAACCGCTCCAGCGCCGCCCGGATCGAGGCTTTGTTACTGCCTGAAGTCGGCTCCAGCACCATGCCGGACGCCCCGGCGTAGACCACGATGGAGACGGTGTCATGACGTCCCAGCTGGTCCACCAGCAGCCCCATCGCCTTCTTGAGGAGCGGCAGCTTGTTGGGTGAGTTCATGGAGCCGGACACGTCCAGCAGAAACACCAGGTTGCTGCCTTCCAGTTCACCCCGCCGGATCTCGCGGCCCTTGAGGCCGATCCGGGCCAGGCGGTGATTCGGGTTCCACGGCGCGTCGGCGATCTCCACATTCACCGAGAAAGGATCGGAGCCCTTGGGCGCCGGATCGTTGTAGGTGAAGTAGTTCAACAGCTCCTCGATCCTGACCGCATCCGGAGGCGGCATGTTGCCGCTCTGCAGATAACGCCGCACATTGGCGTACGACGCGGTATCCACATCGATCGAGAAGGTGGAAAGCGGGTTGTCCACCACACCCTTGAACCGGTTCCCTTTTCATTATTCAGAAGCAACCGTGTCCCGGCAGAGA
>CALZKF010000208.1 GCA_945787955.1 uncultured Acidobacteriota bacterium | reverse complement strand
GTCCACCGGTTCGATCCGGGCCGCCTTGAATGCCGGGTAGACGCCGACGATCAGGATCATGACGAATACCAGCACCAGAGTGTTGATGAAGTGGGGCATGGTCAGGTTCATCTGCAGCGCCATGTCCATGAAGAACCCGCCGACGGTAGCGTCGGGGACGTACGAGCTCAGGTCGATCGGGTAGCGGTACAACAGGGCGTTCTCGGCCCAGCCCAGGGCCGCCCCGCACGCCGTTCCGATCGCCGCCAGCATGGCGCACTCCACCACGACCATGAGCAACAGCCGGGTCCGGCTCATTCCGATGGACAGCATGACGCCGAATTCGTAGGTCCGTTCCATGACGCTCATCAGCACCGTGTTCAGCACGCCGGCCAGGATCACCAGGAACAGCAAGGCCTGAAAAATGTAGTTGGATGCGGAGTCGACCTCGATGTAGTTCGCCAGGTCGGTAAGCATCTCCTGCCACGGCACCGCCACGGCGTCGCTGCCCTGCAGCGCAGCCGAGCCCCTAAGAACTTCGAGGGCCTCGTCCTGCATATGGCGGTCTTCCAGGTACACACCGACCTGGGTCAACTCGTCCGGACCGATGCCGAGCATCTCTCTCGCCCTGTCCAGTGTGATCTGGAAGTAGAATCCGTCCATCATGTCGGACCGGGTCCGGAAGGTGCCGACCACCCGGAACAGGTCCTGTACCGTTTCGCCGTCACGGTCCTGGGCGGTCAGGACAACCTTGCTTCCGATTTTCACCTTCAGTTTCCGGGCCAGTTCGGTGCCGACGATCATGTCCCGGCCCGATTCCAGGTAGCGCCCCTCAACCAGGTTGCGGTTCAGCAGGGAAAACTGCCGGTCCAGATCGGGGCGCACCGCATCGAACGCTCCGCCAACGGTGCCATAGGAAGTGGAGACCATCCCGGGGGCCGAGATCCTCAGTGAATAACCCTCCAGACCCGGCACTGCCTGGATCGATCGGATCAGGTCGTCCGAGGCCTGAACCGAATGTTTCAGCACCTGGTCGTCCCGGTACGCCGGATGCTCAACGACCAGGTGTCCGCTGGCCATGGAGATAACCTGGCCGTACATGCCGTCGGCAAGGCCGGTGAAGAACAGGCACAGCCCGACGCCGATGGCGATGGACAGGACGGTGATCGCCGTCCTTCTCTTTCTGCGCCACAGGTTCCGCCATGCAAGCTTGAACATCAGATGTGGTAGATCGCCTTCACAGGCTCGATAACTGCGGCCTTGACCGCCGGATACAGGGCGGAGGCGAACGCCACCGCCAGCAGCATCAGGAACGGGAGGTAGATCGAATCGACGGTTACCCTGGCGTACATCACCGGGTCGAACACGGTTCCGGACATGGCGAAACCGTCGGGAGCCATGGAGGTCAGATCGATGCCGACCTTGCCGACCCACAGGGTCAGCGGAACACCGGCTGCAATGCCGGCGATCCCGGCCACCACCGACATCCAGAAAGTCTCGAAGAACACGAGCACCAGGATCTGCAGCGGCCGCAGGCCGATCGCTTTCATGACCCCGAACTCGCGAATCCTTTCGAACACCATCATCAGCGTGGAATTCATGATCAGGAGGCCGGCGCCGATGTACATCATGAAGCCGAACAGCACCATGATGGTGCGCTGGAAAGTGACCATCTCGGCGATGGCCGGCAGGATCTCCTGCCAGGTCCTGGCCTCGCCCCGGTCACCTGCAAGGCCTGCAATCTTCGCCCTGGATTCCTGGAGGTCGGCTCCTTCGGGGCGGCGGATGGCGATCTCGTGGACCTGGTCGTCAGGCAGCCGGAACAGGCGCTGGTAATCGTCCCGGGTCACCAGCGCCAGGGAACGGTCCTCCAGCTCGCTGAAGTTCTTGAATACACCGATGACGTCGAACAGTTCGTTCCCCATGGTGCCGTCCGCCGACATGGTCACTACGTTGACCGTGTCACCCGGGCCGACGGACAGGGTGTGGGCCAGCTTCTTCCCCAGTACGACCTGGCCGACTACCAGTGCTTCTGCCTCCGCCGCGTAGCCTTCGTCTCCTCCCAGCGGATCATCGAACGATCCTGCCGCTTCCGTGGTGTCCGGCAGTTCCAGCCTGGTTTCACCGGTGAGAAAGCGGCCGTTCAGCAGGTTGCGATCGCGATGCAGGAGGGTGACTGTCGGCTCGTTTGCGAGAGAGATGCCCTTGAACTGGGCGCCGGCCGATTTCCCCGACTCGTCGCTGGCCATCAGTCCGTAGCCGTAGACCCGGGTTGCGGCGGCGAACCCGTGGCCGTGGAGTTCCTCAAGCAGTGCGTCGGCATCCGGCACAAGCTGGTACAGGTTCTGGTCCGCCAGGTATTGGGCGTGGTGGATCTGGATGTCGCCTACCGACATCCCGATGACGTTCTCCTCCATCTGGCCCATCCAGCTGGCCATGAAGCCGAAGAAGAACACCAGCAGTGTGACCGAAAACGCCATGGCGCCGATGGTGATGGCGGAGCGACGCCTGTTGCGCCAGATGTTCCGCCAGCCCATGACCCAGTACATTTTCAAAAGCTATCTCCGTTTGAGGTTCTGGAGACTGAAGAATCCGTCTTCAAGAGGGATGTCGAACAGCAGTTTGTCGTAAACGATCTCGGTGTACTCATCCGGCTTGTCCACCGGGACGATTCTGAGGGTCAGGGGCACGGTGCGATCCTGCAGCACCGTGACGTTGCCGAAGGTCATGCGGCGGACCAGTTCGCCGTCCTCGTCGTAGAACTCTTCCAGGACCGGGACCAGTGTGTCGGCCCGGACCGTGATCACGATCTTGCCCCAGACCACGGCGGCCTCCGGCTTGGGGAGCAGTGTGATGTCGTACAGCAGTGCGCCGTCTTCGCCGGTTTTCTGCACCAGCTCGAAGTTGTAGTCATCTTCCAGCCGGGATTCCTTCACCAGGTCGTCATTGGTGAAATGGGAGCCCATCCAGGACCCCATCATCATGGAAGAGGGGATCTTCATGACCCGCCTGGTCTTGGGAAGGTAGTTCCACATGTTCTCGTCCACTTTGAGGGTGCCGGTGCCGGCCTCGCTCTTGGGGTAGACGATCCGCATGAGGCTCAGGTCCTTCCCTTTGCTGTAGCCCTTCATTTTCAGGGTTCGTTCCCAGTGTGCGGTTTTGATATTCATGGTCATGAGGCCGGCGGACGATTGACCCCGCCACATATCGTCCACACGGCGGAGGATTTCGCGGCCGTCCGGCGCCGCCGGCTCGGCGGCGATGAGCATTGCCGGCAGGAAGAGGACGAGAACGATGGTCTGGAACAGCCGCATCGGATGGCCTCCTTGTCCCGTCAGTGTATCGTTTCAATTACCGGTTGCCCACAGATTATCCGGGACCACCTGCGCTACAATCCGGACGCGTTGCGATCCTGTTCTTGAAACTTATCCTCTATTTCCGGGAAAAAAGAGCCGGCCCGTTCAGGCCGGTGCTCTCGATCCTGGGAATTCTGGCATGGGGGGTGGGAACCGGAACCACGGCGGGAGCAGGTATAGTCCTGGTGGTGACGGCGGAAATCCTGGATAGGGTAAGATTTTATCGGGACCTGGATTTCACGCGGCCGGGAAACGGGATGTGACTTTGCATCCGGCTTGAGGTCTTAATCAATAGCCTGCGATACAAACTGGATACCGTGAAAGGGATGACTATGAAAAGACTGATTGTTCTTCTGGTGTTGTTGCTGGCCCTGCCGGCGTTCGCCCAGGATTCGAAACCGGTGGAGCCGACGGAACCGACTCGTGATGCCAGAGCAACCCGGACGAGCCGGCAGGCGGCCGGCGAACGGCTGCGGGAGAGGATTCGCCAGGCGTCCCGCCTGCCGGAGGCTGCGGGAGAAGCCCGGGATGCCGGCATCCCGGAAGAAGAGGTGGAAAAGGTCATCACCGAGGCCAGGCGACGCAACATACCGCCGGCAGAAGTGGAGACGGTCCTGGTGGAGAGCGCCGCCTCGGCCCGGGAAAACGGTCCGGTGGACAACTTCGGTGCGTTCGTTCAGTCCCAGCTGGACCAGGGGCTGCGGGGCCGGGAACTGGCCGACGCGATCCATCGGGAACATGCCGCCCGGGGGAAAGGCCCGATGAAGGACGATGTCAGAGGCGCCCGGGGCAAAGGCAACAAGGGCGGCAAAGACAAGATGAAGAAAAAAGACAAGGACAAATACAAGGACAAGGACAAGGATTACCAGGACAGGGACCGCCGCAGGGACGACGACGACCATGATGAAGACTCCGGCGAAGCCCGTGACCAGGACCGTGACGGCAAGCGCAAAGCGGCCGGCACCCGGGACAAAGACCGCGATGATCGGAAAAGGAAAGATCGATGAACCGCACGATGGCGATTGTGTTCGCGAGCGGTCTGCTGGTAGCCGTTATGGCAGGCTGTTCGGCCCCGGCGCCTGAACAGACAGCCTCCGGGGAACAACCGGCGGTTACCGATCCGGTCCAGCTTCCGGAGCAGGTCCGGAAGGCGGTGGAGATCGCCAGGGCGATCGAGGCCGATCCGGATCGTTCCGAGGCGATCCTGGAAGAGGCGGTGATGACCGCCGACGAGTACGAGGCTTTGCTCTACGATATCGCCGCCGATCCGGAGTTGAGCAGACTCTACAACCAGGCCATGGCCGACTAGAACCCGGCGGAGATCCCGCCCCGAATAATCCACGGATCGGAGTAGGGGTAGAACGGATCAATGTCGTCGTGGGTGAAATCGTACAGCACCAGGACGAAGATCGACGCCCTGCTGCCGATCGGCTGGGAGTAGCCGACGCCGCCCAGAACGGTGTTGAATCCATCCCGGCCGGTGCTCAGATCGAACCGGACGAATTCGTGGCTGAGGTATTCGAGGTCCGCCTCCAGGAAGAACTGGGGTGTGAGGCGGAACCTTGCAAACAGGTTGCCGCCGTAATCGGTGGTGCTGGGCGATCCGGCGAAACGGTCGTCGTTGAGGTAGCGGTAGGTCACGCCGCCGCCCAATGAGAGCTGACGGTTCACCTGGTAGCCGATGAGGGGGTACAGCTCGATCCAGTCAAGGTCGCCGAACCCCATGCCTATCCCGCCGCCGTAAAACCACGGGCTCGATTGCGGCGATGGCAAGGCGGCATCCGGGTCGTCCTGGGCATGGGCCGGCACGGTACCGGCAAGGGCCAGGAGGATTACGATGGTCCAAGTCACTTTCTTCATAGCGTACTCCAGCATCGGTAGGGTGTGAGATTGTACTCCGGAGCGGCGTTATAATCCTTCATCATGAAAAGGATCACCGCAACCGACCGTCTGCTCATCCGGGAATTCACCACCGATGACGCCGAATCGTTCTACGCCTTCAACAGCGATCCCGAGGTCATGCGGTACACCGGTGAGCCGCCTTCCGAGAGCGTGGAGCAGGTCCGGGAGAACATCCGAAATTATCCCGATTACCGGGAGCGAGGCTACGGCCGCTGGGCGGTGGTCCACAGGGCCGATGATCGGGTTATCGGGTTCAACGGCCTGAAGTACCTGCCGGAGATCGGCGCCGTCGACCTGGGGTACCGTTTTCTCAAACAGTACTGGGGGCGGGGGATTGCCACCGAATCTTCCCGGGCGGTGCTGGAATACGGTTTCCGTGTGCTGCAAATGGACACCATCATCGGCCTTGCAGTGCCGGAGAACCTCGGTTCGATTCATGTCCTGGAAAAGCTCGGCATGCGTTTTTGCGGCATGAGCGACTGTTTGGGGCTAAATGCTCAGCGTTGGGAACTGACCCGGGAAATGTACGACTCCCGCAACAATGACCGGGCCGGCTGACAGCGCGTGTCGCCCCCTTACCATTCCGTCACCGGCCTGCCTTGACCCTGCCGTTTCGATCTTCCAAATTTCCAGGTAGCCCCGGCTGGACCGCCTGCGGGGCAGAGGAGGAACGGACGATGAAACATCAAAACCAGAAGCGGTTTGTTCCCGTCTTTGCCATGGCTATCGCCCTGGCAATGCTGGCCGGTTGCAACGGCGCCGAGGAACTGGTGCAGCCCGGACCCGACGCGGAAGCCGAGGTCACTATGGGCGCCCAGACCGGCGCACTGGCCGGTCCGTCCGGCGACAGCGCAGGAATCATGATTGCCGGCATGGTCGGCCTGGCCTGCCCCGAGAGCTTCGAACTGCCCAGCGGCATCTCCGGCACCTGCTCCATGGATGAAACCGGTGTGAAGACCTGGCTGTTCGGTGGGGCCATCCTGGTGGACGGCGACTCGGTTGAGGTGGACGGGGCAATGACCGCCACCCCCTCGGCGGAACAGCCGGAAATCGGCTCCGCCTACGACATCGAGTCCAACGCCTCAGCATTCGGCAACCGGGGAAGCGCCACATGGGTCGCATCAGGAACCGTGTTGCTCGATGCTGCAGGGCAGGTGCTGGACTACGACCTGGAGATGACCCACACAGTCACCCCGGCCGGCGGCCAGACCGCGGTAGTGCGCATAACCGTGATGCCGACCATGATGGACATGCACCTCACCGGGCCGTTGGGTGGAACCCTCGGCTTCGAGTTGGACCGGGAGACCATGACCGGCACTTTGAACCTCACCGGCATCCAGGTGGCGACGGTCAGCATCGAAACTGGATGCGCCACCATCGTCTCCAGTATCCC
>CALZKF010000207.1 GCA_945787955.1 uncultured Acidobacteriota bacterium | reverse complement strand
ATCGCCAGGGCCTCCCAGGCGACGGTGAACTCCCGGCTGAACAGGCCCAGGATCGGCCGCCCGAAAAAGATGACTCCTGCCGCCAGCGGAACGGTGATCCCGACCGCCAGCCGGGCGGCGTAGGTGGCGACCTCCTGAACCTTGGCGGTTTCGTTGCGGTGATGGTGCTCGGCTATCATCGGCGCCACGATCGCGTTGACGGCCCACTGCCCCAGGAAGATCAACTGGGTGACCCGGCTGGCCACGGCGTAGGCGCCGGCCTCACCGGTGGAACGGATTACACCCAGCATCAGCGTATCGGTCTGGTTCAGGACCATGTGGAAACCGGAGATCAGGAGCAGCGGCATCGCCGTCCGCACCCACAGTCCGGTTTCGTATTCCGGAGGCGCCGTGGCCTGGGACCGGGTCAGGGCTGTACGGTTCCAGAACTCCACCAGCAGGAGGGCCAGGATGCCGGCGGCCAGGTAGGCTCCCATCGCTTCGTCGGCTCGGGGTGTGCGACCTGCGATCCGGAACAGCAGCCACGCACCGGCCAGTGTCAGGGCCGGCCGAACCACCGACTGGGGCAGCTCGGCGCGGATGATCCGCTTCAACGCCTGCAGGCAGGCGCTGCGGATCGCCAGCAGTCCGTTCACCGGCAAGGCGAGGCAGGAAACGAGAAACGCCGAGTACAGCACCGGATCCAGCCGGTTCGACAGTGCGGTTACCACAGCCCCGGCGACCGCCGCCACCAGCACGGAGCGCTGCCGGTGTAGGCCGCCACGAACCGCAGGCTGGCGGTGTCCAGTCCGGCCTTGCCCAGCAGGACCAGGACGCCGACCCAGGTCAGGACGTAGATAAACTTGCTGTAGCCGTCGGCCTGCAGCAGCCGGGCCAGGAGAACGTGGGACAGGAACCCGATGCCTACTCCGGCCAACCGGACCATGAGACCGCCTCCGGCGCCTCGGAGGATGGTGGATGTGATTGCGTTCTTCAATCGATTCCTCAGCAGATCCGAGGCAACTGCTCGCCTACCAGCATGTCCACCATACGCCAGGTGCCCAGTTGCGTACGCAGGGTGACCCGCCCCGGGTCATCGGCGACCACGTCGCCGATCATCGCCGCCGCCCCGCCGTAAGGATGGGACCGCATCGCCTGCAGCACCGCTTCGGCGGCATCCGCGGCCACCACCGCCAGCAGCTTGCCTTCATTGGCCACATGCAGCGGGTCCAGGCCGAGCAACTCGCAGGCGCCTCGCACCGGACCTGCGATGGGGATTCGGGTTTCATCGAGCCGGATACCGACACCGGCCGTTTCGGCGAACTCGTTGAGGGCCGATGCGACTCCGCCTCTGGTCGGATCCCTGAGGGCGTGAACCTGGTCGCCGGCAACGTCCAGGATCGTCTCGATCAGGCCGTTGAGCGGTGCGCTGTCGCTCTCTACCGTCGTTTCGAAAACGAGGCCTTCCCGGCGGGACAGGATCGCCACCCCGTGGTCGGCTACGGTGCCGTTGATCAGGATGCGGTCCCCGGTGCGGATACGGTCGGCTCCAAGCAGGTAAGGTCGTTCCATGAGGCCGACGCCGGCGGTGTTGATGAACAGTTTGTCGGCCTGGCCCCGGTTGACCACCTTGGTGTCCCCAGTGACGATCTTGACGCCGGCCGCTTCCGCCGACCGCACCATCGATGAGGTCACCCGGCGCAGGTCCTCGAAGTGAAACCCTTCCTCGATGATGAACCCGGCCGACAGGAACAGCGGGCGAGCGCCGGACATGGCGATGTCGTTCACGGTGCCGTTCACCGCCAGGTCGCCGATATCCCCTCCGGGGAAGAACAGCGGGTCCACAACGAAAGAGTCGGTGCTGAACGCGATGCGGGCCCCGCCGAGTTCCACCACCGCCTGGTCTTCCCGGCGGGACAGAGCCTCGTTGTCGAACCGGTCCAGGAACATCTCCCGGATCAGATCGTTCATCATGCAGCCGCCGGAGCCGTGGCCGAGTTGGACGGTATCGTGTTCCGCGATCGGGATCGGGCAGGAGCCGAATCCTTCCTTGTTATCCATTCCCGCCGCCGTAATTGAAGTAGGCGGCGCAGGCCCCTTCCGAGGAGACCATGGTCGCTCCCAGCGGCGTCCCCGGCGTGCAGAGGGTGCCGAAGGCGGTGCATTGGTTCGGTTTCTTCAGGCCCTGCAGGATCTCCCCGCTGATGCATTCCGCAGGTTCTTCGGTCCGGATGTCGCCGAGATCGAACATCGCCTCGGCGTCATGAGCCCGGTACGGTTCCCGCAGCCGCAGACCGCTCATGGGGATCTCGCCGATTCCCCGCCATTTACGGGAGCCGATCTCGAACACCTCGGCGATCAGTTTGCGCGCCGGCAGGTTTCCTTCCCGCTTGACGATCCGGGCGTACTGGTTCTCCACGCGGACATCGTCGGCCTCCAGGAGACGGGTCAGCATCAGGACCCCTTCCAGGATGTCCACCGGTTCGAACCCGGTAACCACGATCGGAACCTGGTACTTTTCTGCGATCGGCTCGTATTCCTCCCAGCCCATGACCGTGCAGACATGCCCTGCCGCCAGGTACCCGTTGACCCGGTTGTGAGGCGACGACAGCAGCGCCTCCATGGCCGGGGGGACCAGCACGTGAGAGACCAGGACGGCGAAATTGTCCAAACCCTCGCGGCGGGCCTGGGCCACCGCCATGGCGTTGGCCGGTGCGGTGGTTTCGAATCCGACGGCGAAGAAAACGACTTTCCGGTCCCGGTTGTCCCGGGCGATGGCGACACTGTCGAGAGGCGAGTACACCACCCGGACGTCGCCACCTTCCGATTTGACCTTGAACAGGTCCTTCCGGGAGCCGGGCACCCGGAGCATGTCGCCGAACGATGTGAAGATGACCTCTTCCCGGGCGGCGATGGCCAGGGCTTTGTCGATCTGTTCCAGCGGGGTGACGCAGACCGGGCAGCCGGGACCGTGAACCAGTTCCAGGCTGTCGGGGAGCAACTGGTCCAGGCCGTGCTTCATGATGGCGTGGGTCTGGCCGCCGCAGATTTCCATGATGGTCCAGGGTCGTGTGACCGTGTTGCGGATCTCGGCGGCGATTACGCCGGCCACCCTGGGATCGCGATATTCCTCCTGGAATTTCACGACCGGTCCCCGCGATCAGGAAGGGGATGGCCGAACAGATCGACCCCTTCCTCCGCCGCCTTCTCCGCCATCTCGTCCCAGACCGCCAGGGTTTTGCGCGCCTCTTCCTCGTTCAGAACGCTGATGGCGAATCCGGCGTGGACGATGGCGTACTCACCGGGACGGATCTCGGGGACGTACTCCAGGCAAGCCTGGTTGACCGTGCCGGAATAGTCGAACCTGCCCATCTTCAGGCCGTTGGCGTCAAAAGTTTCGATCAGTTTTCCCGGGATCGCGAGGCACATGTTTACTCCCCCTTCGTCCGGCGCCATTGTACATCGGCCACTACCGTCTGCCCGAGAGCGATGCAGCCGTCGCCGGCCGGGAGCAGGGAATGGGTCAACACGTTCATGCCGGCACTCTCCAGCCGGTCCAGGACATCGAGGAAGAACAGCCGGTTCTGGAACACGCCGCCGCTGAGCCCCACGGCGGCGATGCCGGTCGCCCTCGCCGCCGCCAGCACCGTTTCCGTCAGCAAGGCGGCCAGCGTGGTATGGAAACGTGCGGCGATGAGACCCGGCGGCGAGCCGGTCTTCAGATCGCCGGCGATCTCCCGGATCAGCCAGGCAAGCGGTACCGGCCCGCGACGGCCGCGCTGTGGCGGCAGTTCGTAAGGTTGCACACGCTCCCGGGGAACGTCGGTCGCCGCCATTTCCAGCTCAATGGCCGCTTGCGCCTCGAAGGCGATCTCATGGCGCAGGTTCAGGATGGCGGCCACGGCGTCGAACAGCCGGCCGCAACTGGAGGTGAGCGGGGAGTTGATACCCCGGTCCATCGACCGGAACAACAGCTCGCCGTCCGTGAAACGGTCCCGAACCGGGATGGGAAGTTTCAAGGCCTGATCTCCATACGCCGCCCGCAGCCAGGCCAGGGCCATCCGCCACGGCTGCCGGATTGCCGCCGCGCCTCCGGGCATAGGAACCGTTTCCAGCCAGGCGTATCGGTCGAACCGGCCGAAATCGCCTACCAGGATCTCACCGCCCCAGACCGTTCCATCGCTGCCGTAACCGGCGCCGTCCAGGATAAGGCCGATGGTCGGCGCAACTACGCCGTTCTCCGCCATCAACGCCGCCAGGTGGGCGTGGTGGTGTTGCACCGCGATCCTGGGGAGATCGTCCCGGGAGGTGGCCCACTTCGTCGACAGGTACTCCGGGTGCAGGTCGTGGGCGATCAGTTCCGGTTCTATCCGGAGGATCTGCCCCAGATGGCCGATGGTGTGCTCGAAGAACGCCATGGCGGCCGGGTTGTCCAGGTCGCCGATATGTTGGCTGAGGAATGCCGTGTCCTTCCTGGTCAGGGCGATGGTGTTCTTGAGCTCGGCGCCGGTGGCCAGGATGTTGTGATCGGTCGGTGAGGGCAGGAAAATCGGTGTCGGAGTGTAACCCCGCGCCCTGCGGATCATCCTCTCCTTGCCCGCCGCCACCCGAACTATGGAATCGTCGCAACGCTGCAGGATCTCCCGGTCATGCAGCAGCATGTAATCGGCCAGCGTACCAAGACGCTCCAGCGCCTCGCCGTTGCCGATTGCGATCGGCTCCTCCGACAGGTTTCCGGAGGTCATGACCAGGGCGGGAAAACCGCCTGCCAGGAGCAGTTCGTGGAGAGGAGTGTAGGGCAGCATGAACCCCAGGTAGCGGTTACCGGGAGCGATGGAAGGGGCCGGTCCGGCACCGGCCCTCGCCTTCAGAAGAACGATCGGACGTGTCGGCTGCTCCAGGGCGTGTCGCTCCTCCGGACCGATCTCGCAGTAGCGCTCCACCGTTTCCGTATTCGGCGCCATGACGGCAAACGGTTTTTCCGCCCGCCCTTTGCGCCGCCGCAACTCACGGACAGCCTCGTCGTTGCCGGCGTCCACAACCAGGTGGAAACCTCCCAGCCCCCGGACCGCCATGATCCTTCCTTCACGGAGAAGTTCGACGGCGCTCGCCACAGGGTCGTCGGTCCGCAGGCCGCCTCCGTCGGCCGCCACAAGGGCGAGGGACGGACCGCAGACCGGGCAGGCATTGGGCTGGGCATGGAACCGGCGGTGGTCCGGATCGTGGTATTCGGCGCTGCAATCCGGGCAGAGCGGGAACGCCGCCATCGATGTGTTGGGCCGGTCGTAGGGCATCGCCCGGACGATGGTATACCTGGGGCCGCAATTGGTGCAGTTGATGAACGGGTAGCGGTACCTGCGGTCGCCTGGATCCAGAAGCTCACGCCTGCAATCGTCGCACAGGCTGATGTCCGGGGAGATCAGGGTAGTGGCGGTACCGTCCTGATCGGTTACCACGATCCGGAAGCCGGGCTCGCCGGTGGCCGGCAGTTCCTCTATTTCGCAGCCGGTGATACGGGCCAGGGGAGGAGCGTCTCTCGCCAGGGCGCCGTGGAATCGTTGCAGTCCGTCAGGCTCTCCTTCTATCTCAAGGATGACCCCTGATGCATCGTTCCGCACAAAACCGCACAACCCGCAGTTTCTGGCAGTGCGGTGGACGAACGGGCGGAACCCGACGCCCTGGACGATCCCCCGGATCCTGACCCGCTCCCTTTTAAATGGGGACATTCCGCATTTTATCCGATTTCTTCAAGGACCTGTCGTGCGATTTCCGGAATGACGGCGAGGATCTCCTCCGACAGGTCCGTGGTCAGCCCGCCCGGTTCCGAGATCGTCACGGCGAACAGGGTGACATCCGGCGGTTCGCTGCCGGTGAGATAGAACGCGTCCAGGACATCCTTGAGGCCGATATCGTGGGCGGTCAGGGGCTGTCCAACTTTGATCTGGGAAGAGTAAACGACGAATTGGGGTTCGGCGGTCTCGTGCTATCGGCCAGCAATAACAGCGTCAGTGTTCTCATCCGAGCGCTGCAGGCGTCCAATCGTGTTCAGATTCTCAGCCGGCCGCAAGAGCACGTCATAGGCGTCCGCCTGCGCCCAACAATGACCACGTAAATCGAATGTCCCGTGGTCAAAAAAAATTGCGCCGCCATTTTCTGCAATGAAGGGGGCCACAAGTTTCATCCGCACCCGATCGTGCGTGCTTTGGCCGAGGAAGCGACGACCCGCAAGGCTCTTATCTACCGTGGCCAGCGTTATCTGGGGTGGCCTGGCGATGCACCTTGCACGAGACAGCGGCGCCTCGGTGCGCGGTCTGACCTTATCGGAGGAGCAGTTCAAGGTCGCCACGGATCGCGCCGC
>CALZKF010000206.1 GCA_945787955.1 uncultured Acidobacteriota bacterium | reverse complement strand
GTGCCGCGGATTTCGGCCAGCAGGTCATCGACCTGGCCGGCCACCGGCCGGATGTCCGGCTCAGGATCCAGAAGCCCGGTGGGACGCACGACCTGTTCCACCACCTCTCCCTCGGCCAGGGCGAGTTCGTATTCGGCCGGCGTGGCGGAGATGTAGATCGCCTGGCCTCTGCGGGCGTCGAATTCCTCGAATGTCAAGGGACGGTTGTCCAAAGCGGAAGGGAGCCGGAAGCCGTGATCCACCAGAGTCTGTTTTCGGGAGCGATCCCCTTTGAACATCGCCCGGACCTGGGGAATGCTGACGTGGCTCTCGTCCACGATGAGCAGGGTGTCTTCGGGGAAATAATCGAACAGTGTCGGCGGTGGCTCGCCCGGCATCCGGCCGGTCATATGCCGGGAATAGTTCTCGATGCCGTGGCAGTAACCGACCTCCTGAAGCATCTCCAGATCGAACAGGGCGCGCTGATGCAGCCGGCGGGACTCCAGTATCTTTCCGGCACGATCCAGGTCCTCGAGCCGCTCATCCAGTTCCTGTCGGATGGATAGGAGGGCCCGCTTCCGTGTCTCCGCCGGCATCACGAAATGGGTGTTGGGGTAGATCGGGTGCCGATCGAGCGACTCCAGCGCCACGCCCCGAACCGGGTCGATCCTTGCCATCGATTCCAGTTCCTCGCCCCAGAATTCGAGCCGGACCGCATTATCGTCGTAGGCCGGCCAGATCTCCACCGTATCTCCCCGGACCCGGAACGAACCGCGGCGGAGATCGGCAGGCGTCCTGGTGTACTGGATCTCAACCAGTTTGCGAAGCATGCGGTCCCGCTCAAGGACGCCCCCTCTCTCCAGCAACAGCATCATGCCGTGATAGGCCTCCGGGGATCCCAGGCCGTAAATGCAGGAGACGCTGGCAACGATCAGGACATCCCGGCGCTCGAACAGGGAGCGGGTCGCCGAGTGCCTCATGCGATCGATCTCCTCGTTGATCGTCGCTTCCTTCTCGATATAGGTATCGGAGCGGGGTACATAAGCCTCAGGTTGGTAATAGTCGTAGTAGGAGACGAAGTACTCCACCGCGTTGTCCGGGAACAACCTGCGGAATTCCTGGTACAACTGGGCCGCCAACGTCTTGTTGTGGGCCAGAACCAGTGTCGGGCGGTTGAGTACCGCGACCACGTTGGCGATGGTGAAGGTTTTGCCGGACCCGGTGACGCCCAGCAGGACCTGGTCCCGCGCCCCTCCCAGGACGCCCCTGGTCAGCGCCTCGATCGCCTGGGGCTGGTCGCCGTTGGGCGTGTAGTCGGATTGGATCCGAAACGGTTTCATGATCCACGGATTGTAGCCGGACAACCGGATCCCGGGCCAGCACCCCAGGTTTTGAATATGGGTGCGAGAAGATTGTGGAACGGTTATCCTTGCGTAATGAAACTGCCGACGCCGCCCATCGTGCGAAAAGCGCTTGAACGGCCTTATCTGGTCCTCGCCTGCCTGGTTCTGGCCGCCGCCGTAGCAGGCGGCTCCCTCGGCTATTTCATGCGGCTGGATCTTCCCGACGTCCGGGTCCTGGAAGATTACAACCCGCCGCTCATGACCCGGGTGTACGCCAGCGACGGCCGGATGGTGGACACTTTCGCTGAGCAGCGCCGGATCCTGGTGGATTACCAGGATATCCCCCGCTCCTTCCTTGAAGCGCTGATCGCCACCGAAGACACCGGGTTCTACGACCACACCGGGGTCGGTGTGCGCGGGATCGCCCGGGCCGTATTCAGCGACCTGCGGAAGATGCGGCTGGAGGAAGGGTTCAGCACCATCACGATGCAACTGGTCCGCTCCCTGACCAACCGGCGCCAGAAGACGATCCAGCGCAAACTGCAGGAGATGCTTCTCGCCCTGGAGGTAGAGCGGAATTACACCAAGGAGGAGATTCTCAGGTTTTACTGCAACCAGGTCTATATGGGCCACGGCCGTTACGGCCTGGAAGCGGCGGCGAGGCATTATTTCGGAAAGCCGGCTCGTGAACTGACCCTGGGCGAGTCGGCGCTGCTGGTCGGCGTCATCCAGCGACCGGAGAGCCTGACACCGTACCGGCACCCGGAAAGGGCGATGCAGCGGCGGGCCCATGTGTTGAATCGGATGGTGCAGGTCGGCTTCCTGGATCAGGATACCGCCGAACATGTCCGGGAGGAGCCCCTGGCACTGGCGACCAGCCGGAGTCGGAAGAAACCTGCCCGGTACTATGTCGAAGAGGTCCGCCGCTGGCTCAAGTCCCGGTACGGGGACACCAGCGTCTACAAGGAGGGCCTGGAAGTCAGGACGACGCTGGACCTCTCGCTCCAGGCGCATGCGGACCGCGCCATGGACTTCGGCCTTCGGGAACTGGACAAACGGCAGGGTTGGAGGGGTGCCGGCGGCCACATCCCGGATGGCGAGGATATCGCCGTGTGGTCACCTCCTTCCTGGGACGGCGGAATGGAACAAGGCGAGGTCGTGGACGGCCTTGTGACCGCTGTGGATTCTTCGCAGGCGCTGGTCCGTGTCGGAGATTACCGGGGAGTCCTGGGAAAGGCTCAAATCGCCTGGACACGAAACAACAACCCGTCCCGAATATTGAACGTCGGGGACATCGTACGGGTCCGGCTTGATGAGATCCTGGACGATGGAGCCGTCGGTATCAGCCTGGAACAGGAACCGGAGGTCGAGGCCGCCCTGGTCGCCCTGAACCCGGCTACCGGAGAGATCCTGGCTCTGTCCGGCGGATTCGACTTCGACCGCAGCGAGTGGAACCGTGCGACACAGGCACGGCGCCAGACCGGCTCGGCATTCAAACCGTTCGTGTTCGCCGCCGCCCTGGCCAACGGCTGGACGCTGGCGGACACCATCCTCGACGAACCTACCGTGTTCCTGGACCCTCGGACGCTGGAGCCGTACCAGCCGGAGAACTTTTCCAACCGGTATTACGGCACCCTGACCGTTCGCACCGCACTGGAAAAATCGGTGAACATCGCCACCGTAAAACTCCTGGATCAGGTCGGTTACGACAACGTGTTGGATATCGCCAAAGGGCTGGGGATCACCGCCGATCTCCGCCCCTACCCTTCGCTGGGACTGGGGGCCTTCGAGATCAGCCTCCTCGAACTGACCAGCGCCTACGGCACCTTCGCCAATGAAGGTGTCCGGGTGGAGCCTCATATCGTCACGGAGGTCCGCGACAGCTCGGGAGCGGTCCTGAGCCGGATCGAACCCCGCGTCCAGGACGCGGTCACGCCCCAGACCGCGTACCTGATGAACCGCTGCCTGGCCGGCGTAATCACCGACGGCACCGGGCGCAGGGCTTCCGATATCCAACGCCCGCTGGCCGGCAAGACCGGAACCACCGACGGCAACACCGACGCCTGGTTCGTAGGATACGGACCGGATCTGGCGGTCGGCGTCTGGGTCGGCTACGACACCAAGAAATCCCTGGGATCCCGTGAAACGGGCGCCCTGGCCGCCCTTCCGATCTGGAAGCATTTCATGGAGGCAGTGGCCGCGGAGCGCGAGGCGGTCGGATTCCATCAACCGGCCGGCATCACCGTCGTAGCGGTGGACCGAAACACCGGGCTGCGAGCCAACCCGGCAGCCGGCTGCGATGCTGTGTTCTCCGAAGTGTTCGCCGTCGGGTCCGAACCGTCGCGATACTGCTCCCGAGCCGCCCATCGGATTCTGGGACTGCCCTATTCCCTGCAGCGCTACGAGTTCAATGAAGCCGATGAACTGGAGATTCCTTCGCTGGAGCTGGACGATCTCCTTGCCGCCGATCTCTCGTTTCAGTTGTCCGCCAACGGCAGGTCCCTGACCGCCTCCACCGCCGGAGGCAGAATCACCGTTCCGATCTCCAGAATCCCCGGTGGCGATCCTGCTGAACTGCCGAGCCGGATTCAGCGCCAGGTGGACCCATCCGAATGGGTCGGGAACGACGGCCACCGTGCTCGGATCGTCTTAATCCGCAGATAGTTTTTTTTCCGCCGTTGCCGGTCTGCCCGGCCCCCGCATTCTCCTGAAATCGGCGGAATTGATACCGTGTTTCCGGAGAAGGCGCTGCAGCGCGGAACGGAGCATGCCTGCCTGTTCCGCGGCGGCGGTAACGTTGCCCCTCTTCCGGTTCAGCAACTCGGAGAGATAGCGCTCCTCAAAAGCGTCCACGACCTTCCTCTTCGCAGCGCGGAAAGGATCCAGGGCGGCCGCGACAACGTCCGGATTGACGGACTGCTCCTGTTCCCTGATCCGGGCAGGCAGGTCCTCCGGCTGTACGGTTCCGGATGCCAGGATCGCAGCCTGCTCCATTGCGTTGCGCAGCTCCCGGATGTTGCCCGGCCAATGGTGCCTGCCGAGCACTTCCAGGGCGGCGGCCGAAAGGTTGATCGGCGGAAGGTCGTTGATCTGGCAGATGGTATCGAGGAAATGGCTCGCCAGCACCGGGAGATCTTCCATCCGGCGGATCAGAGGCTCCATAACCACGGTCGCCAGGGAGAGACGGTCCAGCAGCTCCTCCATGAACGCGCCATTCTGGACCGCCGGACGAAGATCGGTCAAGCTGGAGGCCAGAACTCTGCAGTCGATCTCGCCGTTCTCAAGAGTGTTCGCCAGGCGGCTCTGGATTCCAGGAGTAAGCCGGCCGACTTCTTCGAGCAGAACCGATCCGTTCCGGCCGGCCGCCAGGACACCTTCCCGGCCTTCCCCACCGAACAGTTCCACGGCGATGGTTTCTACGGGAAAGGCGCTGCAGTCCAGGATGGCGAACGGGTTCTCCCGCCTGTCGGAGCTGGAGTGCAGATAGCGGGCGGCCAGTTCCCGGCCGCTGCCCACCGGCCCATAGAAAATCACCGTTCCGTCTCCCGGAGCTAGGCGCTCCAGGGTGCCCCGGAGATTTTCCATGAAAGAGCTTCGACCTACCAGGCGCTGGTAGCCGCTGCGCCCGCGCACGCCATCCCGCAGACGATGGTAGGAATCGAGGATGCGGGATTGTTCCATGGCCCGCTTGGCGACCAGGGCCAGGTGCTGCCCATCCACAGGCTTGGGCGCCAGGTCAAAGAGCCCCATCTCCAGAAGGCGGTCGGCGCCGGGATCCCCCAGTCCGTGGCCCAGGCCTACTGCCACCGCCGCCGGACGAAGTTTCCTGAAGCGGTCCATAAACGTGCCGAAGGTGTCCGGCCGCAGGCCGGTGTCCACCAGGGCGACCTGGATCGGTTCGGTTTCCAGGATCCGGCAGGCGCCGTCGGTATCGGCTGCGCCGCGGTAGTCGCCTCCGGCTTCCTGGATGAGAATTTCCAGGGAAGCCCGAACCGTCGCGTCGCTTTCTACAACCAAGACCCGGGGTCGCGCCATGACACCCTCCTCCTTCCCCTGGCGAGGTCCGGCCGTTCGACGGTCGTACACACATCGGGGCCTCGCACCGCATGGTGGCCATTCTATCCAGAGTGCTCTGTGAAAGGAAGCTCGATCGAAAGATCAGGGACGTATTCGAGCTTTCAACTGGGAGCTAAGGCCTACCCAGGAAAGATGACGAATGCACAAGCTAGGAATACAGCCAATCAGTTTGAAAAAACCCAAGCCAATATTCAAAGAACACAGCAACAAAAACTCAATCGACACCAA